>NZ_JACJOZ010000005.1:0-10871 GCF_014695795.1 Phormidium sp. FACHB-592
GCTCTTGTCCCCCTTCTCTTTCGAGTTAAGGTAAGTTGTTCGCCTTGGAGTCAATTGCCTTGAACTCCAGCCAACTGCGTTGGCGATTCTATCAGTGCGTACCACGGCGCACAGTTTCCCTTCATCCGGCTCCTCAACCACTTGGCTGTTGTCATCAGTACCTCAACGATGACTGGGGTGAGACCCATCCACCGCGGATTTTACATCATGGCAATGTCGATGCAGTAGCTGCCAATTCTGAAACTCATCCTTCCCACCCAACGCTTTAGGGATGATGTGGTCGATTTCTAGCAACGACTCCATTTGAAAATACAGACCACAAACAGCACATTTCCCCCGCTGTTGCTTGAGTAGACGAGCCACTCGACGGGGAGTATCTGGGTGTTCACCCAGGCGTGTACTCCAATACAACCAATCACCATCAAACGGTGTTTTGACACCCTTGACTTTGATGTGCCTGCGAATCGGGTAGTCCCGATGCAGGCGCAGTTGATTGCTAACACTCGCAAACACCCGTCTGCCTTGTGTTCGTCGCCAATATTTATGGGCCACCCAGCCACGGCTTTTATTCGGATGTCTACGTCTTGCCCATGACCACAGCTTTTGCCAGACTGACCAATCGACCCGCTGGTACAACTCTTTACTGCACACCGCCGCATAGTAAGCACTCCAACCCCAAATCACCGGATTGAGCTGGCGAATTAGGGCGGCTTGGGGCGCTGCTTTGTGGTGGTTGACAAGGTCTCGGAGCTGTTGCAGGTGTCGCTGGATCGCCGTTTGACTCGGTTTAATCAGGGTTTTGAAGCCTTGCTTAGAGTGGGTTTGACCAACGGGGTATTGCCGCACTTCAAAGCCAAGAAAATCAAAGCCGCTGCGACCATCCAGCTGGGTTAGTGTGTGGCATAGACGCGTTTTGCTCGGTTTCAACTCCAGACCCATCGGTTGCAGCCATTGTGCAATCTGCTGCTGACACTGTTGAATGACCTGGCGGTCTTGATGAAGCACCACGAAATCATCAGCAAAACGGACAACCGTGAGTTTTGCTGCCTTGGTGGGAATTTGTTGCTTCAGTACCGTTTCTAGTCCATGCAAGGCCACATTACACAGGAGTGGGCTGATCACCCCTCCCTGTTGTGTCCCAGCATCAGTGCTAGAAAACCCCTCTTGGTCAATCACTCCCGCTTGTAGCCAACGCTTGATTTGGCGGCGTAGAGCTGGAAAGGTGTGCAGTTTGTGCAGTAGCGCCGTTTGATTGATCCGGTTGAAACACTGCCAAAGATCGGCATCCAACACATACTTGGGAGCATGCGTCAGACTCAGATAGATGGCTTGGAGCGCATCATGCGCTGAGCGTCCTGGTCGAAAGCCATAGCTGCCCGGTTCAAACTTGGCTTCCCATTCGGGTTCGAGTGCCAGTTTTACCAGAGCTTGCAAGGCGCGGTCATGCATGGTCAGAATGCCCAAGGGTCGCTGTTCAGCGCTCCCTGGTTTGGGTATCCAGACGCGTCGTGCCGGAGCGGCTTTGATGCCAAGTTTCAGGCTGGCGACCAGTCGCAGCCGAGCGGTGGGAGACAGTGACGCCACCCCATCAATGCCCGCTGTTTTCTTACCCGCATTGTCTTGAGTCACGCGCCGCACAGCCAAGCAGCGGGCTGACCAGGCTTTGAGCAGTAGTCGTTGGAGTTTGTGGACTGCCTTGACGTTGCCACAACAGGAGGCTCGATAAATGCGTTTTTGGAGCTTGAAAACCCGCCGCTGGATTTGTTTCCAGGGCAATGTCTTCCATTCATACCTCGGTTGTAAGACCGGGTTCATAACGTGTTGACTCCGACTGACTCCTTTATCTTCCAAGTCGTTGTGTCTCTGTCTGCCTATCCCTGGGCTTTCCCCTGGGCGTTTGCTTCTGAGACAATCCTGCTCGCCTGTCTCATGCGCCTGACTAGCGACTCAAGTTATCGACCCAACTTGAGAGAGTACAGGAGAGTTACTTCGTTCCTGGCTGCCGTTTGGCGATGGTGTTAGAGTCTCCCTATCCGCCGGGTTTATGGAGAGTGCATCCAGGTCAGTGGCATAACTGCCTGGCTCATCTAGCCGATCCCGTTTTGGGTCAAGCCAATAATCCACGTAGGCTTGGTCTAACTAACGACGGTTGGAGGAGTTCGTGTTCCTACTCATGACCATCTCTGCTCGATGGGATTCGCCGTTGGATTCGGCGTTACCACCTTTTATCCCCGCTTCACCCGGTTGAGAGTCAGTCGCTTGGGTGGGGGATAGGCTGTCACCCCTGCACTTGGGGGGCGAGAATAATCTAGAAAGCAACGCTCTCTAGACGCACTGCACAGCAACCAAGTTGTCTAGGTTCAGAGGGCAGTTGCCCTTTTAGCCTGCCGTTTTCCTTGAGTCGCGAGACTCATTTCAAACGAACGAATCGCACATGCCAAATTCAGTCCAGGCCTGCGAAGTTCTCCATTCAGCAAGCACAAGGTTCCAGATTTGTTGTGCTCGGATGCTTCGGAAGTTAAATTTTGAATGTTAATCTGGATGAAGAAACTCCTATCCAAATCCTGCCATAAGTGTTTCATTGACGAAAGATTTTGACTCTTTATTTGAGTTCAGTTAGCTTGTGAAGATATTCAGCTTAACTACCTCAAGTTAAGTGTTAGCTCCTATATACAGGTACTGCACATCGCTCTCACAGGTATTCCACGTTATTTCAATTGAGAAAAGGAAGATGGTAATAATGAATAAGTTTCAAAAGAAGCTTTATGGAAGGCTATTAAAAAATCTAAAAACATATCGAGAATTCGAAGAAATAGGATTTGATTACATCTTAAATCCAGCCACTCAAGAACTTCATCGTATAGGTTTAGATAACTTTTTTGGATCTCATAATCTCAAATTTGCTAATTTAGAAAACTTTATAGGAATTAGTAATATTGGGGTTATTGAAATTCATACAGTTCCTGATGGTGTCGCTATACCAATTTATGACCTTGAGACAGGCAATTTAATGGGGGATTACATTATCAATAAATGTTGCCATTGCTTCACTTGAAGACTTCGAGTCTTTTGGACGAGTGAAGAACTCTCAAGGATATACCTTCTAGGGAACCATAACCTAGCTGGTTGCGAATGTCCTTCGATTCAGTATCAATGTCGTCAACTACATTGATATAAATAGCTAATAGGTATTCCTTGTTTATCTTGGTCTATCTAATCTGAATTCGCTCTGTGGAACTTCTATACGCCACCATTCTTTGGGTCTCACTATGAAGTCATGGTCATAGTGATCTCCACAACAATAAATATCTTCTCTGCTCACAACTGCCGCGTAAACTGCAACATTATCTAAATCATAATGTTCAGCATGATGAGCAGCATACCAAATTGCTTTATCTAACGAAGAAGTCCATGACATACCTTTTTTATGGATAGGTCCTGCACAACCCCGAAACAAGCTAAATCGTTCACCGTTACTAAAGTGATCACCTACATAAATAGGGTACTTCTCTTGAAGTATTTTTCTGTCGCACGTGTCAAAAATTTCTTGTACCAGATCGAGAGAGACATCTTCAAAGTGTGATGAGTGCGTGTAGGCTAGAAACCAATTTTGTTCAAGGATGCCAATAGAAGATAAAATTTTGAAATTTTTGACAATAAAGCTAAATCCTTTTTCTGGTATATAACCATAAAAATTTTCCCCTTTCAAAATCGAACTTCTCACCTGACTAGATTCTTCATAAGTTAAATCTACGAAGTCGATATCTTGAATCTCAATAGAGCTAGTCATAGATGTATATCTAACAATTATTAGACTGAAACTTTTTTACAACAAACATATCTACTTCAATGCTAGTTTAGACTTCACGCTAATATGCATCGAGTATATCAAGTGCTAAGGGTTCATTAAGCTTACGTAATAGCTCCTTTTCTGTCGCAGGTTCAACCTCTTGAGGCATAGTTTCCGGCTCCTTCATTTGTAGGTAAGCAAATTCTGTCCATCGCACACGCTCAACCTGATGAGATTCATCACGCTCGACTTTCAGGTTAAAAACCTTTCGTGCATAGATACACAATGCGCTTCTGCCATAGAAGAAGCGATTTGATTGACTGTAAATAAGCCTGTACTCATCCTCTCTCTGCTTCCGCTTGTTTGCAAGAGAAGCCATATCATAGGCAGGACCAATGCTTCGACGATAAAGGATATCAACTACCTCTTCAATTGTTTTTGAAGATAAACGACCTGAAATGATTGCCACAATCTTTTTATCTGGAACTACTGCGGGACCTTCTGTCCCTTCCCATGTGAGAAGCCATGCATTCATACAATCAAGCGTAAAACATCGTGATGCTAAGACAATTGGACTGGATTTAGACTGCATCGCTACTGGGTTATCTTCTGAATCCCTTGGTGGTTAGCAGGTGTCTGTAGGGGCTGCCTCTAGGAAGCCAATCTGAAAATCCTCGTGTCACCTGACAGCCAGCAGCAGCATGATCGGCTTACGGTCCATAAGGCAAAAAACCCGATCGCTCTGACCGGGTTAATTATGTCTCTGTTAGTTCTAAGGTGCCCATTGATAAACGTGCCTAATGATCAGCTTGCGCTACCGATGCTGCACTAGCCGTCAACTGGCACAATCGCTCAAACCCTTACACCGCTGCCCTTTTCCTCTTTCACCCTCTTGCTCCGTTGCGAGCTGCGCAACTATACAGACTTAGTTATAGCAACGGAAAAAAAGTGGTCGTTAAGGCTAGAAGGCTCATGAAATAAAGCTTTCAGCGATCGCTCTAATTGGCTAACGAACGGCTTGAACTGTCCCGTTTTTACCTCTAAATGGGACAGTCCGAATCCTAAGTAACGACTTTGCGCTATTACAGGCTTCTCAGTAGTAATCAACCAGACATCGTAAATGGGACAGCTTAAGCTAACGGTTCACTAACGACCAGAATTTTTCCGCTGCTATAACTAAGCCAGGCAGGGCTTTTTGACATAAAAAGCCCGCTTACATAATTCCAATAATGTCAGATTGGTAGACCTGGCTCAAGCCAAAAGCCAAGTAACTTATGGAAATGTGTGTTTCCTAAAGTTACTCGGTACTGCGTAAAATTTGCGTACTGGTCACAAAAAAGTTTCGAGCACGAGGGACACACATGAGCGCAATTGAGTTTGCCCAAGCACTGTTGAGTAAAGATTGGTCAACTCACTTTAATGCCAGTAATCGCCTCAATGAAGTAAGCAGTCAGAGTGGTGATGGACTCGAAGAGGCTGCTGAGTTCCTGTTCTCACAAATTAGTAAACTTATTTTGAGCATTGACAGTGATAAATCGCGAAGGCAATGCTTTGAAAGTGCTTTAGGAGCCCTAAATCATCACGTACCGTTCGGTTGGGATAGCTTTGTTGACCAGCAGATTGACCAGCTTCATAGTAAACAGCGTGATATTCGGCATCAATCGGTTGCTGTTCTTGTAAGCGTTGTGGTTGGAAGTCGTGAGATGAAATATCCAAATTTGGAGCGAGAGCGTATTTGGAATGAACTCATTGCCTGTCTTGAGCATAAAGACAAGCATCTCCGAAAAACTGTTGCAAAAAGCCTTGTTCATGGACTTGCTGGCTGGAAACACAAACCTGGAGCAAGGAATCCAGAGCGATATATCCCGTTGCTTGTGAATGCTTTGAAAGGCGCATCGGCAGAGTATGTTCCTGCCTGTTTTGCCCAGCTTGCAACCTGTGGTTATGACATCTCCGATGCAATCCCAATTCTCCAAGAAAGTTCTGATGGTGCCTCACGCCTTGCCTGTGTAATGCACGCCCTTAATACCGGAGATGTTGATGGTGCGTTACGGTCTTTGTTAGATGAACCACCACCACCAGACTCGCCCTCTTTAGTGCCTCATGTCGTCCAAAGAGCAGGAACCTATTCAAAGTTTCAAGATAATCGGGCTTGCATACTTTTTTTAGGGCATTTTATCGAACATTCTGATGACCGGGTACTTCGAACCATTGCTGCTGAGGGTTGTAGAGACCTCGCTGGACAGGGTGAAGACCTTTCGCCAATCATGAACATTCTCTGCTCACATCTTGAGGATAGTGGAATATATTATGGTGCAACCGTTGGACTCTTTGTGGCAGCTACCCTTTCAAAATGTGCACAAATTGGGGCAACTAAAGATGCTGCTCTCAAACGGCTACACAAGGGCCTCACAGAAAAAGCAATGGTTCAGGAACGTTCAGCGTATGGGCTGGGACAGTTTTATTGTGACAAGGGAGACCACAATTCCCTGTCTGACCTGCTTCATCATAAATCGGGTCGTGTGTGTATCGGTGCGCTGAAAGCACTTGCAGCACACAAAAATGTGTTGCCGGATTTTCGAGATAAGCTACAGCTTTTTGCAAATCATAAGAACAAGTCCGTTCAAAACTTTGCTAATGAACTATTGAAGTCTAAGGCATTACAGGGAAATCAGTGAACTTGCATCAACAAGAAGCGCCAGAGTGATCACTCCTTTCAATAGACACAATCCTTTCGCCTTTCCTATTTCCTCCTTTCCTTCCTTCTGCAGAGAATACCCTTCCGTCCTGATAACTACTCGCGATCGTACTTATTCACTGTTTCGAGCCACCTAACCGAGAGTAGGCGTGGATGCTACCGATCCACGGATTGGCGCGCCCTACCGGATCACCAACCACTGCTGCAATAGTCCCTTCTGTATCTTGGAACGTGCTGCCAGGACGGAATACCAGCCAGTTGCATTTGGGTCAAATTATTACACTCCAGGAACATTAGAACTGGCAAACTGAGGGCGATCGCAATGGACAGACTTTGTTAGCGATCGGGTTTCCTTGAAGAGCCACGAAATCTAAGCTGGGAATCGATCGCAATGGGCGAAGATCGCTGACTTTATTTTGAGCAAGACTAAGCGTTCTTAACTTCATCAGTGATTGTAAAGGGCGAAGGTCACTAACTTGGTTTTGACCAAGATCAAGTATGCTCAAATCAAATAAGGATTTTAGTGGAGCGAGATCACTCACTTTATTCTTCTGAAGGCTGAGAAGTCCTAACTTCACCAATGGTTTTAATGGGTTGAGGTCACTAACTTGATTTTGATCAAGATAGAGTGAGCGTAAATTAAGTAAAGATTTTAGCGGGCTGATATCACTCACTCTGTTCTGGTCAAGGGTAAGAGACCGTAGATGAATCAGCGATTGTAAAGGCTTAATGTCATCAACCAAATTGTTTCTGAGACTGAGAGTTTCTAATTTAACTAACGACTTTAGAGGGCTAACGTTACTAATCTGATTATCTCCAAGATCAAGAAGACTCAATTTATTTAACGAGCGCAACGGACTGATATCACTAATTTCGTTGCCACCTAAATAGAGTACCTCTAGATTGATCAGTGATTGTAGTGGTCTAATGTCATTAATTTTTGTACCCGTAAGATAGAATGCTATGCGTTCAGTGAGTTCATGATTCGCCTGCTTACAATCAGAAGTATCAACATATTCCAGCAAAACCTCAACGGTATGTTTTACAGCGGGTGAAAGCTTTTCTCGGTTAAGGCACCAATCGGTAAACGTTTTGAATTCGGGTGCAGGTAGAGTGACTGCAACGGTTGGTTTGCAAGCAGCTAGAATCAGGCTCAAAGCAATGCCTGCAATGCCAAACTTTAACGCCATCTTGCTAAACCTCTAACAACCGTCAACTTTCATAGACTTCCCGCCGATGCTTAATTTTGATCACGAGTACAATGAGAACATCATCCTGAATAGCATATAGAGCGCGATAGTCACCACCCCGCGCGCAACCTCTCCACGGCTGAACCAGGGCTAGGCGATGTGGTCGCGCGCAACGTGACGCGCGGCGGCATCGCCTCCTTTACTGTGATCGGTCACTAGCTATGTGGGGAAATGCCCCAGCTAGACCCAAATGCTAAACCCATCTCAACGCAGCCGTTTTAAGCTCATTGCTGAACTGAACGGGGGAAGTTTGGGGGAAGCCGAAAAAGCCACCCGCTAGAACAGCCACCAGTCAGGCATCCTCAGAAAAGTGAAACAGACAACTAATCTGTTTCACCAGCAGCGCCAAACTACTGCTCGATCGCTTGCTATCAGCGTCTTGTTTGAGTTGCTTGCTCATTGTCCGCAAAGTACCAAAGGCGTGAACTAAGGCTTCAACCCACAAGCTGTTCCGCCATACAAGATCTGCTGAGTGCCTTCAGGCGTGAACTGGACACACCATTCGCCATGAGCTAAAGCGACTCTCACTGGGTGGTAGAGCCAGGTGGCAGCCAGCAAGGAAATTAAACAAACACTAGCGGTGACGGCAACACGCACGGGTCTGAACGTTGTTTGCATAAAGCACCCTTTAGTAACGGTCCTAGAGTGCCCCAGTAATCACTGTCATAACGGCGCATGACCACGTGGCTCAATCTAGTGTTCAGATATAAGCGAAGATTTCTCGCTAAAGTCAGCTTTTAGTACTGCAAGGGTATTGATTTAGACTAGGGGTAGGACTTGAGTAAAGCAAATTGAAGGATGAAACGGCGAAAGCTACTGGCATTAGCAGGGTTGGGGATTGCAGTATCTTGCGGTGTTCCAATGTCTCAATCAACTGTACTGTCTACGTCCCAGTTAGCCTTAGCTGAAGGCAAACCAATGCAATTGCTAACAGAATTTAGGATTTCTGCTGACCATTATCTATTCTTTATTTATGACACAGGAGTCAATCCAAGCCCTGACAGTTTCTACTCCGATCCTGATGAAAAACGCTCAGATTTAGGTAGTTATCGGCAAGGCTATATTACCAATGGAAGAACGATTTGCTTTGGAACTGATGCCCATTTGAATGACCATTGGATTGAGGTATATGCTTCGACCCAAGTACCTGCTTTTGGTAAAGCAGAGAGAGTTATAGCTCTACCCCTAAGAATAGATTCTGGGCGGGTTGCAATCACAAACTTGCTGTATTTGACTGAACCAATGAAGCAGGTTGATATTAACCCTGGAGTATGGACAGTTTACTTGCTAGCTTTCAATCTTGGTACTGACCGATTGTTTAATCGGGGAATTCCTCGCCCTGAGAGTCGTTCTGGTAAACAACTTGATCAACTTACTGACGATCAGTTAAAAGCAAATTGGGAGTTTGAGCGATACCAGATTATCCTGGTTCCTGGGTTTCAGACACCCGTTGGAGTTTTGCATGGAACTGCTACAGTTAGGGGAGCCTAGGAGAACGCCCCATAACACTGCGCTGAACCGGAACAAAGCATAAGTTTTAGTTGCAAAGGTTGTCGTCGTCCGGGTAGCTTTGCCGTTATGTCTGAAAATCCTCGTGTCACCTGACAGCCAGCAGCAGCATGATCGGCTTACGGTCCATAAGGCAAAAAACCCGATCGCTCTGACCGGGTTAATTATGTCTCTGTTAGTTCTAAGGTGCCCATTGATAAGCATGGCTAACGCTCAACTGGCGCTTCCAGTGCTGAACTAGCCGCCAACTGGCACAAGCTTTGCTAGCCGCGTTGCCGCTGGCGATACTCCCACGGCATGACTGGTCGCGCCTGACTCCAAAACTGCAACCGTTGTCGCTTCGCTTGCTGTTCTGCTTGCAGCAGTTGGTTGCGTAAACCCGGACAGCCGCTCAAATACTGTCGGTAAACAACTGCTTGCCCCTCCTGAACCATCTGGAGGTTGACCGGAGTACTGCCGACATACACTTCCGCGACTGTGCGCTGGTAGCGATCGACATCAACCACACGTAGCGAGATGCGCTGCCCTTGCGGTAACAGTTGCTTGAGTCGCTGCGAAGCTGCCTGCCCGTAAGGAGCCTGCTTCATCTCCGCTGCATCCACGCACGCGAGCCGGACTGTCATCGCTTTACCCTGACTCTGCACTCGCAGGGTGTCCCCGTCCCCCACGCTAACCACCGCAGCCGTAAGCAAGGCTTGACTCGGTTGCTGAGGACGAGCCACGGTGGGTACTCTCGTTGAACCACTACCACGTGGCAAGCTTTCACAGGCAACGCCATCCTTGTCGCCATCCAAATAAGTTGTCCCGTGCTGTTGCATGTATGCCTGGGCTTCTTGCTGCGTGGCAAAGTCCGCACAGCGCACACGCGCAGCCGCAGCCGGTAGAGGATAAAAGTTAAAGGCGGTGAGGACGCTGAGTGCAGCGAGAGTGAACAGTCGTTTCATTGAAGCTCTGGCAATCGGTACCTGTAGAATGCCCATCGGATTTGATAGTCAAACGTTCGCACCACGGCGTTCCCGTAGCAATTGGACTAAAAGCAACGCTAAGGAATTTTCGGACAGCAGGCACGCACCCCTAAGTGGGGTCAATCAGTTGGAAAACTGTACAGTGACTTTTTCTTTGTCGTGAAGACACATTAGTGTCGTTAAAGCAGCAAAGCCAAACGAAGCTGGCTTGAGGTGGTCACGGAGCAAACTCTCCCTACAAGCCTACGGCAGAGAGGGTTTTACGCCGTGACACGAATTTGTCTCGGTTTCATTTAATTTGGCACTGTACATAATGCCCTGATTCGGTAAAGCTTGCTTATGTCCACAGTTCACCTGCGTCTGTTGCTGGTTGTCGCGTTCAGCCTGATCACTCTTTTGGTTGTCGTTGCCGTGCAAGCCAAGGCCCTCTGGTCTCCCGAAACCACACTGTATGCCAGTGGCGGCGAGCAATCAGATGGGTTTGGAACTGCCGTCGCTATTGAACAGGACACGCTTGTGATTGCCGCAAGACTCGCGCCTGCCTACGTGTTTGAGCGTTCTGGCTCTACTTGGATTGAACGGGCAAAACTGATGCCTGATGACCCGAAAGAAGATATTAAGTTCATCCGTAGTGTTGCTATTAGCGGTGACACCATTGC
>NZ_JACJOZ010000050.1:0-5619 GCF_014695795.1 Phormidium sp. FACHB-592
AACTGGTTTTACAGTATAGATAATGGCGGCACCTGGAGTGCGATCGGGATCGTTTCCAACACCAGTGCACGTTTACTCAAAGCAGACACCAGCACCAGGCTGTACTTTCAACCGAATGCTAACTTCAATGGCATCATTACGAACGGCGTGACGTTTCGCGCCTGGGATCAGACTAGTGGTAGCAATGGCAGTACTGCCGATACAACTAACAACGGTAACAATACGGCTTTTAGCACAAGCACTGATAAAGCCGCGATTGCCATTACTGCGGTCAACGATGCACTGCTATGGCGCGACCGTATAAGCGGACAGAACGTGGTTTGGCAATTGAACGGCTCGACCTTACAGAGCAGCTACTACCTGCCCACTTTGGCTGATCTTAACTGGCAGATCGTTAGCACCGCTGACTTTGATCGCGACGGCAACGCTGACCTCCTCTGGCGCCACCAGACGACGGGCGAGAACGCCATCTGGCAAATGAACCGCACGGGGCTCCAGAGCGGCTACTACCTCGCCACGATCGCCGACCTGCACTGGCAGCTTCTGGGCACCGACGACTTCAATGGTGACGGCACTGCCGACCTCGTGTGGCGTCACCAGACCACCGGGGAGAATGCCATTTGGCAGCTGAACGGCTTTAGCATCCAAACGGCTGCACTTATTACCACTGTCGCGGATGTGAACTGGCAGATCGTCAGTACGGCTGACTTTGACAACGACGGAAAGACGGACCTGCTGTGGCGCAATCAGGTGACAGGCGAGAACGCCATCTGGCAGATGAACGGCTTGACCACCAAGAGTGCTTTCTATATCAATGCCGTAGGGGACACCAACTGGCAGGTGGCAGGCACGGCTGATTTTGACCATGATGGCTTTGCGGATATCGTGTGGCGCAACCGGGCGACGGGCGAGAATGCGATCTGGCAGATGAATGGCACAGGGTTACAAAGCGGCTACTTCGTCACAGCGGCACCAGATGTGAACTGGCAGTTGGTAGGTGTTGCTGACTTGGGCGGGGACCGGACACCGGACTTCCTGTGGCGCAATGCGACGACGGGGCAAACGGGGCTCTGGCAACTGAGTGGTTTCAGCTATGTGCAAGCGTATCAACTTCCTAACACATCCAGTGAGTGGAGTGTGCGACCATTCACGTTCGCTTAACTTAAGACGGGCACTGTACACAAGCACGTGTTTGACCACCGACCACGCTGCGTATCAAAGTAAGCCCTAGCCTCAAAAGACAGTCCTTTCAATCTTCGGTACTGAAGCTTATTCTGCCATTGCCCCGTTGCAGAACCCACAACCCATCAATGACATATCAGCTTTGAATCGATAATTGGTAGAAGCCAATGAGTCGTAGTACAACCGAGGTAGAACAGTGGGTGAACCATTCAATGTCGTACAACTGCTGGAACGTACACCCGAAAAATTTGAGGGGTACCTACCTTCAGTCGGAGAAGATGATTTATTACGGATAGAACAAGCTCTTGGTGTCAAGTTTCCTGAGAGCTATCGACAGTTTCTCATGTACAGCGACGGTGGCGAGTTTGTCGATAACCGCTTATCTCTGTATAACTTGTACGAATTTGAGTCCGTTAATCCCGATCCAGATTGGTCTCCCGGGTTGCCCGGTATGATTTTTTTTGGTAACGATTGTGGGGATAATATTTTTTACTTTGACCCAGAGAACTAGCTTGGCAAAGGAAACTGGACAGTTTTTTCTGCTGGAATGGGAGACTGTAGTTTTGAATATTCTACATATGAAGCTTTAAGCTTCAGCCATCTCATTCAACGAGCCTTAAATGGCGAACCCTTAAGAAAGGGTCCTTGGCTTAAAGATGATGGCACCCTGCCCAGACCAGACTGATTCACCGTTCTTCTATGTTGAAGTTTGGCGGTTCATTGCATAATACTCGTTTTGGTAAGAGTGCTTGAGTTTGGGAATACTGGTAGAAGAGCACAGCCGATGAAACGCTAATCAGGCTGTGACTCTCCCTGTTTTCCTTGCCCGGTCTACAAGCGTGCCGCTTCTCTACTGCCGGTGAGCGAGAGCAGCCTCGCGCAAACCCACGCCGACTTTGCACTCCTGCTTTGGAACGACGGCTCTACGGATGACTCGGTAGTGATCGCCACCCACTACGCTCAACGTAATAAACGCATTCAAGTGGTTGCTGCCACCCGCAACTAGCCAACAAAATTAGCCCTGTTTTGAGTCGAGCGGCGAAAGCCCTCCTATGTAAGGCTTTAATACCCCTATGATAAACTTTGCTCTCTTGAATCACTCAGATTTCATGACCATACTGACATTTCTGGAGCTTGAACAGCTTTTGCTCGATTGAGAGTGGTTGACTAGAGCTCTGACAAATGGATGAGAAATTTCCGACAAAACGCGTAAATTCTGCCGACACTCGTACTCGTACTCAGCTTTTGGGGCTTCCTAAGCTTACGCCCTTCTCCAACGACCCTTCAGCCTACTGGTATGCTGTGACCGCTAAGAGTCTGGAGCGCTTTTAAGAACCTGACAGCTTAAGCTGACTGCGCTTGAGTCGTTGCACTCACCATCCTGACGCTCCTTTTGCTGCCCAACCCACTCCTTTTGCTGCTCAACCCCTTATGAAGCGACGCCATTTTGTCACGGGTTCTCTGCTGTTTGCCAGCGGCTGTTCTGCTGCCACCCAAACCCGCTCGACTCAGTCACAAGTGACCATGCCCAAAAAACTCCGGTTTGCAGTGACCGATGCGAAAGGGCTAGAAGCGTTACAGCGTGATTATGAGCCGTTTCGAGCCGCGTTGGCAGAAGTGCTAGAAACCAACATTGAGTTCTTTCCTGTAGAAAATCTGCTCGCTGCTGCTCCAGCCATGCTAGCAGGAGAGATCGACTTTGCTTGGGCAGGACCCTCGGAATATGTGGTCTTACGGGCTAGGGCACAAGCGATTCCCGTGGTTACCCTCCAACGCCAGAACTATCGGACGGTGATTGCTGTCTATGCGGGTAGCGGCATTCAGTCCCTAGCCGATCTCAAAGGAAAAACGTTGGATGTTTGGCAACTCGGGGCCGCCGCTTCGCATCTCGGTGCGGTCAAGATACTGCTTGATGCGGGAGTAGACCCACGGGCGGTCAAAATCATTGAGCCAGACGCTGATGGTCGCCTCGCGAGATTGAAAACGGGCAAAATTGATGCGGCGTCACGGGCTCTTTCGCGTTACTTAGCCACCTTGAAAGAGGAAGGTCTGTCCGCCAAAGATTATCCAGTACTAGCGCAAGGTCCACTGCTACCAGGGGATGTTTTTGCCGTGAGTAGCCAGATTAGTCCTCAAGTGAGCGAAGTGATTCGCTTACGCATGCTAGAGCGCCGAGCAAAGCTCATGCAGGCCATTTTGGCTGGAGAGGCACTCGCTAAAAGATTCGGGGGCAGCAGACTGAGCGCTGCCAATGACACGGACTACAACATGATTCGGGAGGTCTATCGTGTGATTGGGCAAGCAGAAGTGCTTCAGTGAGCGTCTCGTATTTAGACGCTAAGAGGTTCTCTCATAGACCGAGGGGAGCGGTTCAGCGATCGTACGCTGCTGGTTGCCTTGACCCCTCTTGTTGTGATGTCCATCGGATCGTTGCTGCTGGCTGAATTTTATATGAACGCTCCAAAGCTGTGGTTGAATTCCTTCAAATCTGCGGTTGCAAACTCTAGCATTGCCCAAAAAATTAGCTATAGCTACGGGATAGCCATTGGCATTGGGGTGACTGGAACGGCAATCGGACTCGTCATCGGCAATTATTACCAGCAGCAGGCTCAGTCTCACCGTGAGCTAACGGATCAACAACAACACCTATTGGGAGAGCTAAACCGAATGACCTTAACTGTACGGTCTCATCCTCAAGAGCTGTTTGCTGTGCTGCAGGATTCGATGTGGTTCCAGTACGAAACGAGTAAGTTTCAACTCTTCACGCGTCAACTGAAGCGAACGTTGTCTGAGTTAGAGCAATTTATTGAAAAGAACCCGAACGATACGGCGGTCAGCCTGGCTGAATTGAAAGAGTTACTGTCGAAGTATCACCAAACCCTAGAGGCGTACAATCGCTTGACGCAAGGTCTTTGGCAACAAGTCGATCCGCAAAAACGGTCATCCGACGGGCTGGCTCTTGCAGAGCAAGAGATTGTCGCAGCCATTCGTGGACCCGAAGCAACTCAGATCAAAATCCAATTTGAAGACCTGGCCAAACGGTTAGCGCTGATTCACCAGGCAGCCGAACGACAGCAAGACCAAGCCAATGCACAGCTCCTTCAAGCCGATGCCCTCAGACTACGAATCATCCTGCTTAGTATGGCGCTCTCGACTACGATCGCCATCGTGCTCGCCTTCCTGATTGCTCGGGCGATCGCTCGTCCTGTGCGCACCCTAACTGATATTGCTGAGCAAGCAATTCGGCACTCTAATTTTACCCTGCAAGCCCCTGTCAGCAGTACCGACGAAGTGGGTGCGCTGGCTCGGTCGTTCAATCAACTCATTGACTCAGTGCACCAGTTACTGAAACAGCAGCAAGACACCAATGCACAGCTAGAGACCTATAACCAAACTTTAGAACAAAGAGTGGAAGAACGAACCCAGGCACTGAGTGAAAAGAATGCACATTTCAAACAACTGCTAGAGGAATTGCATCGCACCCAAGCACAGATGGTGCAGAGTGAAAAAATGTCTAGCCTCGGACAATTGGTTGCTGGAGTGGCCCATGAAATCAACAACCCAGTTAATTTTATTCATGGCAATCTCGCCCATATGGATAGCTATACACAAGACCTGCTGCAAGTTGTGGAGGCGTATCAGCAGCACTATCCCCATCCACCGCAGGCACTACAAGAAACCTTAGAAGCAATTGACCTTGCTTTTCTTACCGAGGATCTCCACAAAATTAGGCAATCGATGTGGACGGGGACACAGCGCATTCGTGAGATTGTGTTGTCCCTACGTAACTTTTCTCGCTTGGATGAAGCGGCATTTAAGTCAGTGGACATCCATGAAGGGCTGGACAGTACTTTGTTGATTCTGCAACACCGTTTAAAGGCAAGAGCCGAACGTCCCGCTATTCAAGTGCTTAAAGAGTATAGCCAGCTACCGCTGGTGGCATGCTATCCCGGGCAACTCAATCAGGTGTTTATGAATATCTTGGCCAATGCGATTGATGCTTTGGAAGAGCGCCAGGCTAAGTGGATCGACCAGGAGCGGCAGGCTGATCCGAGTTATATTAAGATTCGCACAGCGCTGCTTGATGCCGAATGGCTCGTCGTAACGGTCGCCGATAATGGTCCTGGTATGCCTGAGGCCGTTCGACAACGAGTCTTTGATCCCTTCTTTACCACTAAGCCGATTGGCAAAGGCACTGGTATGGGCCTGCCCATCAGTTACCAAATCATTGCTGAGAAACATGCTGGCAAGTTGGCTTGCTTTTCAACCGTGGGCAAGGGCACGGAGTTTAAGCTTCAAATTCCAATTCGACACTGATGCTTTCTATAGCTACCGCCATAGAAGTTAGGACGCAGCCTGCTTGAGCACGGTTTCCATCGCATCGCGCAAAGGAGTGGCAGCACGTAAGTGTTTGCGAATACGACTTTTCAACCACGC
>NZ_JACJOZ010000051.1:0-51236 GCF_014695795.1 Phormidium sp. FACHB-592
TTCTTCGTCGGTTGTTCGATGAACTGTCGTCCGCAGTCGTGGCATTTGAACCGTTGTTTACCATTGTGGATACGTCCGTTCTTGACCGTTTTGACGGACGCACAAAGGGGGCAGGCAGGCATAGGAGGAGAACAACTCTACTTCTCTATCATTACATCTTGAGCACTACCATTTGGTGAAACGCACAGTAGAACGAGATTTACTGCCAATGGCAGAAGACTTAAATTTGAGCATTCTGGATTGGTCGCCGCTGGCGGGGGTGTGCTGACGGGGAAATACTTGAACGCTGATTCTGACCACGATCGACTTAACAAAGCTGAGTACTTTCAGCATTACAAAGTCGAGCGTGCCATGCAGATTGCTCAAATCGTGATCGATATTGCGGCTGAAGTCGGCTGTAGTGCTGCTCAGGTTGCCCTTGCTTGGATTCGGCAACAATCACCTTGCCACATTCCCATCATTGGAGCCAGAAATCTCGATCATCTCAAAGACAATCTTGGTTGCCTGAATGTCACGTTGAACCAGGCTCAACTCACTCGTCTTAATACAGCCAGCGAAGTTGATCCAGGTTTTGCTCTACAGTTTTTGCGTCGATTGCAAAACCTATTTCTAAGATCCTAAATAATTAGGATGAGAAAAAATGGGTAGTCCTAAAAATTTAATGATAGCTATGAATGCTTCCAGATCAGGGTTTCAGGACTTAAAGCTAACTTTGTAGACCTGAAGTAGCTCGACTTTTTTCACGTCTTTGCAACAACACATCCAGGAGCGCAACGAGAAAAGCAGCACTGTGGCTTCTATCTTAGACCGATACTTAGAGCTGCTCATACGACAGTCTCTCAATAAAATCCAGACAGGCAAGGTGTTTCAGCCAGCATTACCTTTAGGGCACTGCCAAAAAATGAATCGAACTCTCCTCCAAACAACTACCCTGATTTTGATTGCCGCTTCTCCTATTTTGGCTGCTCCTGCTCAAGCACAAAGTTTGATTCAACTGCCAACGGGGTTTCAGTATCCCAATGGCATCACTCACAGCCGCGATCCAATACGGCTCAGGTCCGCTGCAAGTACGTTGTATGTTGGCTCTGTTACGAGTGGACAAATTCTCCGCATCACGCTAAATGGCAAGACAGAAACCTTCTTTCCAGGAACAGACGAGATTTTTGCCGCAACCAGTCTACGCTTGGATGAGCAACGGGGCGTTCTCTGGGGAGCCTCACCTGACTTTCTTGGCGTTCGCGGTGCCGATGGTCAGGTGACTCGTCGCCCTCACCGAATTTTTGCGATCGATATTCGCACCGCTAAAGTCCTGCAAGTAATTGCCATGCCTGCTGGTGGATTTAGCAATGATATTGCACTGGATGAGAATGGAGGAGTCTATGTAACGGATAGTTCGCGTCCACGCATCCACTACCTTGCTCCTGGAACCACGCAGTTCCGAGTTTGGGCAGAAGATGAGCAGTTTCGCTCTCGTCAAATTGGGTTAGGTGGCATTGCCCGTGCTGCCAATGGCGTTTTGATTGTAGGCATGTTCTCAGATGGCAAGCTGTTGAAAATAACTCCGCAAGCGCAGGGAAACCCGAAAGTGGAAGCGATTCCGTTGCCGCGATCGCTAGAGAATCCCGATGGAATGCAATTTGCACCTGATGGTTCGCTGCTAATCACCGAAGGAGCAGTCTCCAGCGGTAATGGTCGTCTACTGCGGATCAGGAATATTTTGGATACCAAGACACCGAAGGAGATCGAAACGCTGGCAAGCGGACTGGAATCACCTGTAAACTTGACGATCGCGGGTCAAACCATCTGGATTACCGAATCCCGCATTCGTCATCGCTTGCTGCCAGGAAAAGAAGCCGCTGTTCCCAATACGTTTTTCGTGCGTCGGTTTGCACTGTAGGATGTGACCCGCCAAGTAGAGCAATCACGGCAATCGTTTTGCGGCTTTTAAGCGGTTGCGATCGCCCTTGCTTACTCAATAAATTGGTGCAGTACCAAGAGCGCAAGAATGCAACAAAACAGCGCAAGAATTGGGCTTTAGTTCAGCGAGGCCTTTTTCTAATCTTGAGGTATCCAAACGGGACACTACTCAAGGAACAGGAAATTGCCATGAACACCACAAAGCTCTTCTCGCTTGGAACGATCGCCCTGCTTGCGCTCACCCCCATTCCCACTGTTTTGTCAGAAACACCCAATCCTTCGCTTCAACGCAGGGAGCCAACGATCATGACCACTCAACCCACGTTCAGACCGGGAATCAATCGAGTCACCTTTCAAGGTGAAGGCGAAACGCTGGTCGGCAATCTCTATCTCCCTGCGACTTATCAAACCGGAGATCGCTTACCCACGATCATCGTCACGGGTGCATGGACAACGGTGAAAGAACAGATGCCTGCGGTGTATGCTCAACGGCTTGCCGATCGGGGGTTTGCTACCTTTGCGTTTGACTTCCGCTATTGGGGCGAAAGCAGCGGCACCCCGCGTCAGTACGAATCGCCTGCGGCAAAAGTGCAGGACATCAAGAACGCAGCAGCATTTCTGAAGTCGCTGCCAGTGGTAGATGCAAACCAGATCGGTGGCTTGGGCATTTGTGCCAGTGCAGGTTACATGGCAAAAGCGGTGGCTGAAGATGCTAACTTTAAATCGTTTGCGACGGTGGCAGCATGGCTGCATGATCCAGAATCTCTGCAAGCTCTATTTGGCAAAGAAACCGTGCAGCGTCGGATGGCAATTGGCAAAGCGGCTCGTCAAGCGTTCGATCGCACAGGCAAAGTAGAGTATGTCCCTGCGTATGCTCAAGCGAACTTCAATGCTGCCATGTCGGGCGATGTCAGCTACTACGGTAGCAAAGAACGCGGCGTGATTCCACAATGGACAAACCGTTTTGCCGTGATGTCGTGGCACGAATGGCAGGACTTTAATGGTGTGGCGCTTGCCTCTAGCATCAAAGCGCCAACGCTGATCGTGCACAGTGATGGGTCTGCGCTACCTGATAATGCCCGCAAGTTTTACAGCCAATTGGGTGGACAGAAGCAACTGGTGTGGACAGACGGACAACACCTCGATTTCTACGATCGCGATCCGCAGGTTTCCACGGCCGTTGCAGCCGTCGCAACTCACTTTCAAAAAACACTTGCCAGCCCAACGATTTCACAGAAATAACGCTCTTTGTGCAAGAGATTACCTTAAGCAGGAACACAACCTATGAGTGGACGTATGGATGGAAAGGTAGCACTAGTGACAGGTGGCAGTTCGGGGATTGGTCGAGCCACCGCGATCGCCTTTGCTAAAGAGGGAGGCAAAGTCGTGATTGCCGCACGACGAGTGCCTGAAGGTGAAGAAACCGTTCGGCAGATTGTGGAAGCGGGTGGTGAAGCGACTTTTGTTCAAACCGATGTAACGCAAGCATTAGAGGTACAGACATTGGTTGATCGCACGCTGGAACGTTATGGTCGGCTTGATTGTGCCTTCAACAATGCTGGGTCAGGCAAACCAGGCAAACTGATCGAGCTTGCGGAAGCAGATTGGGAGCAAGAGATGGCGGTGAATCTCAAATCTGTCTGGCTGTGTTTGAAATACGAGATTCCAGCTATGTTGCGATCGGGCAAAGGAGCGATCGTTAATATGTCTTCTCAAGGCGGCATTTTGGGAGTACCAAACTACGGCGCTTACGCAGCGGCAAAAGGTGGAGTGGCGGCTTTGACACGGGCAGCAGCGGCAGAATATGCAGCCAATGGTATTCGGATCAATGCAGTTAGCCCTGGTGCGGTGGAAACTGAACTGTGGGCAAACGCACCCGCAGGTATGTTAGAACAGGTTGCCACCGGGATTCCATTACAGCGCGTTGGGCAACCGAATGACATCGCTGAAGCCGTTTTGTGGCTCTGTTCGGCTGCTGCTGGTTTCGTGACGGGACAAAATCTGGCGATTGATGGCGGCTACACTACAAGCAATTAACAGGATGCATATCTGAAAAGGAGAAAACCATGAAAGGTCTGAATCGTCGGCGCATTCTTTCGATCGGAGGTTTAGGATTAGCAGGTGTGGCAACAACCCTGACAGGAAAAGCGCACGCCAATACGCCAACCCCGCAACCCTTGCAAACAACAACTCAAACTGGCAAATTTGCTAACAAAGTTGTCCTGATTACGGGTGCAACGTCTGGCATTGGGGAAGCGACTGCCAGACTGTTTGCTAAAGAAGGGGCGAACGTCTTCTTCTGTGGTCGGCGTGAGACGTTGGGCAAGCAAGTCGAAACCTCAATCCGCAGCACCGGTGGTGATGCCACTTACATGCGGGCTGATGTTCGCAAAGAAACCGAAGTCAAAGCTTTTGTCGATGCCTGTGTCGCCAAGTATGGTCGGTTAGACATCGCCTTCAACAATGCCGGGATTGACTATCCACCCAACTCGATCGCCGACACCGCGATCGCTGAGTTTGATGATCTGATGAACACTAACGCCCGTGGAGTGTTTCTGGGCATGAAATACGAAATTCCCCATCTGCTTAAAGTTGGTGGCGGAGCGATTATCAACATGGCAAGTATTGGTGGACAGCGGGCCTTTGCCAACATTGTCGGCTATGGTGCCAGCAAAGCCGCCGTGATTCATATGACCAAAATGGCCGCACAGGAATATGGCAAAACCATCCGCATCAATGCGGTCTTACCGGGAGCGATTGACACTGCCATGCTCGATCGGGTGGAGCGGGATTGGAAAGTGACGAAAGAACAGTTGGCTTCTGGCTACCCAATTAAGCGGGTGGGCAAACCAGAAGAAGTCGCTGCCGCCGTGTTGTGGTTGGCTTCGCCAGAAGCATCCTACGTTTCAGGCGTAGCTTTCAATGTGGATGGTGGCGGTCTTGGTTAAGCTGATAGCCTCAAAGGAACAAAGCTCATGCAAGCTGAAATTATTGATGTGGTCAATCGCATTGGTTTGATGGCAGACCGGCGAGATTGGCAAGCCTGTCGGGATGTCTTTAGCGATCACGTTGAAACCGACTACACCTCGTTGAACGGTGGGCAACCTACGTCGGTCAACGCAGACGACCTAATCAACGGATGGAAGGCGTTCTTCACCCAAACCTTTACAACGATTCAGCATCTCATTGGTAGTCATGTTGTCACCATCACTGGCGACAGGGCCATTTGCCTTTCCAACTTTCAGGCGCATCATGTTTACCTGGATACTCAGAAAGGAACCTGGACATTGGGAGGGTTCTATGAACATACTCTCGTCCACACCGCCGAGGGCTGGCGAGTCAATCGCATGAAAATGACCTGGACATGGGAGCAAGGAACTCGCCCCTAGCAAAAGTCTCAGTTATATTGCTATCAAAGTTGATAGTAAACTGCCCTCATGCTCCCTCTCATCACGCTTGAAACTCCCAGGTTAGTCTTACGTCCGCTGGCAATCACTGACGCGCCAGCTATCCAAAGACTTGCCAGTGATCGTGCAGTTGCCAATACGATGATTTCGATTACTCATCCTTACCCGGAAGGCGAAGCTGAGAACTATCTCTCTACGAGAATCTCTGAGTTTCAAGAGCAGCATTCTGTTGCGTTTGCGATTGAACGTAAGCCAGAGAAGTCGGTGAGCGGAGTGATTGAAATCCGAGAAATCGATCGAGAACATTCACTTGCTGAACTGAGTTTCTGGTTAGGAGTTGAGGCATGGGGGCGGGGATACATGAGTGAAGCTCTACTTTCAGTACTTTGTTTCAGCTTTAATGACCTGCATCTCAATCGGCTCTACGCTTACCACATGTTGAGAAATCCAGCGTCAGGTAGGGTGTTGAAGAAAAATGGGTTTGTTCAAGAGGGTGTGCTGCGGCAACGCGTTCAAAAGTGGGGAGTGTTTGAAGATGTAGTGCTGCTAGCAATTCTGTACAAGGATTGGAAGCGAAACGTGGCTCCTTGAGTATCAGAGTCTAGCTGCACTGCGATCGATAATTTTTGGGTGTCACGCCAGTCACTTTGCGAAAGTGCGCCGTGAAGTGGCTTTGATTGGAGAATCCTACCCGGTAGGCAATTTCAGCAACGGGCAGTTTGGTAACAGTTAAAAGTACTTTCGCTCGTTCAAGCCGACGCTGAGTCAAGTATTTGTGTGGTGAGTCTCCGCTCGCCGCTTTGAACGCACGGGCAAAATGAAACTGACTCATGGGAATTAACGCTGCCAGATCTTCAATGACAATCTCATCTGCTAGATTCTCCTCAATGTAATCCTGAATTTGCTTCAGTTTCACAACATCTAGCGCGCCTGCGGGAATCACCAATTTTTTCGCTGGAGCCTGTTCACAATACTGACGCAGTAAGTGAACCGCCAACAGATTCTTCAATGATTCCGCGAACAGAATGCCTGCCAGTCCTTCACTGAGCAACTCGCTCTTAAACAGGTGTGCCACTTGCACAATGATAGAGTCAGGAAAAATTACCCGATGAGCCAGTCTGGTTTCGGCGGATAGTTCGTTTTCGATCGCAGTCCGGCACAAAAACTCTGGCTCCAGATAAATCGTGACATACTCACTGGGTTTCGTGCGCTGATGCCAGATAAACTCACGATCGCCATACAAGAAGGCGCTTCCGGCTGGTAGCGGTGTGGTTTGCTTCAATCCATCCACTGACCAAGTGACGCGATCGTGAGGGATAAATGCCACACTGATAGCATGTTTCGGCATGGTAAAGTCAAAGTCACCGACTGCTTCCATCAAGCCATACTCGACCGTGATGTCTTTCCACTCTTTTCTGAGCAACAGCGCTGGCTGGTCAGTCATGCCTTGCACCTAGAGAACGCTCTACGACTGGGGTTTCTACACTTTCAGTATAAAACTACCTCAAGTAGATGAAGTCCACCTCCTCTAGGTAGGCAGTCTACGCTTAATTTACTCGGTAAACGCAACGACGATCGCGGTAGAACGGCGTCAGGCTGGGCTGATGGAGCTTGTAGAGCAAAGTCTAGCCAAAGTGGTATCAAACTCCGTCTTCCATGCGCGACGGACAGTGAACTCGCGCTCGGTAACTTTTTTGGGGTTGGTAGCGAGCGCCCGCTCCATCCAGGTGCCGAGGAACAAAACCCATTGGCAAGCTTTGTCAGCATCGACGGTGCCTGCGTGCTGGCGAAACTCAAGCGTGTCATGTTGCCAGAAGGGAAGCAGGTTGAGTTTGAAGTAGCGATCGCGTCCGGTCACGTTGCTGTACAAGTCTTCCAGTGAACTAGCATGGTCGATCGCTGCGAAAGCACAGTTGATGGTTTGGGTACGGTTGCCGCACTCAAACCGATACAGCAGGCTCTTGCAGTCGTTGTCGTGAGAGCTACGGCGGCTTTGGGGCATCATCGCATCCAACACATCTTTAAACTTAACGTAGTGCTTAAACAAGTTCTTGCAGTGTTGCAGGCTGAGGTCAGCCGCGCCGCAGTGAGTGTGCATCCCGCAGGACTGCTTGACCTTGGTAGCGATGTTTGTCAGTGTCTCCATCACCTGCGTACCTAGCGTAGTCCTTCTTCGCCTTGCAGCACTGGGCTAACCACTTCAAAGCCCTTGTTGCCGCTAATGGAGGCATCGGTGATCACCTTCCAACAGGGCTGTGTAGAGTGGTTGTAAGACTGGACTTCGGCGTTGATGCCTGCTTGTTAAAGGGCAGTAGCGACTGGCGCTTGTGTGCCGTTGTAGTCTTTAATCTCGACTCCGAAGGTGCGGTTAAACATGGTTGCGACGCGTTTGCTCTCGACTCCTAAAGCATCACCAGGGTCAGCGGCGAGCGACAATACTTTCAGGATGCGCGTTCGCTATCGCTGCCCGCCCTCAGCGATAAGGGTTGTGAATCGGTAGGGAAGAAGTCGTGTTAGTAGTAGCGATCGCGCTCGTTTAACTACGGGTCAATGAAAATTCTGTGAAGGCTAGGCAGTAGAACTAGCGGTAGCAGTTCTGTGGGTGCATGGTTGAAGAGCACTTGTATCTTCTGCCCTCATGAATTGCCGTCTTTGGTCGCTCGCTGTCTCTGTTGGACTTGCCTTAATGACGCTTATTGCCTTGCGTGCCCATGCGTTACCACCAGAGTCTGATAGTGCTTGTTACATGACTACTGCGTCTGGGCAAGTCATCGACCTGAAGCAATCGCTCTGCCGCACTCAGCCTGCCAGCCGTTTGACCCAAACACGTTCCTCCTACCGCCGCCCAGCTTCGTCGCACTCGCACACTGGAGTTCGGTCTGTGGTGAAAAGGGTTAATGGCGGCGTGACAACTACGGTGTATGCCTCGCCTGGCTATAACGCAACCATGCGGTCTGTTTATGCTGGGTACAACTCTAGCTACAACTCCGGTCGTCGCACTCAAACGTCCTCATCGTCTGGGTATTGAAGCTCTGTCCCATTAGTTCCAGCGCTTTGCCTGTTTTGGCTGAGTCAATCGGTTGTGCCGTGCTAGCTTTGATTATGTCTGGGTCTTGCCCAATTTTGAAGTCGTTGAGGAAGAGTGCGATCGCCACTTCTTTAAAAGCAAACCTTGTGCACATTGGGTGCTCTGAATGCTCCCACCAATGTTCTACTTTGACCGTTGCTCTTTGCACGCCCGCTTTGGAGTCAGGTCAATGAAGATGCGTTCGCTAGAGTGCGGTTGATAGTTAAACAGGTAGCGATCAAGATACCAATCAACGTCCTCTTATTCCCGGCACGGTTGGAGACACAAAAGGGTATCACACCATCACGAGGGTTCCAAAGCCATTCCACTTCACTGCCGTTATCCTAGCCGCTTGCTCTGCCGATGATCCTGCTCAACAATATTGTTTCAAATGAAGTCCAGAGTATTGCCCTGTGAATCAACCTAGCGGTACTTCCAGAGAGAAGCTGTCGTCTGCTGACTAAGTCAAAAGGTTCCTTACTGTCTCAGCTATGCAACTCATCGCAGTTTATACAACGGTCGCAACACAGGAAGAGGCCCGACGCATCGCTAAGGCGCTCGTCGAGCGCAAACTGGCTGCGTGCGCCCAGATCACCGCGATTGAGAGCTTTTACGCTTGGAACGGTGCCGTGCAGCACGAACCTGAGTGGCGCGTCCTGTTCAAAACCACCGCTGCACAGTACGCTACGGTCGAGACTGCGGTTCGTGACCTGCACACCTACGAGTTACCCGCCATTCATGCGGTAGCAATTGAACACATCTTTGCGCCTTACGCCGCCTGGATTGAAGAAGGCTCATCCGGTGAGTAGTGCTACGGCCAAGACAGTTAGGACGGAGGCTAGAGTTGTCCCCAATGCTAGGCATCGAATGCATCAATGGCAAAAGCTTACAGTTATGATCTGCGGCAAAAGGTGATTAAAGCGATTCAGTTAGACGGCATGAAGAAAACCAAAGCGGCACAAGTATTCCAACGCAGTCGTAATACGATCGATTTGTGGCTGGAGCGGCAGCGTGAAACCGGACACCTTTTTGGCGACTGCCTTGACTTGTAGTTGGGTTAGTGTTTCAGCCAGTCGCTCGCTGAGCGCCTGGTACTCGTCGGTCTCGGCTTTAAGTTGTTGTGCCTGCGCCATGACCAAGGCAGTTAACCGGACAAGGTTCACTTCGCCTTCTACCACCCACTGATCGAGGCACTGGTTGAAGTCTTGCTGCAAGCTACGATCTGTAGCGTCAGTAGACTCGGTCTTGGCGTTGGGTTGGGTTGGTTCTGACATGGGGTTTGTGGCTGTGGCGTGAACGGCTGTCCCACTATGGGAGCAGTAGTGTTACTTGTCTTGTGGCATGGTGTCTTGACCCTAGCACTATCTCACTGCCAACAAAAAGCCCCAAACATGAGTAGTCTAGGGCGGGTAGTACAAACTGTTGTTGGGTGTAGCGCCTGACGCTTAACGCTGGAAGGGAATCACGTTGCTGGCTTTGAGGGCCGCTAGCATTTCATGTTTCTTGAGGTGCTTGTGTTTCCCATGTGCGTCACGCCATTTGATCCCGGCTTGCTGACATTGTTGCCGTAGCTGCTCCACGGGGGAGCGTGGTTTGGACGGTGGGACGGTCTGAATCGGCGGCTGGGGACTCAATTCCCGTAAGACGGGTGTAGTCTGTCGCCGCGTCTGGAACTTAGTCTGGAACGGCTGGGTGAAGTGAAGGTGTGTGCGCCAGGCGAGTGACCCCGCCATATAGCTCAAACTAAACCACTCGACGGCCACCGTTGCCTGGGTCAGTAACTCTTCCATGTCAAAAACTCCTGGTATAGCCCCTCTGCCGCCAACGAATGTAGCGAAGCTGGGGACAGACGGGGAATTTGCTTTCCATAGTACTAGAGTCCCCCGGAAATGGATCACTCTAGCGCTTTGTCAAGACCCTCGTTTTGACAAAGCGCCAGTCAAGCAAGCAACGA
Organism: Phormidium sp. FACHB-592; assembly: GCF_014695795.1. Taxonomy (NCBI): domain Bacteria; kingdom Bacillati; phylum Cyanobacteriota; class Cyanophyceae; order Oscillatoriales; family Oscillatoriaceae; genus Phormidium; species Phormidium sp. FACHB-592. The sequence continues at coordinate 10,346 of NZ_JACJOZ010000051.1, forward strand.
AAGTCTAGTGGTGTTGCTAGTTTTGTGTTTTGTTTTAAGTTACAGCTTGACTTTTAAGCTCAAGGACGATTATCAGTGCAGCTGTTTGACGTGCCACGCTTAGCAACCGTACTGTTTGGGCACTCTAAGGTTGTACAGCGGTCAATGTCGCCACCTTGGTAAGAGCGCATTGGACGACTCCAACCTTTTAAGCATTATGGAAAAGCTGCTACTCATTATTGAGTCTCCCGGTAAGCGCGAGAAAATTACAAAGTACTGCAAGGACTTGGGCATAGACGCTGTGGTTAAAGCGAGCGTCGGTCACATTCGTGAACTTGGGGATTCCGGCGAAGACAGCCGTGGGTTCGACATTCACGGCTCTAAAGTAGTCTCAAATTGGGAAGTCTCCAAAGACAAAAAGAAAAACCTGAGTGCAATTAAGCAGGAAATGAAAGGTCGCCGAGTTGTTCTGGCGACAGACGGCGATCGTGAAGGTGAAAGCATTGCCTGGCATCTAACTGAGGAGTTGAAGCTGAAGAACCCTGATCGCGTGGTCTACCAGGAAATCACGAAGGACGCGATTCAAAAAGCGTTGGCGAACCCACGCAAGCTAGACGTTGATCTTGTGGGCGCTGCTTTAGGACGAGCACACCTGGACAAAATGGTGGGCTACTCTGGCACCAAACGGATTGTATGGGCATTGGACATTGGTGCTAAGTCAATGGGTCGTGTTCAATCCTCAGCACTGTGGTTGTTGGCTTCTCTAGAGCTGCGGATTCGTGCCTTCAAGCCAGAAGACTACTTCACACTCTCAGCAACCTACCCTGAAGGGTTCAAAGCGCTGTACCGTGCGTCTAAAGCGGGTAGCCAAGACACTGAAGCAGCAGTCTCTGAAGAACAGGAAGCCAAAGAGTCAGAGTCTGACCGTATTACAGACCCTAAAATAGCGGCTCAAATTGTGTCAGAGGCGCAGTCTAAGCCTCACAAAATTGTGAAGGTTGAGAGCCAGCAAGCCACGCTCAATGCTCCAGCACCGTTTACTACGTCCTCTTTACAGCAAGCAGCAGGGGCACTCCTGAAATTAGCCCCAGAGCGGACGATGGAGTTGGCTCAGGTGCTTTATGAGCAAGGCATGATCACGTATATGCGGACTGACTCAGTGGCATTGTCTGCCAGCTTCTGTGAGGCTGCCCTGGCATACCTCCAGCAGACAGACCCGACAAATGTGCCTGCAAAAACGGCAAAACATAAAAGCAAGGACGGTGCTCAGGAAGCTCACGAGGCAATCCGTCCTACTGATTGCGCAATGATAGCAGAGAAGGCTCAGTCTCTGGCTGAAGCGCCTTTTCAAAAGTTGAAGGGGAACGGCAAAGCAGAGGCAATCAAACTGTATGACCTGATTTGGCGGCGGGCGATCGCTACACAAGCAGCACCCGCACTGATAGCTAAAACGAAAGTGCTGCTACAGTCCGGCACAACAAATTGGGAGGCTCGTGGTCAGGTGCTAACCTTCCCTGGCTACACCAAGTACTGGAACAACCTGAGTGGTGATTCAGTGCTGCCTGCTGTTAAAGAAGGTCAAATGATGACTAGTGCTAAAGTCCAAGCTGACAAAAAACGCACGTCCCCACCCGGTCGCTTCTCGGAACCACGCTTGATTCAAGAAATGGAAAAGAAGGGCATTGGTCGTCCTTCTACATATGCCAGCACGGTCAAAACCTTGAAAGACCGTAACTATGTCCAGGTGGAAAAAGGTAAATTAGTTGTGACTCCAACTGGCATGGAACTAATGTCCTTTCTGGATGCTGTTATTCCTGATCTAGTGCGTCCGAAATTCACAGCTGAAATGGAATCTCAACTAGACCAAATTGCGTCTGGCAAGTTGGATTGGCAAACCTTTTTAGTTGATTTCTACAACCAGACATTTGCGCCATCGCTTGACAAAGCTGAGTCAGTGATCGCCCAACTTAAACTACAGCGTAAGGCTACTGCTGCTAAGTAGCGCTTGTTTAGTCTAATTATTATGCGAGGCTTCAAAGAGCACTGATGTGCTGACTGAAAGTCTCTTTTTTTGCGGTTATATCAATCCGTTTCAGTTTAAGAAGCGTCTCAGGCTTTCGAGTATATTTAAGCCTTTATTGTTAGCTGCTCCTTCTTCCTTTCGCTTCGTTTGTTTCCCGTGCTGTTCAAACTGATCAGCATGGAAAGCGATCGCTTGACGAGCTTCTTCAAACTTACTTGGATATTCTTCCGAAGCCGTTACTATAGTCTGTTGATTTCGGTTTATACCTCTTAGATCTAATGGTTTCTGTGGGTCATAGTAAGCTACTTTGTTAACGGGCACTCCGTTCAGAGTAACTGACTCCTGACTGCCCTTTTGAGACAAGTGTAAGTGCCCATAAGTCTGCATAGCCTTAGCCTTAGCCAAGCTTCCGAGCAGGTTGAGGAAGCGGTGCATAGAAACAGACTGAAAGCCCTCTTTGTAAATCAGTTCAATACCGATATTTACACCCCAACAGTCTTCTTGATTCAAACGGTTCCTTTGTTGAGCCAGTAAGAGCCACGTTTGGAAAAGGTTTTGACCAAACTCCGCTAATTGCTCAATTTCGGCTGGTGTTGGTAGTGCTTCTGCTGGTAGAGCTTCAATTGTTTCAATTACCTTTGATTCACTACTGTTGGGTAAGTCTTGAAGTACAGTAGTTGGTTCTGTGACAGAATCATTGAGTGTTTCTGTCACAGAATAAAGATTCTCTAGTCTGTAGTCTTGCTTTCCTTGCGTGGCAATGGCTTCAAGCTTTTTAAGAGTTTTTTCAGCGGTGCTACTTACGACAAATTCGTTAAAGGTTACGGGCGTGGCTGTTTTGAACGTAGTTACTGAATTGAGTGCCTCTTTCAATTCTGTAACGCTATTTTCTACTGCTTCGAAGGTGCCTGTTTCACTTTCAGTTAATTCTCCTGGAAGGGTATTGCTCGTGTCAGCTTTGAATTCTGTTACAGCATAGAGCCCCTCTTTTTGTTGCCCTTGCAATTCTGTAACAGAATATGGTTTGGCTGCACTTTCACTTACTTCAACGTGTTCTTCTCTGTAGTTATCGGTGTCAACACTCGTCTTGCCAAACGTCTCTTCAATGGTTGTCACTAGAGTCTGCAACCGAATAATTTCGGTTAGGTTAGGCGCTTTCGTTACCACGCTTTCTGTTGTTGCTTGTGTTTTCTCCGGTTCAGTAAGAAGCGCCTCAATGGCTTCTGCTTGGTCTGCATTGTCAGGGTTTGAATTTGCTTCTTCAGCGTCCGCAATATTTACTGTTACAGCATGTGGTTGTGTTATCAGGTCACTGCCTTGATGACCAGGGATTACCTTTTCAAGCAGTGGTTGTGTTGGTTCGATTGACTGTTCTATGACAGCATCTCTTTGTGGATCTATAGATTCAGTTAAGCCACTTGCAACTTCAGGACCGACAGCCATAACAGTACCTTCTTGAGTGCCACTCATTGTGCCTTCAGTTTCCTCGGTTATCAGCTCTAATGAACTGGTAACAAGGTCTGAGCCGCTGCTAACTTGCTCAGGTGAAGCACTGGGTTCTGCTGCCGGGTTATCGTCTTCTAGCAAAGCAGAAGTCTCTGTTAGTCTTGTTACAGAGCTAACAGAGACTTCTTTTTGAAAGACTTGTGACAACACTTCAACGGGAATTGGTTCGTCTTCTAAAAAGAGATCTTCTACAGCGCTAGAGCTAACAGCCTTGGTTGCTACTGGAGGGGTAAATTCACTCCATTGTGGCTCTTCAATCACTGCCTCCATGGGCTCGTATTCTGCTAGCAACTTATTTAGGACTGCTCTAGCTTCAGCGCCATTGCCGGCATCAATGGCTCTCGCTATTTTTTCAATTCCTACCTTAAACACCTTGGGCAAACGAAGTGTGTCGGTAGGAGCAAAATTCCAGGTTGATGTTCGAGACATAAGTTCTTCAAAAGAGAGGTAGCGTTAGTACTGCCAGACTTGATGTAGCCTCTAGAGACATTTACCCCGTTAGTATGCCCGTTTGAACAGTATTTACGTAGAGACTTTTTAATTGCACCAATTTTATGACGGCATAAGCTGAATTATTCTGAAACAAAACGATTAATTCTCCGTAATAACGCCTGCTAACTAACTTTTTGAGGCGCAATTCGGTAGATTTGGCGAGTTCACTTTGGCTCCAGAGCGGGGCAGTCTGCGTAAGGGCGATGACGTCTTTATTTTCACATGGATTGTTATGCACGGTGCTGTACGACGAGGATTGATTGCAGGAATCGGAACCTTAACGACGTTCGTTGTTACTGGTCTTTCGGGTCAGGCTTTGCCGAAACCGGATCACCTTCTCGTACCGACCGTGCAATTAGAAACTAGTTTTTCAGTCAATCAATTGGCTCTTTCTGAGCCTGAAAGTTTAGGACGCTCATCCCCTCTACTATTATTGAATGACTACAGCGCTACAGCTGCAACTGAGCCTATAGGGCACTCGGCTTCAAGCTCAGCGAGCGAACCCCTACCTCTTAATCCGGTTGTTTCTGGTGAGTCGACTGTGACGTCAGCACCTCTACTGGAACCTTCGTTTACGCCTGACGCTGCGAGCGTGCCTGGGGGGACGTTAGAAACACCTGAGGCTCCAGGTTCTTTGCATGACGACCCGCTTGCCCCGACTGTAGAGATGCCTACAACGACAGTGTTACCTCCCACTGAGTTACCTACGCTAAAGGCTACCAGGAAGCAACCGACTTCAGTACCCCCAGACATAAAGCTAATTCGCCACAAAGGTGAGGGGTACTGGCTCGAAGTGTCGCCGCCGACTGAAGCGCTTACGGTAGCATCGCCGGTACCTCCAGCAAGCCAGTCACCTCCAGTTACGACTCCAGTCGTACCGACTGCGTTACCGTCAGCAGCAGTTGTGCGACAAAGTGAGCCACAGCAGCTTTTTGTGCCACCAACTCAAACCATCGGCTACCAAGGTTTACCTGCTCCTCCTTCGGCACCTGTTGGTGGTTACATAAACAACTATTTCACGGTGGCGACTCAGTCTCATTACCGTCCTCAGCCCCGCTTCCCTCAAGCCCTTGATCTGCCGTCTTCTTTAGACCAGGTCGGGGCTTTGTTGCGTTATCCACTCCCTACTTCAGTACCAATCACGTCGGGTTTTGGTTGGCGGACGCACCCAATTACGGGCAGGCGTCGCTTCCATGCTGGCGTTGATCTGGGTGCTGCTGCTGGGACACCTGTTCTGTCTGCTTTAGGGGGCCAGGTTGTCTCTGCTGCTTACGACGGTGGCTATGGCCTGCGTATTCTCGTCCAGTCTCAGTGGGGCGGACGTTCCTTACAAACGCTTTATGCCCATTTGTCTGCCGTTACTGTGCGGACTGGTCAAATGGTTCAACCAGGTCAGGTCATTGGTCGGGTGGGCAGCACCGGTATGTCCACTGGTCCGCACCTTCACTTTGAACTGCGGGAATTTATAGACGGGCGTTGGGAAACTGTGGACAGCCAACCACTGCTGACAGCTGCAACCCAAGCAGCTAAAGCGCCTGCTCAATCATGGCAACAGAACGGTAGTGTACCTTTAGTCATGTCACAGCCAACTTCAGGTGTGACAATGCGCGTTGCTTTGGTGCAAGACGTGATTGCTCTACAGCTTGCTAGCTCTACACCTGCCTGGATTCTGGACTCATCTCAACGACCGCTTGGTATGGTGCCCGCAATGGAAAGCCTGATCACGTCTCCGAACTCTAAGGGCATTCAGCTAGGCTCGGTGCAGTTGCCGTCAACTTTTCTCATTCGACCCAGTGCCGGTGGCGCGATCGCTGTTGGTGGGAAGTGGTATCGCGGCACTTTAATGGTCACCGCTCAACCGGGCGGCTTGACCGTAGTGAACTGGGTCGCTTTGGAGCAATACCTGATTAGTGTAGTCGGTGCTGAAGCGTCCCCGTCCTGGGGTATGGAAGCGCTGAAGGCTCAGGCGATCGCTGCTCGGTCTTATGCGTTAAATCACCATATCAGTCCTGCTCACTCACTGTACGATTTGGATTCCAGCACTCGCTACCAGTCATACCGGGGCATTGACAGCGAGTTCAATACGACCGCTGAGGCTGTTGCTCAGACCCGTGGGCAAGTTATGCTCACCACAGACGGTCAAGTGCTGTTAGCTCAATATGCTTCCACTCAGGCAATTACTGACGAAGCTCACAGAGGGCTTGGTATGAGCCAATGGGGTGCGGCCTCAATGGCTCAACAGGGCTATGGCTACCGAGAAATTTTAGGTCACTATTATCAGGGCGCTTCTTTGAGTATGTTGGCTATGGGTGCCCGCTAGTCTGCAGCTACACAATGCGGTAGCTGGCTCAAAACCTTTCGTCAGCCACTGCCATAGATCGTACTGAGCGTCTTGTTGAGAGAAGCCATTAATCGCTCCAGAGTCTCTCCAGCAGTCCAATCATCCGGGTCATCGGATTTCGTGCCCACACCACCGAAGTTTTAGCTGTGCAAGCTGTCTGCTAATTTGCTTGCTCGCTAACAAGGGCAGGAAGGTAGTCGCCTGGTTCAAGTGCCGCTGCAATGCTTGCAAATAAATCGGCAGCAAAAAGGGGCTCCGACTGTTCATTGATTGTTGTTTTAAGTTGTTCGTCAAACTTCTCACTTTCTATAGAGCCTTCTTGGGTTTCCTATGCGTTGCCACAGTTTATTTGAGCAAAGGATTTGGTCGTTGTCAGAAAATGACGTCAACTCAACTACCCAGTCTTAGCAGTTGATTAGCCCCACGACTCCTGACGCAAAAGCGTTGGGACGTGCTAAGCAGGGGACGGGGGAGGCTTCAAGCCACTAAAGAACCCTTCCTTAAAAAGGGTGTCACTACTTTGCCTTACTTAGAGGTTAAGGCCGTTTTGCGGCTGTGGCAGCTTAGCCAAATCGGTGGGCATGGTACACAAAACCACTGCTTGCTAGTCGTGAGTTTGGTGGCGTTCCAGCACTTTACCTCGGTCGTGCTGCCAGGTCGGTTGGCGAGTGGTAACAGGTACTTTCTGCCTGCGCTTTGGGTCTGAAGCGGCAGAGGCTTAGTTGTTGTTAGTGACTGAGTGGAGCGATCGCTCTGTCTGCCTCTAGCACTGTGTTGCGTGCTTCTGTCTACTTTTAGCACTGCTTTTGCCCTGTTCTGACTACTCCCACTTGTGGCTTTTCCGAGGGAGGGGGAGAGGGTGGGACACTCTCCTCTTTATGGTTTCTCCTTTTCTCTACAGGTAGCATAGCCAGACCGGGCGATCATCCTTGGTGATTGACTACAGGCAGCGGTTTTAAGTGCTGAGTCTCGTTCAGCCCAAAAGTTTTGCGAAGGTTTGCAATTATTTTGAGTGTTGGTGGTCTAGGGTTAGGGCTTTTCGGGTGGGAGTCCTAGCTGTTGGCGAAAAGCGGGGCTGTAGCGGGCACCTTGCCAGTTGTCGGCTTCTTTGATTTGTTTGGTTTTCATACCTTTTGTGCCCAGAAGGCGGGCACCACGGAAGCGGGCACCCTCGAGATCGGCACCTTCAAGGACAGCACCTTCGAGCTTGGCGTCAAAGAGTTTAGCACCTTCGAGGTTGGCAAGAAGGAGGGTAGCACCACTAAGGTTAGGTTTCTGCAAGCTCAGCATCTCACCCTCTCGCTCGTGCCTCACTTCTCGTCGCCCAATGATTGTCCAGGCTGTTTGGACGTCAGTAGCTACGCCTGCTAACTGCTGCTTTGAGTCTTTTTTCCAGTTCTTCGGTAACGGCGACTTGTTCCTTATCAAAGCGGTCAGCACTTCCATAATTGTCCAATGGTCTTTGGGCGAGTCCTTGGCAATGCGCTCTAGTAAATAAATGCACCAATGCGCACGTTAAGTTCCTTGCTACCCAGTTGCTCTACCGCTTTTGCAAAGCGGTCAGCCACTAAGCGTTCGCTGTTAAGCTGTCGTTCCTGCTGTGCTGCTTCTAGTTGCTCTTGTCCAGTGCGGTAGGTCAAGTACAAACCCACTCCAGCAAATACAGTCGCCAAGACCCCAAAGGCTGAAACAACAAACTTTAAAGCGTCTAACTTGAAACTACGGTTCTCAGTGCTGAACGCTGTTTGCCAGGACTGACGTACTCTCCACCCCAGCGATCGCTCTCGCTTCAATGCTTCAATCGCCCCGTCCCAATGAACTTCCGCACTCCCTTCAGGGTTGGCTTACCACAGTTTATAAGCCCGCTTCCGAATCACCTCTTCTGTAAACGGCAAAGGTCTAGGCTGCTTAGATTTCAAGGCACATCGTTTCAGCTCACTGGCATAGCTCACTAAATTCTCACCGTAATTAACCTGCGTTGGTGCTCACGGTGAGCTAACGTCCCTTGCGCTCGACCGCATTGATCAAGCAGAAGCGAGCCGCAAGACTCGGGCACTGCTCAATTTCTAGACTCCTCCTGTGGTTTCTCATTCTTCTCTACGGGTAGCATAGGAGTATTGGGCGATCGCCCCTTTCGACTGATGTGGATGAGCAAATGATTCGGCGCAACTAGCAAATGAATGGCGTCAATCCCTGCCCCTAGAGTAGGCAAGCGTTTTGGGGCTTAAGTGTAGGATATTGATAATCCTTGGCTTGATTTGTCTCAATATCCGAAAGTCTCAAATATTATCGGTTTCAGAGTTTTAGAAAGTGTGCAACTGATTTGCTAATTGCGCAAGTTTTACTGCTCAGTTACAGCAGCAGTCGTTTCACATATCTAAAACATTACTGATGTTCACAACATTACAACTGAGAAGAGCAATAAGGGGACATAGCGTTATTCAGATAGATTTACAGAAGTAGCCTGTCAAAAGATTATAGGCGGGAGAAAGAGGCAAATAGTAATCTGGGATCGGATCAATAATGACATATTGAACTTGTTTATGACTTGTGTTTAACGTTGCCAGAATATTTTTCTGATTCAGGCTAAAAATTGTGATTCCTCTTTCAGATAAACGTTGAAACAGATAAGTAGACTGAATTTTGAGCAGTTGGCGCTGCTGATCAGGATCGAGGAAACGGTGTAGAGAGAACCTAAATTTTCGTAGGATTTCGTTGCAGGTAGGGATCTTGAATATCTGACAAAATTCAGCACTAAATCCGGCTTCGGTTTTTCCTAATGGAGTACCCTCGATTTTTTGCATAAATAAGCTTTGCTGAAAGAGAGCACTCCGGACGCGCGTCTGGAAGTGTAAATAAACAGGACAAATCTGGAGCAGCGCTTTTTCTCGCTCGTTTAACCGAGTTTCAAATTCCCAAGCTAGTTGGATACTCCTGAAGAACTGTTTTCTGGGGTTTTCTGCGCCCCAACGCCCTTCTGAACATTTTAATGCTAGAGATGAATCCGGAAAAACATCTAATTCAGAACCGTGTTTACCTAAGATGTGAATGCCTCGATTAAATTTTTCTGTGTAGGGATTGATGTTGTATTGCTCCTGGTTGTGTTCTAGCGCTGTAATGAAAGCGCTTAGCTTCTGAATGAACTCAGTCAGGCTGACAGATTGTTTCTGCAACTGCTGGTAGGTGTAAGGTGCCAGGTCAATTGTGACTTCCCCTTGGTAGCAAGTTTGAATACCAAAGGACGAAGTTGTTTCATTCATAAACAAGATAGACAGTGCTAATGGGTCATGTCTTGAACTATTTACGAGAGACATACCAGCGGATAAATAGCTTCTCTGCTTTAATCTAGACAAAGACGAGAGAACTAAAGCCAAGGCAAATGAGTAACTCTAGGCCACTCAGGTAATGAGTATTGAAGAAGTTTCGGAGTGCTTCAACATAAACAAGCATTAGTTGCAAGATAGTGGTGACGGAAACGGATAGCAGAACAGAGGGATTCGAGAAGGGGTTCACTTCTAATATCAACCGCGTATTAGAACGCATTGCCAGCGCCTGTCCCATTTGCGCTAAGCAAAGCGTGGTAAACACCATTGTTTGCCAGCGATCGCAGTCTAATAACTCACTCTGTACTTGAGCGGTATAGCCGTATGCCCAAACCATCATCAAGATGGTAATGACTACCAAAATAATGCCAATCCGTATGATGTAGGAACCTAAGCCGCTGGCGAAAATTTTCTCCTTTGGATCTTTAGGTGGTTGTTGCATGACGATCGGTCTACCAGGTTCGACTGCCAATGCCAGAACTGGCAAGCCGTCTGTGACTAAATTTATCCAGAGAATTTGCAGTTGGCTACCGAGGGCGAATAACCATGTCACCAAGCAGAAAGCCGAGCGTTGGGGACTGCAACTGAGACCCAAGTCCCGCAGGCAAGAAATACGGCTACTAAAAACCGGGGACATGCCCCGGCTTTTTAGGTCTGTGTCGTCTCGATTCAACAGCCGTCTGGCCCACAGAAACTGTGCCCGTACAGTACCTCCGCGTCACAGATGTAGATCATGCCCGCAAAATCGAGGAAAAACTTCACTGCGACCTGATCCGCAATATTCTCGGCCATATCCCGATTCGGGGTGAGCACCTCGAACTTTATATTCGCATTGGTGTCAGAAACGCTAGGTTGTCCCGACGAGCGCACGTTGCGACTGCCTTTACCGCCGGTTTCCAGAACCGTATAACCGGTTGCCCCGGATTCTTCGATGATATCGGCGATCTTTTTCAGCAGAATCTTTTCCGTGACGATGACAAGCTTTTTGGCTGGCTTGGCCATGTTGGTTACCTCCTTACCGTAATTGATCTTATATATTGAGTCGCTTGGTCTGCCGGGTCAAGGGAGAGCCGACAGACCGCGATCTATTTGGGATTAGCTGCCGCCTATCCCGCCTATTGCCTGGGCGAGTCCGAGGAAGAGCGGTATTGCCAAGCCAATCGCAATGGGTGTACCGATGGCTGTGGAGGCACCGATGTAGGCGGAGGGATTTGCCGACGGGATACCGGCTCGCAACGTGGGCGGACCTGAGATGTCTGAACTGGAGGAGGCGATGACGGCTAGGATCACAACACCGCCCAGGCTGAATCCTGTGGTGTAGTGGGCAATCATGCCGAGACCGAAGGCGATGAACCCATGCACCAGCGGTCCCACTACGCTATACACGACGTACCACTGGGCCACCTTACGTAGTTCGCCAAGTCTTGACCAAGCCTCCATACCCATGACCAGCATCAAGATCGAAAGCAAGCCGCGGAAGAGGGGATCGTAGAAGCTTTTATAGACACTTTCCGGCTGAGTGAACAGGCCAAGAGCAATGCCAAGCAACATTGCCGATAGGGCAGGACCCTGGAGGCTTTCCTGCACGATCGGCCATATTTTGACCCGATTATCCGCAGACTGCTGCTTGCTGAGATACTCTTGCCGGCTGCTGGGATAATCCTGCTGATCAGGATAATCGCCTGCCGCAACGGTCTGCTTGCTGAGATACTCCTGCTTGCTGAGAGACTCGTCTGCTGCCCTACGCTTCTTCTTGTGGTTGAGATAAATGTTGGCCACTACAATTGCCGTTACAAGCGCTGGGATATCCATAAAGGGATAGAGTGCAGCAGCCCATGCCTCGTATTGGATGTTTTGTTCTTCCAGGAGCGTCAGGGCAGCAGCCATAGTAGAGCCACTCACAGCACCAAACAAGCCCCCGGTCGCAATCGCATCCACGGTGTTAACCTTCGGCAGCTTAGCTAACGTATAGCGTGCGATGAATACAACAAGAATCCCTACTGCTACAGCAAACGCTGCAGGTAACACCATCTCTGTCAGGTTGGAATTGCGGATCGCCTGACCACCGGTCAGACCGATTTTCATGAGCAGCATGAAGACGATGATCTGAGTAATTGCCTCTGGAATTACCAATTGGCTACCGAGGGCGGCAATGACCATACCACCAATCAAAAACCCGAGTGTTGGGGACTGCAACTGCTTAACGAAGTCCATTAAAAATAAGGACAAGAAATCCACAAATACCTCCTTACGCCTCCTCTAACGAGGAGTGCTTATTGTGATAATTGAGCTTTAAAAAGTAGGGGTACAGCGCTACACCTGTACAGCACAGGTATGACGCGAGAACATGTCGGCAGGGGGTTCGGAGATGACCGCTCTCCGAATGGGGCTAGAAGGTATTGCTGTCCTACAGCGCTCCCATAGATTTTCTTCTATTAAGACTTGAATCTCTATGCGATTAAGTCTATCCTGAAGTGCACCGATTTTTGCACTCTACAACCTGAATTTGAAACATAATGTCAAATTCAAATCATAAGTTTTTCTTTTAAAGTCCTGATCTGCCTTCAAACAAGGCACCTGGTTGTCTCTAACCGTAAACGACATCGAAGACATCACCCCTCTACAGTCGCTCACTAACCTGGAGTATCTATTTCTAGACAGTAGCAACATCGCTGATCTGCAACCGCTAGCAACCCTCACGAATCTCAAAACCCTGTCGCTGTACGATAAGCGTTTAACAACCAGATCACCGAGCTTTCCCCTCGCAGACCTTAATCAGCTTTGGTATCTTGCCCTAGGCAATAACCGCATCCGTGACCTGCCGCCCCTAGCCGCTCTGAGTCAGCTTCAGAGTCTATTTGTATTTGGCAATGGGATTGTCGATGTCGCACCGTTGCAAAATTTGACGGAGCTGCGATCGCTCTCGTTCGGCAACAATCCGATCACGGATATTGCACCAATGACAAACCTAGGCGAACTTGAAGAGTTACTGCTGTTCAATACTCAAGTTACCGTTGTGTTAGGTTTTGCAAGGCTTCACCTAACCGACAAAATCAGTGCCTCTTCGTTATGCAGCGTCTTAATACCAATTTCGTATGACCTGGATAGATTCGTCGCTTGTCAGTCGGTGGATCTAATTAAATCTAAAACCTCTGTCGGTTGGGTTGACGAAGGAAGCCGAACACCCGCATCGGTTGCGCAATCGCCTTTCTTGTCTGTTGGAACGGCTTTACCCATCTTACATTTGATTCCATTGACCGCCTTGTTGAATCTAACGAAGCCGAACAGAGCAAGACTTGGCATTAGGTTCCACGCTGTTTGAAAAAACCTAAAGCAATCACTCCATACACCCCTCAAAAGAATTGGTATAGATTTACTGCTTATTGCCTTTATCGTGCACCAGCAAACCTATGCAGCCCTTTGCGCGATTATGGGTTCTTACTTTTAGCAGCACATGCCCATCTAAACGCTTAACCGTACGAAAGGCTTCTATCGAGAGGCAAGGAAATTTCAATGGTAGAAGGCGCACATCTTGGAAGTTAAGTTGTGACTTTGTAGTAATTTGATAAATCAATGCCCCATATGGATTTCTTTCATTCAGCATTTTAAGGAATGACGCAAGGCTTTTTTAGACCTCGCCGTGTTGGTTGCTCCGTCTAGTGCAAGCGTAGTGCAGGCAAAGCTTGTAAAGACATAGCTGAAGTTTGTAGTGTAAGCATCCTGTTTGCACTGCACTGACACATCCTCACTGCCAAGCGAGCGTTCTCTGCACGTTGTCACATTTTAAGCAAGGCTGCCAACGCAGCAAGCTTCATGTTTTGCCCATTCTGTATTATTGACTGCTTCACAATTTCTTACTCCAGCCATTTATTTGATTCACCTGAATGGCACTTAACAATCAAATCCATTTTGATAATCTGCGCGACGATCTTTTCGGCGGGGTGACGGCGTCAAGCGGTTGACCATGTGTATCGCAAAAGTCTTGTCGTGTAATTGTCATCGCTGGTAAGCAACTGCTGTGTGCCCCTACCAGGCAAATGCGTTTGAACCTGTTCTTACTAGAAAGCCAGACTCATGTTTTTAATCCCTGCGATCGTTCTATCCCAACGTCCGTTTCTGATCCCGCATCCCCTGCTAGCAACCGCTGCACCCGCAAACGCGTCGATCTTGCTGTCTGGCGTGCTACTGAGTTTGGTGGTGATTTACCTTGCCAGTAAATGTGGGGCTGAGTTTTCCAAACGTTTAGATTTCCCCCCGGTCTTAGGCGAACTGGTTGCCGGAGTTGTTGTCGGTGTATCGGCCCTGCATCTGGTAATTTTTCCCGAAAGCGGAATGGAAGCCTCTGATTCAGTGGTCATGACGGTGCTGCAATGGCTTAACGGGCTAACACCAGACGCATTGACCAATGTGTTCCAGTCACAGAGTGAAGTGGTTTCGGTGCTGGCAGAACTGGGCGTAATCATTCTGTTATTTGAAATCGGGCTGGAATCGGATTTACGTCAACTGAAGGAAGTTGGTTCTCAGGCAGTGATCGTTGCTTGCGTTGGGGTAGCTGTCCCGTTTACAGCAGGTACAGCTGGGCTAATGATGTTGTTTAACGTGCCAACGATTCCAGCCATTTTTGCAGGGGCAGCACTGACGGCAACCAGTATCGGCATTACCTCCAAAGTATTGTCCGAACTGGGACGGCTCAAATCCAAAGAAGGTCAGATTATTGTCGGCGCAGCGATCATTGATGATGTGTTAGGCATCATCGTGCTGGCAGTAGTTGCCAGTCTCGCCAAAACGGGCGAAATCGATGTCACGAATGTCATCTACCTGATCATAAGCGCGACAGCCTTTCTCATCGGTTCCATCCTGCTGGGCAGCATCTTCAACAAGACCTTTGTTACCGCTGTGGATAAGCTCAAAACCCGTGGCAATATTGTGATTCCGGCCTTTATTTTTGCTTTCTTCATGGCCTTTCTGGGCAATGCGATTCACCTGGAAGCCATTTTGGGGGCTTTCGCCGCTGGTCTGGTGTTGGACGAAACTGATGCCCGAAACGAACTAGATGCACTAGTGAAACCGATCGCCGATCTGCTGGTTCCTATCTTCTTTGTCACCGTAGGTGCTAGAGCCGATTTAAGTGTCCTTAATCCGGCACTCCCCGAAAATCGAGCCGGTTTACTGATTGCCGTGTTCTTGATTGCCATCGCGATCGTGGGTAAGGTTGTCACCGGTTGGGCAGTGTTTGGGCAACCAGGGATTAATCGACTGGCGATCGGTGTAGGGATGATTCCGCGAGGCGAGGTCGGTCTAGTGTTTGCCGGGATTGGCTCTGCCAGTGGTGTACTCGACAAACCGCTAGAAGCCGCCATCATCATCATGGTAATTCTCACCACCTTCCTCGCGCCACCCTTCCTAAGGGTGGCGTTTGGACAGCCCGAAGAACCACCTGCCAATGGCGAACCCTCGCTGGAGCCAGCGGCAGTCGTGAATGAAGCTTGAGATGGGAGTAGAAGAGTGAAAGGGTAAGTGCAATCCTACTCTCTCATCATCCCGCCCACCCGTCACCCCCTCTCCCCAGCCATTCTCATGTTAGAAGCCTGTATCTTTGCAACCATTCTGTGCGGCTTTTTCGGCATCATTTTCAAGCAAAATCTGGTGATGAAAATCATCGCCATGGATGTCATGAGTACGGGAGTGATTGCCTATTACGTGCTGATTGCATCACGAAAGGGCTTATTCGCTCCCATATTTTCTACAGCGAATCAGGGGAAATATGCCGATCCGGTGCCCCAGGCAGTCATTCTAACGGCGATCGTGATCGGCTTTTCAATTCAGGCACTTATGTTAGTGGGGGTGATGAAGTTGGCACGGGATAATCCGACGCTGGAAACGAGTGCGATTGAGCAGAATCATGCGCCATGAATAGACTGACAATTATCTGGATCGCCCTACCTTTTTTTGTCGGGTTTATCAGTTATTTACTGCCTCGGTACGTTCGCATCCTCTCGTTGGGAGTGGCGATCGCGTCAACAGGGTACGCCCTTTGGCTGTTTACCCAACCGCCGCTAACGCTGCAATTACTGGATAACTTTGGCGTCACCTTACTGCTCGATTCCTTGAGCGGCTTCTTCATCCTGACAAATGCGCTGGTAACAGCAGCCGTCATTTTCTACTGCTGGAACACTGGTAAGACTGCATTCTTTTATATGCAGATCATCATTCTGCATGGCAGCGTCAATGCCGCTTTTGCCTGTACCGATTTTATCAGTCTGTACGTAGCGTTAGAGGTAATCAGCATTGCCGCGTTTCTGTTGATTGCTTACCCGCGTACCGATCGAGCCATCTGGGTGGGCTTGCGCTATCTATTTGTCAGCAACGTTGCCATGCTGTTTTACCTAGTGGGCGCAGTGCTGGTTTACCAAACCAACTATTCCTTTGCGTTTGTTGGCATCCGCGGGGCACCACCAGAAGCCCTAGCGCTGATCTTTATGGGACTGCTGGTAAAAGGAGGAATTTTTGTACCGGGTTTATGGCTGCCCTTGACCCATTCCGAATCAGAGTCACCCGTCTCAGCCATGCTCTCAGGTGTGGTGGTTAAAGCGGGCGTTTTGCCACTGGTGCGCTGTGCTCTGCTAGTGGAGGAATTTGACCCTATCATCCGGATCTTTGGTGTAGGAACGGCGCTGCTGGGCGTGGGCTATGCCGTCTTTGAGAAAGATACGAAGCGAATGCTGGCGTTCCACACAGTTTCCCAATTGGGCTTCATTCTTGCCGCACCGGAAGTTGGCGGCTTCTATGCCCTGACCCACGGGTTAGTCAAAGCAGCTCTCTTTTTGATTGCGGGAGTTCTCCCCAGTCGCAACTTTAAAGAACTGCAACATCAACCCATTCACACGCCGATCTGGATTGCCCTGGTAATCGCCAGTTTTTCAATTTCAGGCTTTCCACTGTTATCTGGCTTTGGGGCAAAGGTCTTAACGATGAAAAGTCTGTTGCCCTGGCAAGTGGTTGGTATGAACGTTGCAGCACTGGGGACGGCAATCTCCTTTGCCAAATTCATTTTTCTGCCCTATGAACAACAGGCGCAACAAGAAAAGATCCAGTCTGGTTTTTGGGCGGCGAGCGCCCTGCTTATCGGCAGTCTCTTTCTAGCAAATGTGGCGTATTACGAAGCGTACAGTTTGGAGAATATAATCAAACCGCTGGCAACGATCGCCCTTGGTTGGTTGGCATATCTTTTGGTTTTTCGGCGAACCACTGTTAAGCTACCGCGTCTATTGGAGCAATTTGATCACCTGATTGGGGTAATGAGTTTGATGTTGATCCTACTCTTCTGGATGGTGCTGGCATGAGCAGCTATCTCAATCTCATGCTGCGACTAGTCATCTGGTTTTTGCTGACTGCTAATTTAAGTCTGGCAAATATCGTTATTGGCGTTTGCGTTGCCCTCCTATTACCCCGTCGACGCACGGCACCCGGTGCCTTAAAGGATTGGCTACGGGTGTTATGGGAAATCATTGTGGCAGTTCCCCAGGCCTATCGGGAAGCCTTTGAATTGGTGCTCCGTCCTCATACAGAGGAAGTGGTCATAATAGAACGCGTCAAGCCAAGTCGAATTTCTTCAAAGGGGGCACTGCCAAGCCCCGGACTAATCTTTCTGGATATCTTTCTGATTACGTTCACACCCAAGACCATTGTCTTGAAGTACCACGAAGAGGGCTGGTATGAAGTTCATCGAGTGCAACAGCGGCAGGGAAAAGGTAAGAGGTAAGAAGATAACATGCTAGAGAAGCAGAGATATGGCAATGATGAATGTGATACTGATTGCGATGCTTCTGGCGTTGCTCATTCCCCTCTACGAAGCGTGGCAGGACGAGGACATCTGGCAGAAGATGCTAGCGTTCGCCAGTATTGCCACTAAAACATCCGTAATGATCTTAGTGATCTCTGTTTTTCGTGGTGATTGGATGATTGGAGTCGTCGGCGTGATCATTTTGAGTGTGGGAAACGCTGGCTTAATGCTGCTGGCACACGTGATCAAACGACTCAATGACGTAGCAATGGGAAACAACAATGATCAATCTTTTTAGTTACCTTTGCATCGGTGTTGGCATCGTTTTCTGGTTTTGGGGCACCTTGCCTCTCCTGGGTAAGCGATCGCTCCTATTTAAACTGCATAGCCTTTCAGTTGCCGACACCCTCGGCTCGATGAGCATTATTGTTGGGCTGCTGCTGAAGATTCCTAGTCAATGGTCATTGCTCGTCCTCGCGCTGCTTTCCCTGGCAATCTGGAATACAGTGCTGGGGTATGTGCTGGCGTACTGCTCTAGCAGTGGAGGGACAGATGGACGCTAGCTACATCTATGTCATTATCGCTTTACTGCCGTTAGCAGCAGTGATGCTTACCGTTCAGGTCAACCCCTACCATGCCCTAGTCATTCGTGGCATCCTGGGAGCGGTCGCAGCCCTGGTTTATGCGGTTTTGGGTGCCGCCGATGTAGCCTTAACCGAGGCATTGGTCGGCACTATGCTGGCAATTACACTTTATGCGGTAGCAGTGCGTTCCTCCCTGGTCATGCGGGTCGGTATACTCAAAGATGAATTAAGCCAAGTAGGTCAGCCTCCCTTCGCCCCACTACTGGCTGACTTAAGAACCATTGCCAGCAAGTACCATCTGCGGTTGGAATTGCTCCCCTATCCCGATCCAGCGTCTCTACATCAGGCATTGATGGAAAAAGAAGTACATCTCACCTGTATTGAGCGAGCGCCCCAAATCGATCAAGCTACTGCACCGGAGTCGAGACCAGAACTCTATCAAACCATCACGCGCATTCGCCGCCTTTATGACATCCTGAAAACCGAACTGACATCACCCACCATGTGCCTGACCTACATCACAGTACAAGACTCAGGAGAAAAACATTAAATGAAATGGCTTTACATTGCAGCAGGCATCGCCCTCTTCATTAAGTTCCTGATCATGCCCAACGCGAGCGCAGCGGTGCTCGATCAGTCGATCGTGGCAGCGGTTGTGCAGGATAGCGGCGTACCCAATGCAGTGTCGGGCATCATTTTCAGAAATCGGCTATATGACACGATCTTTGAAGTGATCGTCTTTACGATCGCCATTATGGGTGCTCAATTTCTGCTGTCGAACGATCGCCCCTTTTGCACCATTTATCAGTTCACTGATCAACCCTCAATTGTGCTGGCACAGTTGGGCGCGACTATTGCCGCGATCGTCGGCATCGAACTAGCCATTCGGGGGCATCTCAGTCCGGGGGGTGGCTTTGCTGCTGGAGTCGCAGGTGGAACCGCGATCGGTTTGGTAGCAATGACTTCATCCTCCCACTGGATGGAGTCAATTTATCAGCGCTGGCACACTGCTACATGGGAAAAGGTTTCAGTCCTGGTGTTCATTGTCTTAGCGGTGCTTACACTGATCGGGTTTGAATTACCCCACGGCGAATTAGGCACACTGGTTAGCGGTGGAGTCGTGCCCCTGCTCAACATCCTGGTGGCAATTAAAGTTGCACTGGGTTCATGGACAATTGTGCTGATTTTTATTCGCTACCGAGGATTGCTGTAGCTCAGACATATCAAACTGAGGGTAGCGCTACATAAGTAATGAAGCATTGTAGCGATGACTGAAAAATCAAATGGCACCGCAGTCATTCTGTAAGGGTTTTGGAAAAGGATAAGGTTTTTTGGGCTAACCGGGATACTCTTTGCCTCAGAGTGTTGTTGAAGCGCTCAATGTACCTGGTTTTTCCCGTCTCTTTGCCTACCGCCTAATGACGCTTGCTGGGTAGAACTGCTGCATACGTTGCCCAAAAGTCTGTATAGGCGATCGCGAGTCAACTTTCGCTTAATTATTCTGACGATGAAGAAGCTCGCAAAAACGATTAACGCCAGCACAATATTGGGCAGCAAAACAAGAAGCCATTTGCCATTGCCTGCATTTTCTATCTGAAATTTAGCGATCGCTACGCTGCAAGTTCTGGATTTCGGTTCGTAAGGCGATAATTTCGGTTCGCAAGGCCTCGATCGATTTCGCTCCAGCTAGTTCAGCTTCGTCGTCATCAGCATCCTGCCCAACAAAAAAGGTTGCTAGTGTTGCGGTCACATAACCAAACATCGCAAAAGCATAGAGCGCCAGCAGAAAAAATAAAATGCGACCTTCTACCGTCTGCGGGCTATAGTCTGAGCCCATTGTGGTCATTAGCATCGCTGTCCACCATAGAACGGTGCCCAAGTGATCAAAGCCAGACGCACCGTTCGTTTCTTTCTCAAAGGTGTATAGCCCAGCCGCGCCTACAATGGTGACGATCGCGGTTAGCAGCACGACGTAGCCAAACCCACGTCGGGTAAAGTTTGCGGCTAGTGATCGCATACTGCGATTGGTTCGCGTCAGCACCCGCAGCAACTGTAAACCCCGCATTGCCCGTGTTGTTTGCAGCACCCGGAGAACTCTGACGATCCGCAATGTCCTAAGGGCAGGGAGCAGCAGTGAGATTGCGGTTAGCCACTGCGCTTTGAGATACGCTATTTTGCGAGGAGCGAGGAGCAGCTTAACGCCAAACTCGACAATGAAGATGATCCAAATTGTGATGCTTAAACCGTCTAGAAATGGATTTAAGCCATCGGTAAGTTCAAGCACAAACAGCGCTAACCAGATAAAGCTGAGTACCAACAGCGGTACATCAAGCCATTCTTCAAGCTGCTGCAAAAGCTCAGAGCGTTCGTGTTCAAGGGCTTGTTTTTCAGAAAGCGTTGGTAAATTCATCCGCAGGTTAATTAGTTAAACGCAGGCGTGCACAAAGAGCTGATGCATTTGTCCTTATTAATCTCCTAACGCTAGCAATTTATTCCCTCTAGAGAGTGTTGTGTTTTGCGGGTGGCTTCGCTAAAAATGTGGGCTGAAGTGAATTTAATTAAGATCAAGAACCTATTTTGAGCAAGCGATCTCCGCATCAATCCGATCATCACTCTGAGAAAGCCAGTTTGAAACCCATCAAAGGTGCCGATCGTTCACTGCGAAGCCGCTTGAGTTTACAGGGTGAATTTGCTTTGGCGCTAGCTCCAACAGTGGTGATTCTGGTAGTTCTAGCCTTTGTCGAAGCCCTCAGCCGTCAACGCCTGTTGTTTGCGTCCTTAGCCTCTAGTGCGTTTCTCATCTACCTAGATCCGCAACATGGCACCAATACCGTTCGGACACTCACAATTTCTCAACTGATGGCAGCGACAATCGGCTTAGTGACTTACCTCCTCTTTAATTCCAGTTACCTGGGAGCAGGCATCGCAATGGTTTTGACCATCACTCTAATGATCTTGCTGGATACCGTGCATCCCCCCGCGGTGGCAACGTCCCTCAGTTTTGCCTTGCGAGCAGGTAATGAAACCAATTTAGCGCTGTTTGGGTTGGCAGTTGGTGTGATTGCGCTACTGATTGTCTTAGAACGCTGTGCGCTTTGGCTACTAGCGTATTACAGTCGATCGCGCTGAATTTATTAAACCTCTTCTGAAAAGTCTTGCTGAAGAAAGGGCGCTAGTTCTCGGTTCAGTTGTCCGGCTCGGACAAATTCGGCATAAGTATCTGCCTCAACTGCCAGCAGTTCTAGCCTGAATTGTTCAGCAGCAAACGTGCGTAAATCCGGATGCTCGTCTTGCAAGGTATCGATCTCTTCCTCCAGACGCCCAATTTCTCCTTGAATCAGAGTCTCCTGATAGCGGTAGAACTCTGGCTCAATAACCGGTCGATCTGTAGCTTGACCAAGATGCTGTAACACACGTTTCAGCGCTGCTAAGCGAGCGCTCGCTTCTGTAAATTGCTGTTGCAGCGGTTGCTTTCCTAGCAGATTGAGCCATTCCAGTAAGGGTTTAATCGTCAAGCCCTGCACCAGCAGGGTGAACAACACCGCCCCAAATACAGTGGCAATGATTTCTTCACGATCGGGCAGGATGGCAGGCACACTCAACGCTAGAGCAATTGACACCGATCCTCTCAGCCCACCCCAAAGCAGCACGCTTTGTTCTTTAAGTGGCACCTTAGATTCACTAAATCGGTTACTCAGAGCACTCAAGCTATAAATGGCGATCGCCCGTGTCGCCACCATCGTTAGCAGCGTAATTGCAATGATATCGAGGTTTTGTCCCAGGATATGGAAGCGGATTTGATCGCCGATCAGCAGGAAGACAATCGAGTTAACGAAAAACGCTAGAAATTCCCAAAACTCACTCACAATAACCCGCGTCCGAGGGTTCATACCAATGCGAGAACCAAAGTTCCCCAAGATCAAGCCCATCGTCACGACACCAATCACCCCAGAGCCACCTAAATCCTCAATGATTAAATAGGTGCCATAGGCAGAGACTAACGTGAGCGATTGCTCCACCAGAGGCAAGTCAAACCGTTGTGTCAGGTAAGAAATCCCAAAACCAATCAGGCTAGCCACTGCAATGCCGATGCCTACCACGCGCACAAACTCAAGCACAGCCGATGGAATGGAAAGATCTGCGGTGCCCAGCGGCAGGGCAACCAGAAAACTGAAGGCAACGACTGCCATGCCATCGTTAAAAAGGCTTTCCCCTTCCATCAAAAGGCTGAGTCGGCTGCCCACACCCAGTTCCCGAAACAACGCAATGACTGAGACGGGATCAGTAGCAGACAGACTTGCTCCGATCAACAGTGCTGTTGTAAGCGGCACTCCTGCTAGTTGATTCAGCCCCAGTGCCATGCCTGCGATCGCAATCATGACCCCAAAGATGGCATAAAGACAAATGGGTAAGAGTTCCTGCTTCAGTTCTGACCATTTCAAATTCCATGCCGCTTCAAATAGCAGCGGGGGCAAAAAGATGGACAGGATCAGCTTTGGTGATAAATCCACCAGGCGCACATCCACAAAAGCCAGCCCCAAACCCACAATCACTAGCAAGAGGGTGTAGGGAATTTGACGAAACCAGCTTAAAATGCGGGGCAAGGTTGCCACACTTAAGGAAATCGACAGCACCAGCAAAAATTGCTTCAGGTTTGTCTCGATCGTCATTTCGCCTAACGTTGCATCCATTGACCACTGCTCTCCAAACAATCAAACCGTTATCATCTTCAGCCTATTGGACCACGACCGCTACAATCACAGGTGAAAGGTTGGGCAAAAGTCAGAATCTTAGCCTTCTGGGAGGAATCGGGATGTGCTAACAAATATCCGTGAGCGCTTCAGAGCCTTCAGAAATCAGGGAAAGAGCCTGATTCTGTCGCAGCAGCTTCAAACAGAGCTACTGGCAGAATCGACGCCTGATCCGTCTTACCTCATCTTGACTGTCAGTTCCTGCGCGATCGCCACCTTTGGTTTGTTGGCAAACAGCACGGCAGTGATTATTGGCGCGATGATTATTGCACCCCTGATGCTGCCCATCCGCGGACTCGCGTTTGGGGCACTGGCAGGCAATGTCGTGCTCTTTCGACGTGGCTTGGTTGCAGTTATTGTAGGGACTGCACTGGCAGTCGGGCTTGCCTGGGTGTTGGGCAAATTGGTTGGCATCGCCAATTTTGACAGTGAAGTGTTAGCAAGATCTGAGCCCACGCTGCTTGATTTAGGCATTGCCGTTGCGGCGGGGGGCATTAGCGGCTACGCAAAAGTGCAACCCAAAATCTCAGCCAGTCTTGCCGGGACAGCGATCGCAGTGGCCCTGATGCCCCCTCTTTGCGTGATTGGCTTGGGACTATCTCAGGCTAATTGGAGCCTGAGCCAGGGAGCGCTGTTGCTCTATCTCACAAACCTGTTGGGCATTACCCTCTCCTGCATGGTCACTTTTCTACTGGCGGGCTACGCTTCTTTTCACCACGCCCGTAAGGTACTTGCTGGCATACTGGCTTTTACCGCGATCCTGCTGATTCCTTTAGGATTTAGCTTTGCTCAACTGGTAAGGCAGGCACAGTTGGAAGCCAGCCTACGACAAGCACTCTTAAATCGCACCGTTACCTTTCAACGGTTGGGTCTGGTGAGCAGTACCACAAACTGGTTAGCTGATCCCCCCGAAGTTCGGTTAAATGTACGTGCTAGAGAACCGCTTACACCCAAGCAGGTTGCTCTCTTGGAAGAGTTTGTGCAACGTGAAATGGGGCAGCCTTTTACACTGATCTTTATAGTTGCACAGGTCGAAGAGATCCGCCGAGAAGGTACCAATCATGACAGCAGTACTGTTCGTAAGCAGCCCGAAGGGAACGACCGCACAAGAGCCAACGATTAAAATCAAGTAGCTGCCCTTAAAAATAGATTTCTTCACATTCAGGGATTAACTGATGCTGATTTCACCTAGCTCTTACTGCTAATGGCTCTAAAACTAGGATTAATTCTTTGGATTTACGATCAATGCAACTATTACAATTTCCTGCTTTTGTAGTGCAAAGTTAAAGAGTGAAATCAGGATGAAATATTGCTCTGTCTTTTGAATACAAGTGCTGCAAGTGGCTTGCACTAAAGGTTTCATAAAAAATGAAATCAGCATGAAATCTTTTGCGACTTTTAGACAGAGATTTTTAGTCTACCGTAAGCGTGAAGAAAAGAGCACTTTGAATTCTTATATTGAAATGACCAAAAACACTGAATTAACCGGATCGAAATTCGGGTTTGAAGGATTAGACAATTGAATCTAATCGCAAACGGATTGATTTGCTTTTGAAATTTCAATGAGTAGAAAAGACATTTAAGCTGGAGATTATCAGCAGAGCCGCTTAAAGAGAAGTTATGAATTTAGAAATATCTACAGCTTGGGCTAAAGTTCAGGGGATGCTTAATAGTGCGATCGCCCTGTTGCCGAATATTGGCTTAGCACTCATTGTCTTCCTTCTCTTTGTGCTTGTAGGAGGATGGATTAAAAGGTTAGTCAAACGCTTAACTCGCAATCGTCGTCAAGCTCGTAACGTGGGTATGGTGCTGGGACGCTTAGCTCAAGGGTTCACAATCCTGTTGGGTTTATTTATAGCGTTATCCATCGTCATTCCTACCTTCAAGGCAGGCGACTTGGTGCAACTGTTGGGGATTAGCGGGGTGGCGATCGGCTTTGCGTTCCGCGATATCTTGCAAAACTTCTTGGCAGGGATCTTGATTCTCTTAACCGAACCTTTTCAGATTGATGACCAGATTGTGTTTAAAGGTTTCGAAGGTACGGTTGAAAATATTGAAACCCGTGCCACTACCATCAGAACCTATGACGGTCGTCGCATTGTGATTCCTAATGCTGAGTTATTCACTAATTCAGTTACAGTCAACACAGCTTTCGACAATCGCCGTTTGGAATATGACATAGGCATTGGCTATGGCGATGACATTGATCGCGCTAAACAGTTGATTTTAGAAGCAATGGCTAGTGTGGATGGAGTTTTAAAGAGCCCTGCGCCGGATGTCTTAGTGATGGAATTAGCAGGTAGTACTGTGAACATTCGTGCCCGTTGGTGGATTAACCCACCGCGGCGGGCTGCTGCTCTTGATATGCAAGACCAGGTGCTGACCGCTATTAAGAACACACTGACTGCTAACGGCATTGACCTCCCCTTCCCCACTCAACAAATCCTTTTTCATGACCAAACCGAAGAAACCGATGGTGATCGCTCTCGTCAACGCGAAGGCTGGCCTGCGGGCAAACATGAGGTGCCTAAGCCCCGAAACATCAGCGGCTCTTTGCGGCAGCTAGCTGTAAGGCGGGCACAGAGGAACGGTAACAACTCCACTCAGTAGCAGATGCGTTATGAAAAATGTCAAGTGGAGCAAGTTGTGGGATTCGCTCCACTCTAGTTATTGGTTTTTGCCAACTGTGATGGCTGTGGCGGCGATCGGTCTAGCATTTGCCATGTTAGCGATTGATCGAGCGTCTCAGGGTTCAATGAAGCAGCTTAGCTGGATTTATACGGGCGGACCTGATGGGGCGCGGGCATTACTTTCAGCCGTTGCCAGTTCGATGATCACGGTTGCTGCAACAGCCTTTTCAATCACGATTATTGCGCTTCAGCTTGCCGCTTCTAATTTTGGTCCCAGATTGCTGCGCAACTTCATGCAGGATACTGGAAACCAGTTGGTACTGGGTACTTTCATTGGCACCTTTATTTATTGCTTACTGATTCTGCGAACCATTCGGGGAGAAGACTATGCTCTCTTTGTCCCTCAGGTAGCGGTAACTGTGGGTATTTTGCTGGCGATCACTGGCGTAGGAGTCCTGATTTACTTTATCCATCACGCTTCCACGATCATTCAGGCATCTCACGTTATTGCTGGCGTGAGTCATGATTTAGATGAGGCGATCAAGCGATTATTTCCAGAAAAGCTTGGGCATAGTGTTTCGACAAAAGCAGGTCGGTTGATCGAAGACATCCCGGCAAATTTCGACTTAGACGCTTACCCAGTCAAAGCCTTGAAAACTGGCTATCTCCAAGCGATTGATAACCAAGAATTATTCAAGATTGCCTGTAAACATGATCTGCTGTTACAGCTTCAGTCTTGCCCTGGTCAGTTTATTGTCCAGGGTAGCGATCTAGTGCTGGTTTATCCCGACAAGCACTTATTTGCAAAACTGACGAAACGACTGAATGATGCTTTTATCGTGGGCAATGAGCGCAATGAGCAACAGGATGTAGAGTTTCCGATCAATCAACTGGTTGAAGTTGCGCTGCGAGCTATTTCTCCGGCGGTAAATGATCCGTTTACAGCCATTCGTTGCATTGATCGGCTTGGTGCTGGCTTGTCTCGCCTTTCCCAACAAGAGTTCCCTTCCCCTTATCGCTACGATCACCAGGGAACCCTGCGCGTGATTGCTGAGGGCGTCACGTTTGAAGCGTTAGTGGATGCTGCCTTTAATCAAATCCGGCGCTATGCCCAGTCGGATGCTGCCGTCACCATTCGTTTGCTCGAAGCGATCGCCACTATTGTCTCTACTACCGGCAATGCGAAGCAACGAGCAGTTTTGCGTCGTCATGCTGAAATGATTCAGCGCGGAAGCAGCGAAGGTTTATCAGAAGCACTAGATCGGCAGGCTATAGAGCAGCAATATGACAAGGTTATGACTAAGCTGGCTCAGCAAAGCCAGTAGGTTGAGCGATCAAACCAGAAACATACTGATGATTTATAAGAGCAAGACTAATGTTTAGTTTCAACTGGCAAGGATATAGAACAACGGCCTGGATTGGCGAAGCTTTACTGGCATTGACAGTGGTTGCTGCATTGATTCAGGGGCATTGGAGTAATGCTCTAGCACTGGTCTGTTTTCTACTAGCATTCCTGGCTTTTATGCTTCTAGCTAAACAGCTACCCACGTTATTTGATTTGTTCTTCATCGTGGCTGCTCTCCTAAATGCAGGCGGTTGGGTATGGGGATGGTTTTACCTACCGGGAATCTATGATGAGGCAGTTCATGGTTTTACCATGTTTGCGATTACTTTAGCACTCAGTTTTCTCACCTATGGTGCACTTCTGACAGCATTTCATGATCATAAACTGTTGTATTTAGCCGCGATCGCCAGCTTTGGCATTGCTATTGGAGCACTTTGGGAAATTGCAGAATGGGCAGCAGGAAATGTTCTTTCGACTCCAGTCATTGGTAGTGTAGACGATACCGTTATTGATCTAGCGATGGATACCCTAGGTTCTGGGCTAGCAGCACTAATTAGCTTATGGGCACTGGAAGAACGAGTACATTCTAGGGTATCACCCCATCGGCGCCCCAAATCACAGAGCCATTTCTAAATTAGCTTTGCTAGATTGAGCCAGCGCCTTATCCAAGTCCATCCTTCAGGTATTCCTTTATAGTTCAGCCTTACTTCTGGCAATCTAGCAAAGCTTCTATAGGCTCAGCTCTTCTTAGGCATCAAAATACTATATTTTCAAGGAGCTAATAAATTTAATTAGCTCAGAGCAAAATGCTATGGTTCTTTTGTAATGCCACCTTTAAAAATTTTTAATTTTGTCATGAAAGCGAGCAAGTCATAGTCTTTTTTGCTTTCATGGCATACACAATCTTAAGAATATGATGCTTACTACATAAGGGTTCTGCTCTTATATACTATCGATACAAACGAAATTTATTCTATCTCTTTCGATAGCAAGATTTATTAAATTTAGATCATTTCTAATATAGACATAAGCAAATAAGTTTGGAGGAAACAAACATGACTTTAGTAAAACTCAAAGACTTTTATCCCAACTCGCATGAAGATTCATCTAATGTAGACGACATTAAAGACTTTGATGTCTATACTCAAAGCGATGAAAAGATTGGTTCAGTTGAGCATATCTTAGTCGATGGCAAGAGTGGTCAATTCCGCTACTTTGTGGTTGACACGGGCTTCTGGATCTTTGGCAAAAAAGTGTTGTTGCCGGTGGGACGTGCTGTTATTAAGCACAGCGATCGCCGACTCGAAGTAAAAGGCTTAACAAAACAACAGGTTGAAGATTTGCCTAACTTCGATGACCTTGAGAAAGTAGATTACGACTACGAAGAACAGGTGCGCGGGACGTATCGCCCTGCCGCAGGCG
Organism: Phormidium sp. FACHB-592; assembly: GCF_014695795.1. Lineage (NCBI taxonomy): Bacteria > Bacillati > Cyanobacteriota > Cyanophyceae > Oscillatoriales > Oscillatoriaceae > Phormidium > Phormidium sp. FACHB-592. Next base: position 38,525 of record NZ_JACJOZ010000051.1, read on the forward strand.
CTGTCACCTACGATCGCGATAGCTATAACTATCAGCAAGACCCGTCTTTGTATGACTTAAACGATCGCGATCATCAAAGCTTAAAGCTCTACGAAGAGCGGCTCATTGCTGATAAGCACAAACAGAAAGTTGGAGAAGTTTCGATTGGCAAACGAGTCCAAACAGAGACAGCACAAGTAGCTGTTCCCGTTGAGAAGGAGCGTGTTGTGATCGATCGATCGACTCCATCTGCAGGCACTGTTGTTGATCCTAACAATGTCAACTTTGGTAGCCAGGAAGCAGTACGGATGGAAGTTTACGAAGAAACCGCTGACATCCACAAAGAAGCGTTTGTGCGTGAGCAAGTTAACGTCAGTAAGGTTGTAGAAAAGGATACTGTGAACGCTGAAGAGCAAATTCGTCGGGAAGAACTGGATCTAGATACACAAGGTCGTCCAGTCATCGATAACCGCCGTTAACGTTAATAGAGAGTTCTAGGCTCATCATTGTAGGGCTAAAGCCGCTTTAAGGAGTGTGCTTTTAGCCCTACTTCTTCATAGAATAAAAAGCTATAGCTAAAATCATAAAGATGGAATTACAGTAAGATTTCGCTGGCGATCGCTCAATCGTCTTAATCAAGAGGTAGACCTGTGCGTTTAGGGCAATGGATTGGGTTTCTTGCCCTTATGATCTCGCTTTACATTCTCTGGAGAATTCGGCAAGTGCTGTTGCTGGCGTTTACGGCTGTTGTTTTAGCAACCGCGCTCAATCAACTCGTAAAGCGTTTGGAGCGTCAGGGAGTTCATCGAGGTATTGGTATTGCTCTAACGATTACGAGTGTTCTGATTGTTTTAGCACTTCTAGTAGCACTAATTGTCCCTCCTTTCTTTGAGCAGTTACCCGCCTTGATCGAAGCAGTGCCCAGAGGCTTAGACCGCTTGCGGGTATGGTTTGAGGCGTTACGCAGCCAGATTCCAGGGCAGACCGATGATGAGGTTGGTATCTTTACCCGACTGACTCAACAACTACCCGATTTTATTAGCCGAGTGTTTGGCAGTTTTTATGGCCTCTTTACTTACTCGATTGAAATTATCGTGAACTTATTGCTGGTTCTAGTTGTCACCATCATGTTGCTGGCAAACCCTAGATCCTATCAACGAGTCTTCTTACTGCTTTTTCCCAAGTTTTATCGCCAGCGAATCGATACAATTCTTTCAGAATGCGAAATAGCTTTAAGTGGCTGGCTAGTCGGCATTCTGTTTAACATGACGGTAATTACGGTTTTTAGTGGACTGGGTCTGTGGTTTTTAGATGTGCCTTTGCCATTAGCAAACGCTTCGTTGGCAGGTTTACTCACGTTTATTCCTAATCTCGGACCAACCCTCAGCGTTATTCCTCCTGCGGCTCTTGCTCTACTAGATGCGCCTTGGAAGGTGGGAGCCGTAGTAGGCTTATATGTTGTGATTCAGCAACTTGAGAGCAATGTTTTAACTCCTTTGGTGATGAAGCATCAGGTTTCTTTACTGCCAGCTATTACCCTCCTAGCCCAAGTCGCTTTCTCCATCTTCTTTGGTTTTATGGGTCTGCTGCTAGCCCTTCCTTTGCTGGTTGTGGCACAAGTATGTCTAAAAAATGTGCTGGTTGAAGATGTCATGAGCCATTGGGAAAGCCATGAAGCAGACAAAGGTAGTTAAGAGCGGTTGGGTCGTTCTAAAACGCTGACATCAATGAGAGGAGTCACGTTAAATCCTTGATTGAGCAGATGGGTTTGAATCGCTTGGGTTAATTGAGTGCGGATGGTTTCAGTAGACTGCTCTACCCCTTGTTGTCGCTGCACATAAACTGTGCCCAACAGGGTATTTTGCCCTTTAATATCGGGGCGAGTGAAGCGAACATTGGCTTCTACTAGGCTTGCTAAACCACTTTCATCAACCACCTTCTGAATTTCAGCAGTGGCTCGTTGCGAACGGCTAGAACGTTGTAGATTAGGCGAGTTGGAAAATTGCCAGGTGAGAAGTCCAGCCAAGGCTACCGTTGTAACCACTAAAATGGCTGGAAAAGCCCAGGCTTGACCTCGTTGATAGCGTGCTCCTTGTGCAGAGATACCATAGAGCCGAAACACGATCGCCGCCGATAGATTAATGCCAGCCAGTTGCAGCAACAGCACAAAAGCGCCATTGACTGTCAAGTCCCAGCGCCCCATTGCTCCTGCCATACCCACTAGACCAGCCGGAGGTGCCAAGGAAGCTGCAACCAGCATTCCAGTTGCCGCACCAGAGACCAAGCTACTGCGTTCAGACTGCACCAGATTCAACGCGCCCGCTGCACCCGCTACAAATGGCAGCAACACAGCAACAGCAGAAATTGTACTCGTTGCCGCCATTTGCTCTGTCACAACTTCTTGACGCAGAACCAAGGTAACTAGTCCCGTTACAGTGATCGTGACCGCTAAGGCCGCAAAATATCTCAGCAAACTCTGACCCAGGAGATGGCGATCGCCTCGTGCAGTAGCCAGTGCTACGTTCATAGCAGGCCCCGCAAACGGAGCAATTAACATTGCTGCGACTAAGAGATAAGTGGTATTGGTAAATAACCCAATCCACACTACGACTCCAGCCGCCACCGCATAGCCCAAAAAGCCTTTCCAAGAGCCAACGCTTTGCAACCCAGAGAGAAACACTTCAATGGGGCTACGGGCTGCCACATCTGTCACTTGCTGTGCCGCCTCATCCGCAGGTGGCTTTAATCCCATCACTCCATGCGGATTAAGTGTAATTTGGAGATTGGGCATCCCTTCTAGCGCCTGCATCAGAGCTTCAACCTTGCGGTTCGAGATGTGAATAATCACCACATCCAGCAGCACATCAGTTCCCGTAGCCTCAAATAGTGCCAGATTCGCTCCATCATGAGTTTTGGCAGTATCTAAGACCTCTTTTCCACATCCTCGTGGAACTTGTACGAGTAGTTGACGCATGTCACTTTGGCTCCTGATGTATGATCTTGATGATTGCTAGAGGCTTAATCCAACTGAAAATTTAGTATTTATCCTGTTTGTACTCTATGAGAATTTGTCGGGTAGAGCAGGTTTAGCAGGAAGTTGATGAATTCAGGGCACCAAAGAACAACATGATTGAGCCATTTACTCTAGAGGTAAGCGCACAGTAAAGGTGCTGCCCTTACCGAGTTCACTTCGTACTTGAATCGTACCGTGATGAGCCTGAGCAATAGCTAACGCAATGGGTAAGCCTAAACCAGAACCACCTGTGTGCCGTGATCGATCTTGTTCGACTCGATAAAAGCGATCGAAAATTCGACCTTGATCGGCTGGGGCAATGCCCGGCCCTGTATCCTGCACTTGAAGCATGGCGGCTTGTTCATCCTTGTTTAGTGAAACTCTAACTTGTCCTCCCGCTGGCGTTGCTTGAATTGCATTGTTAATTAAGTTACAAACCAAACGATAAAGCTGTTCTTCGTCGCCTAAAACATAAACTGAGTCAGGCACTTGTAACTGCATTGAGAGTCCCACTTCCTCTTTAACTGCTAAGAAAGCGAGTTCTTCCACTAAATCGCTGATTAAATCATTGAGACAGCAACGGAGCTGCTTTCCGGTCAGTTTACGCTGGTCAATGCGGGTTAGCAGTAGCAGATCTCTGACCAATTCTGAGAGCCGCAGAGTTTGGCGTTGCAGAACGGCTAAAACTCCCTCTGTCATCTCTGTGATGGAGCTTTCAGACTTACTTTGAAAGCGCAGCGTCGATTCAATCGTGGCTTGCATGGCAGCGAGGGGAGTGCGGAATTCGTGAGCAGCATCGGCGGTAAACTGCTGCATTTTTCGATAAGAGTGGTAGATCGGCTGCATCGCCAATCCCGCTAGCCACCAGCTTGACAAAGCCACCAGAAGCAGCGAGATTGCGCACCCTAGCAGCAATGTCCAGCGTAAGGCAGCCAGATTGTGGTCTAAGTCTTGGAGCGATCGCCCCACCTGCACATAGCCGCCAGGTTGATTTTGTATCTGTAGAGGTAAGGAGACTTGGCGATAGCGAATCCCTTGACGATCTTTCATCGTCTGCCACTTTGCTTTTCCCGACGTGCTGGGTAATTGATCGATTTGTAGCCCCATCACTACGATCGGTCTGCCACTCGTATCCAATAAGCGGATGTAGTAATTGATAGGATCAGGCACTTTGACCAAGGGGGGGCGAATCATTTCAGGCAACTGAGCTGCCTTAGTAGCCTCGACGGTAGGGATACAATCTGTTTCAGTCAGACACAGACGCAAGGAGAAGTTTTTAGCTACCTGACGTAACTGTTCGGGTCGCTGTATGACAGGCTCAATTTGTTTAGCCACCACCCCTGTAACGGCCTGCAACCCTTGATCAATAGTTTTACGGTAGGCATGGGCAACTACCTGATAAACTCCCAAACCGCTTAACCCCATAATGCAAGCCATGACTCCGGCATACCAGAGAGCCAAACGAAGACGAGTGGAACCAAACAGTTGATTGTCTTTCATGTTCATCCATCCAGGTTAAAGCGATAGCCCACACCGTAGATGGTTTCAATCACAGATTCCTCATCTTCCAATTTGCGTCGGAGTAGCCGAACCTGGGCGGCAACAACGTTACTCACGGGTTCAGCCCCCACTTCCCAAAGCTGGTTCATGATTTGATCCCGATTCACAATTTGGTTGGGGTGCTTCATGAAGTACTCCAGGAGCTGAAACTCTTTGATGGTTAGGGGAATTACCTGGCAATCGCCCTTAGCATTTTGTCGAACGACTGCGTGAGTCCCGTAGTTGAGTGTTAAATTACCAGCCTGGAGTTGTGGTGGCTGAAGCTGGGGCGATCGTCGCCGTAAGGCTCGCAGTCTTGCTAGCAGTTCTGCCATCTGAAAGGGCTTCACCAAGTAGTCATCGGCGCCACTATCTAGCCCTTGAATCTTTTCCTCCATGCGGTCTTTTGCAGTCAGCATCAAGACAGGGAGCGAGCTATTCTGGGCGCGTAGCCGTTTGCACAACTCCACCCCTGACAGCCCTGGCAGCATCCAATCAAAAATCGCTAAAGTGTATTCGTTCCAGTGTGTTTCTAAATAGTTCCATGCTTGCTTACCATCCAGCACCCAGTCCACTACGTAGGTCTGGTGGTTAAGAACTTGTTTGATGGCTGCGCCTAAATCGGCTTCATCTTCAACTAATAGAAGTCGCATTATTAATAACTTTGTTTCTTACTAAAATACCTTATAACTAAGAGCTTTACAGAATATGAAAACAGCGTGAAATTCGTCTCCTCCATCAGATACAAATGCTAACACCCTATCCATAGAAGGTTTGAGTTGATGATGAAATCAGTATGAAATTCTACTCAATCTATAAATGGAAAAGTTCGCTATCCCCTTAGCTAGAAGGAGCAAGCAACTTCAATCTCTATAGTAATGAGGAAACAATAAAGTTTGATGGTTAATCAGAGAAAGAACCTTTAGAGACAGTTGAGAATGCTTTAAAGCAAATGCTTTCTTTTCAAACTTTATTTAAGTTTAATAAGCATCCTCTTTTTGGAGAAGCTTATGAACTATGAAACTCATTTAATGCAGAGAAACGGAGAAAAATCGCATGACTCGCCACACAAGCTCTCATCACACTAGCTTTACTCAAAAGTTAGGGAAACTGAATGGTTCCCTTCCAACAGGAATTGCTCTTGCCATCATGGCTCTAGTTCTTCCTGCTTGCACTAATGCACGACAAGAGGCCGTTGCCCCATCACCTGTAGGAAATGTTACGGCTAAAGAAGTTGCCAATGATACTAATCGTCTCATTGGACAGACCGTGACAATTAGAAGCGAGCCAATTAAGAAGATTGATCCGAACACTTTCACAGTGAGCGATGAGCAATTCTTTGGCACTGAATCGATTCTGGTTGTAAATGCGTCGGGTAAGCCTTTCGTTATGCCCACTGATGATGACGTTAAAGTGCAGGTTACAGGTCAGGTTCGTAACTTTGTGCTAGCAGAGGTTGAACGGGAGTTTAACTTGGGCTTAGATCGCGAAGTGTATGTTGAGTATGAGAATAAACCTGCCATTGTTGCTCAAGCGATCGCACTAGCACCAGAACCAGGCAAAATCACCGAAGATCCTCAGCGGTATTATGGCAAACCGCTAGCAGTCACAGGCGAAATCGAAGACATTAGAACTCCAAACTCCTTCACGCTAGATGAGGATAAGTTGTTTGGAGCTGCTGATTTGCTGGTCTTACGAGTCAACCCTAAAGCGGGTGCCCCAGCTATCGCTCCAGTAAAAGATGGCGAAACAGTTGCGGTAACGGGTGTACTGCGTCCCTTTGTCGTGACTGACATTGAACGAGACTATGACTTGACCTGGGACTTAGATTTGCAGAAGAAGCTGGAAGCAGAGTACAGCCAAAAACCTGTATTGATTGCTGACGCTGTTTATCCTTCAGCAATTCCAGACGTTAGAAAGTAAGTTACAGCCTTCGAGATGGGTTGGGTAATATGACCACTCAACCCATCCATCTTTCATTGAGCAAGTGACAACAGCACCTTCATGCGAAGCTCTATGCACCCTACTAAGTGAGGGTTAGTGGCTCATGCGTGAATCAACCGTACAACAACCTGAGCCTGTGCTGAAATAACCATAATCAAAGTAGACAGCAGCATGAACAGTGATCAACAAATACGAACGACAACACTTATTGATCAACCACAATCGCAAGTTCCTCCACCGCCTCAGGGGCGAGATTGGCTGAAGTGGCTGGGTCCTAGTTTTCTCTGGATGCTTTCTGCCGCTGGCTCTGGTGAGTTGCTGTTTACCCCCCGCATTGCGGCGCTCTATGGCTATACGTTGTTGTGGGCACTCCTAGCAGCGGTAGTCCTCAAATGGTTTATCAACCGCGAAGTTGGCAGGTTTACCGTTTGCACTGGGGTGACAATTCTAGAAGGATTTAAGCGGCTCCCTGGTCCCAAAAACTGGGCGATCTGGCTGATTTTGGTGCCTCAGTTTGTAGTGGCGATCGCAACTGTGGCAGGGATGGCAGGAGCCGCAGCAACCGCGTTGATTTTGATGACTGGGGGTACGGTTCAACTGTGGACGGTAATCATCATTGTGGTGACAGCAGCGATCGTCTTTCTAGGACAATACGATGGAGTCGAAAAAGCTTCATCCTACATTGGTATTGGTCGCACGATAGCCGTGGTAGCTGCTGCGGTTTTTGTTTTTCCTAACTTAGGGAAACTGTCAGGTGGATTAGTCCCTCAAATCCCGCCAGATGTCAAGTATGAGGAAATCTTGCCCTGGTTGGGGTTCATGCTAGCAGGGGCTGCTGGAATCATGTGGTACTCCTACTGGATCGGTGCTAGAGGCTATGGTTCTGCCACCAACAAGCGCGAAGAACCAATAGATTTTAAGCCGCTCGATCACGACCAACGAGAACGATTGCAGGGATGGCTAAACTTGATGACCTTCTCCAATACCCTAGCCGTAGTAGGAGCTTTATTAGCAGCCCTATCATTTCTGATCTTAGGCGCAGAACTGTTGCGTCCACAAGGCTTAATACCCCAAGAAAACCAGATTGCCGAAACGTTAGGGAGCCTCTTGGGCGATCTTTGGGGGCCTTTTGGCTTTTGGTTTATGGTTGCGATCGTCTTCATCACCTTTTGCAGTACCACAATGTCTGTACAAGATGGGTTTGGGCGGATGTTTGCCGATGGAACGCAAATTTTACTGCAAGGGTTTGGTGTCCGGGGCGGTCGTTGGACGAATGAAAAATTCTTACGCAAATTCTATATCGCAACCTTGCTAGCAGGACTCCCCATTGGCGTGTATCTGTTCTTTGGCAAACCTGTGGGATTGCTCCAAACGGCTGGAGTCATTGAAGCCTCCCATATTCCAGTTGTCACTGGGCTCACTTTATATCTCAACCACCAGATGCTACCGAAGAAACTACAGCCTGCTCCTTTAAGCTTCTGGGCAACGGCTTTAGCAGGACTGTTTTTTGCTGGATTTGCAGTGACCTATTTATTACAACTCACTGGGCTCATCGGCTCAAGTGGAGCGTAGAGCAAGGAACGAAGTACATAAAGCTGCTGTGAACAGCGCTGTTTACAGCAGCTAGAGCAAACCCAGAAAGTGGAGCCGAGAGGATAGTGATGGCACAAAGACAAGAGACTCACCTCACAAAACCCCAAGCGACTAACCCTGTCTGTAACCGCAATGGAATCGTATTCGACTTTGACGATACGCTAGCCGCGAACACCTTGGATGAACTGGTAAAGGCTGTCGGGTTAGATGTAGAGCAATTTCATCAACAGCAATATGCACCCTTGAAAAATGCAGGCTGGGATCATGTTGCCGCTAGATTCTATTGTTTGATTCAAGCATCCAAACATCACCCAGAGATTCAGCACAAAATCACCAAAGATTATCTCATACAGTTTGGGCAACAATTACAACCTTTTGACGGCGTTACCGAGATGTTCGATCGTTTACGTCGGCGTGTACAGGATCTCAATCCACAAATTGAACTAGAATTTTACATGATTACAGGTGGTTTTGGTAAAGTGGTTCGCAATACCTGCATTGCCCCTTACTTTAATCAAATTTGGGGATGCGAGTTTCACTACAGCGAGACTGGCGAAATTGATTTCCTTAAACGCAGCATCAGCCATACAGAAAAGACCCGCTATTTAATGCAGATTGCCAGTGGTCAGGATCAGGTGGATGGAAATGGGCGCTCGCTTGCCTACCGAGATGTTTCAGAAGATCAGCTGCACATTCCGTTGTCACAAATGATCTATGTTGGAGACGGGACGTCAGATGTTCCTTGCTTTTCAGTCCTAAATGACGAAGGCGGGATTGCGATCGACGTTTACAAAGAGGCTCAAGCTTGGGATGAGCAAATTCAAGTTAGTGAGAGCCAACAAGTCACCAATTTAGCTGAAGCCGATTACCGTGAAGATTCAGAGTTAATGCGATCGCTCACTCTAGCGGTAGAAAGTTTATGTAAACAGATTTCTCTTCGCCAATTAAGCGTTGGAGAATAAACAAAGCACACAATATTAATTAGGAGATAGCAAAGTAATGAGTCAACCGATTGGAAAAACCCGCTGGGCGATCGCAGAAGGGTACATTCCTGCCTATAGTACTGGACCCGAACCGCAATTTACCAGCCATGAAACTGCCTGTTTACTGAATAGCTCAGACCAGGATGCTCATGTTGAGATCATGGTTTATTTCAATGATCGCGAACCTGTAGGACCCTATCGCGTCACCGTTCCAGCACGTCGCACAAAGCATTTACGGTTTAATGACTTGTCTGAGCCTGAGCCCATTCCCCGTGATACAGATTACGCCAGTGTGATTGAATCTGATATGCCGATCGTGGTTCAACACACTCGTCTCGATTCCCGCCAAGCAGAGAATGCCTTATTAAGTACGATTGCTTATGCTAGTAATGATTAGGAGCCAATTCGTCTATCAAGCTTAATCACAGCTATCCCCACAAAGACTTGGTTTTCTCAGAAATAATATTGAACTTAAAGGAGAAGGTTAGTTTATAGCCTTTCCATAGCATGAAAATGAATCTCGATTCAAACAATAAACAATAATTGAGTAAAGCAGAAGTGAAAGTCATGATAAGTAAATTTGTAAAAATCCTAACCCAGATTGCTTTAGCTAGTGTGTTTTTAGTGGGTGCTGTTGCTTGCACTTCTGAACAAGGGGAACGGGAAGGTACTGTTGAAAGAAAAGGCAGGGAGCAGGAAGGCGCTGTGGAAAGAGAAGGTGCTGCCGAAAGGGAAGGCGGGGAGCAGGAAGGTGCTGTGGAAAGAGAAGGCGCTGCCGAAAGGGAAGGTACCGTAGAGAGGAAAGGCGCTGTAGAGAGGGAAGAAGGGGAGGAAGGTGAGTCTAAAGTAGAGAGAGATTAAACGCGCTAAATCAAAGTCTACTAACTAATATGGTTATTATATTGGCTTCCAAAAATTTGTTTGATGTAGAGACATTGCATATATGTTTCTAGAGGAAGTTGAGTTAACTATTGGTTCAATTAAAAACATTTGAAATGAGCTAAAGCGATCGTACTAATGAAAAGCATTTGGTATAAAGATGCCATTATCTACTCGCTAGATGTAGAAACTTTTATGGACGGCAATGGTGATGGCATAGGCGATTTTGTTGGACTCACCCAACATCTGAACTATCTGGCTGGATCAGGAATCACCTGCTTATGGTTACTGCCGTTTTACCCATCTCCCAACCGGGACAATGGCTACGACGTGATGGATTACTACAATGTTGATCCACGCTTAGGAACATTGGGTGATTTCGTCGAGTTCATGCACCAAGCGCGAGAACGAGGCATACGAGTGCTGATCGATCTAGTAATTAACCATACGTCTGATCAGCATCCTTGGTTCCAGCAATCTCGCTCCAATCCTCAATCTCGGTACCGGAATTATTATGTTTGGTCAAAGAATCCGCCTGAAAGTGATCCGAGCCTCATCGCCTTTCCAACAGTGGAAGATAGTTTATGGGAATATGATGAGCAGGCAGAGGCTTATTATCTGCATCACTTCTATAAACACCAACCCGACCTGAATATTGCCAATCCCTTAGTGCGAGAAGAGATTTGCAAAATCATGGGCTTCTGGTTGGAATTGGGTGTATCCGGTTTTCGGATTGATGCGGCTTCTTTTGTCATTGAAGGCATCGGCATCGCAGAGGCTCAACAGGCAAGCCTACAGAGCTTTTTTGATGAGATGCGGGGGTTTCTGACTTCGCACCAAGGAGATGCAGTCTTGCTGGCAGAGGCAAACGTGCCAGCAGAAGAAATTCCTACTTATTTTGGGCAGGGAAACCGCATCCATCTACTGTTTAATTTTTTGTTAAACCAATATATGTTCTTGGCGCTAGCTCGTCAAACAGCCGAACCGTTGCACTATGGGCTAAAAAACTTACCAGAAATTCCTGCCCAATGCCAGTGGTTAAATTTTGTACGTCACCATGACGAATTGACGCTCGATCGCCTGAGTGACTCAGAAATGCAAGAGATCTTTGCCGCTTTTGCCCCTGAAGAAAAGATGCAGATCTTTGGGCGGGGAATTCGTCGGCGTTTACCGCCTATGCTCAAGGGCGATCGCCGCCACATTGAACTCACTTATAGCTTAATGTTTAGTTTGCCGGGTACGCCCTTATTGCGCTATGGCGATGAGATCGGTATGGGCGATGACCTCTCTTTGCCTGGACGAACCAGTGTGAGAACGCCAATGCAATGGTCTGACGAACCAAATGCCGGCTTTTCTAAGGTGCCACCTGATCAACTCATTCAACCCATCATCAGTGAGGGAGCATACGGCTACAAAGAGGTTAACGTTGCTCAGGAACAGCGCGATCCAGCAGCCCTTATTAACTGGATCGAACGTCTGATTCGGATCCGCAAGCAATGTCCAGAATTTGGCTATGGCACATTGCATATTTTAGAAACGGATGCTCCCTGTGTCCTTGCTCATTGCTGCACCTGGAGCGATCGCGCTGTCATTGCGTTGCATAACTTAGCGAACCAGGACTGCTCAGTAACACTTAAATCAACTGATTATGGGCATTTATCGGAGCTATTTGGCGATCACCCCTATGAATCATTACATAGGGATCACAAAGCCATTCAACTGTCTCCCTACGGCTATCGCTGGTTTCAGGCCAATCAGGCTCATTAAGCGCTGTTATGACGCCCCACAACTCTCAACCTCAAAATCTACACCAACAGGCGCAACGAGTGGCTGCCCATCCTTGGGTTGAAAAACTAGCCCGCTTCGGCTATGCAGCAAAGGGAACAGTTTATTTTGTGGTTGGCTTACTGGCAGCTCAAACAGCGATCGGCAGTGGGGGCGAGACCACTAGCACCAGTGGGGCCTTGGAAGAGATAGTGGCTCAGCCTTTTGGCAAGGTTCTCCTCGGTCTGATTGCGATCGGCCTTATGGGTTATGTGTTTTGGCGGTTGGTGCAAACCATCTTTGATCCAGAACATCAGGGCGAGAAGTTGAGTCCTAAACGGGTTGCTCAACGCTTAGGCTATGCAGCCAGCGCCATCTCCTATGGCAGTTTGGCGCTAACTGCAATCGGGCTGATTTTCAGTTTCGGTGAAGGTGAAGGAAACAGCATTACCACTGAGGATTGGACAGCTCGGTTTCTGTCACAACCCTTTGGGCAATGGCTAGTTGGACTAGCAGGCGGACTCACAGTAATGGTGGGCCTGTACCACCTCTACTATGCCTACCAAGCAAAGTTTATGCAGAAATTTAAGCAGCACCAGATGAGCCCAACCGAGCGTAAATGGACCAAGAGAGCAGGGCAGTTTGGGATTGCGGCTCGTGGATTTATGTTTGGCCTGATTGGTATTTTCTTAATCCTAGCGGCGTGGCAATCTAAGGCCAGTCAAGCCAGAGGCTTTGGTGGAATCTTAGCAACCCTAGAACACCAAACTTTTGGTTCTTGGTTGTTAGGTTTCATGGCCCTCGGACTAATTGCTTATAGCATCTATGCCTTGGTGGAGGCTCGTTATCGCCACATTATTAACTAGTAGATTGTAGTCAATTATCCCGGAGGACAGGTCATGGTGCAGATTGGTTATCACGCCTCTCATGAACAATTTCCGCCTAGTCAACTGCTGCAGTATGCCCAAAGGGCAGAACAGGCAGGCTTTACCCGCGTTCTCTCATCGGATCACTTTCA
>NZ_JACJOZ010000052.1:0-163338 GCF_014695795.1 Phormidium sp. FACHB-592
ACCAAAGTTGATCAACTCCTCGCTGAGTTAACACCAGCAAGCGTTGCTTCCGTCACAGGTTACCCCTTCATCTTGGATGCCCTATCTGCCTTGAACGCCGTTTAAATTGGTATGACAAGAGCGAACTGCGGCTAAACTGCCGGTGCAATCGACCTAGTAATGCTGAAGCCTGTAGCAGATCGATCGTGGGCTACTAACCGTTAGCATCTTGCTTCATGACCAGACTACCCGATCGACAACGAGAGCATCAGGCAAATGAACGTACGTTCTTGGCTTGGCTTCGTACCTCTATTACCTTAATCGGGTTCGGACTTGCCATTGCTCGCTTTGGCTTATTTTTACGTCAGCTAAGAGTAGCTATTACTGACCAAGAGGTGCCTAGCAACCCTGTTTTTAATTCAGAGAACCTGGGTATCAGTTTGGTCATCTTTGGCATTGTGCTTATTGCTTTAGCTGCTTGGCGCTACAACCAGGTGCTGTGGCAGATTGAGCGAGGAGATTACCGACCGAATCGACTAATCATTTGGGGCATTACTGGCATCACGATCGTGTTAGGAGCGTTGAGCATTCCTCTACTGTTGCAACAGGAGCCACCTCCATCCCCTTCAATGCCCAAAAAGCCCTAACTGTAACGATCATTATCCTTGATACTGTCACCCTATCAGCTATAGACCGCCACAATCGCTACCATCAAAAACCCTCTGCTCTTTTTGTGTAATGGGCTGTGTACTATGATTAGGGGCAATCGCCACCAGATTTTTAGTTGCAGTAGGTATCTGAAGCATGACCGCAGTTAGTCCTAATCCCCAGTCCGTTAGCACGCCCGCCTTCTGTGATGGCATTCAGTATTACAGCGATGCAGTGCCAGGTTTTGATGTCTATGGTGCTGTGCCAGCGATTGGAGAAGGTCAAACCGCGATCGCCGATCTTACTGATCCTGCTGCTGCGTATCAAACGCTTTTGTATGCAGATGCCTTGCGCTATCTAATCTTACAGGTGACAGCCAGTAAGGCTTCTGGGCACCCCGGCGGCTTTGCCAGTCAGGCAGAAGCGTATGCCGCACTAGTCATGTTGGGCTACAAAAATATTATTACCGAGGTCGGGCATCATGCACCTGGCTTCTACAGCGCTATGTTCCTGGATCGATCGCTGGAAGACATGGGCATCAACACCGTGCAGCAGTTGCGCGATCGTTTCCGCGAGCAGCACGGCTTGCTAGGTCATCTCTCTGGCTTTATCCCTGGCATTCTTGCACCTGCCGGACCTTTAGGGCAAGGGCAACACTTTGCGATGGCAGCAGCACTCTTGCACCCTGACAAGCTCTTTCCTTTCACAGTCGGTGATGGCGGCCTGGGCGAACCCTACATTGTGAGCGCGATGGCTCATTTCCACACAGCTTACCCCACTGCAACAAACTTTCTACCCGTGCTGGTCTGGAACGGCTACTCCCAGGAACACCACAGCATGGTGTCACTAAAAACGAATGAGCAGATGGAGTCATACTGGCGCGGCAACGGCTTTGAGCAAGTGGTACTTATTGATGCCAAAGACTTTGATGACCAAAACCAGCCTGGAGCATACGTTGATAGCACTATCTTCGCCCCTGAGCAGCGCCTCGCATTCGGCAAAGCGGTGCTAGCAAAAACGGATGAAGCGGCTCGCTCTGCCCTTGGTGGTAAGCTAACCGTCCTGATTATTAAGCAGCTTAAAGGTGCAGGTGTGCATGCACGTGGCGCAAAATCTCACAACCTTTATGCCCAGCACACGTTAGAAAATCCTGACATTGTAGCGGCATTGAAAGCTCGTGCGCTTTCGCCTAATGCCTGGGCACTCGTGCGCGCCAACTGCGAGCGGGCAGGTGGCGGTCCTGCTAGCAAAACGGTGGTAACAGAATTTGAGCGATCGCTCCCCTCGCTTGGTCAACTGCCCCTAGAAGAATTTACGGTTGGTGGCGAGCCAAAGGTTTCCACCACTGCAATGGGTAAGCTAGTTGCAGCAGTTGGGCAAGCCGATGCTGCCTATGTAGTAACTAATGCTGATGGTAACGAGGCATCGGGTATTGCCAATATTAACCAGGCGCTCAAAATCATTCATCCAACTGAAGATCCACTGTACTATCAGGCTCCAGGTGGACAGGTCTATGAACCGTTGAGCGAAGATGCTTGTGCAGGGCTGGCAGCGGGATTAGCGTTAATGGGATCGCGATCGCTCTGGTGTTCCTATGAATCGTTCGCGATCAACGGTCTACCCATCTGGCAAACGGTGACGCAGGCAATGGCAGAACTTCGTCGTCCTACGCCTGCTACCGTAACGCTCTTTACAGCAGGGGCTCTAGAGCAAGGACGTAACGGTTGGACGCATCAACGCCCCGAAATTGAAGCCTATTTTGCTGCCATGATGCGCAACGGCAACGTTTTCCCGCTCTTTCCGCCCGATGCCAACAGCATTCAGGTCTGCTACGACTGGGCGCTGACTCAAAAAAATAAAGGGGTAGTGATTACAGCTAGTAAGTCACCCTTACCCATTCGGACGACGTTTGACCAGACGCAGCAGGCGATCGCTAATGGTGCCATCACCCTGCACGAAACTAGCGGCAGTACAACCGTTGTGTTTGCTGTCATCGGCGATATGCCCCTGATCCCCGTTTTTGAAGCAGCTACCCAGTTAACCGCAGAGGGCATAGGTGTCCGCATCGTTTCAGTGATTAATCCCCGTCGCCTTTACCGCGCATCCGATGTGGGCTGGGATCTGTGTTCCGAACCTGATAGTGCCTTTCTTAATGATGCTGAGTTTGAGTCGCTATTTGGCGGCGATGTCCTAATTGGTGTGACAGGTGGTGCCAGCGGCATGCTAGAACCAATCATGCTAAGAAGTTTGGCGAAGCGCGATACCTTTGCCTGGAAGCGCGGTGAAACAACGGCTAGCCCCACTGCTTTGATGGCAGTTAATGGCATTACAGCCGAGGCTCTGGCAAACCGGGCGATCGCCTTGTCCCTATAAAGAGTATTTCAGCAGTAGCTGCTCAGCCTACCACCTCTAACGCGGAAGCAAAATTTGCTTTTAAGAAATTGTGGTATTTAAAAGTACACAAGTTGTGTTAACGTTCATGAGGCTTGACTAGCGGATTGATGGATCACTTAAGCTCTAGTTGGGAACTATAGTTGAGAAGTCCGTTAGTTTTGTCAGACGATCAGCGTACGATTTGTGCGTCGATCGCCTGAGATAAACCCATCACTAAAAAATCACTGAGGAGAATCTTGCTATGTTGAAAAAGCTTGCTGTCGCAGCCATTGTTACACTTTCAGTCGGTCATGCTGTCGCAGCATCAGCAGCCCCACTAGCGGTAACGACTTCGCCTGATGAAGAAACCATTGTGGGTGGTCGCTCGGTCGATCTACCGACTCCACCTGTAGCGCCTATCTACTTCACATTGCCAATTGAACTGTCGATCGTGAAAAATGCAGAAATTTCTACCAACACTCCCATTACTGACAAACTAGGCAGTGATTATGCCGCTTGGGGTGCAGCGATCAGAGAATGTTCCCTGCAAAAACCAACCTTCGTTAGAACGGTTGGAGAAGAACAGTATCCTTTCGTCGTTGGTGGCACCGAAGGCACAATCAAGCTCAATGCAAACGACAAGCCTGTTTGCAGCATCTAACACCCATACCCTCTGATTAACTCAGGCAAGCGTAGTGAAGCCCAACGTCGTGAACTCATGTTGTTTCGGTTAGCTTTACTACGCTTTCGATTGGCTACCTAGCCTCTACCTTGCTAAGCTACTCGTTCTACAGCAATAACTTTATTTAAAATTTATTAATAGCGGTTATCCCGGTGACGATCGCTCTACTGCTCTAAATGTCTAAATAGTTAAGGCTTGCCATAGCAGTTGAAGAGAGAGTTAGGACAGATTAGGGTTTCCAGTTCTGCTTCTAGTAAAGGTTCTACTTAATCCTTTAGCCTTTTGCTATACCACTGAGAGAACAGCTATGCTTCACATCTACTTAGCGCTTGTCTGCTAGCTTGGCATCTGCCCTCGTTAATCTTTACCATTGCAATGGCGTTTAATGAAGATTGCCTCAAGCGCTTGAGCCTTCATTAAGCAACGCGTTATAACGCTTACAGTTGGCAAAACTTGCGGTGAAAATTGGTTTAGACTTCTCGTGGGTTACTCTGAGCCTTTAGATTAAAAGGAAGTGTTGTGAGGAAATTCCGATGAACGTCTTGCCTACTGAAATTCCTGATGTCTTGATTTTTGAACCTCGCGTTTTTGAAGACGATCGCGGCTTCTTTTTTGAAAGCTTCAACGAACAGGTTTTTACAGACAAGACGGGAGTAGCTGCTCAGTTCGTCCAGGATAATCACTCCCGCTCCTGCCAAAACGTCTTGCGTGGACTGCATTATCAAATTCAGCAGCCCCAAGGCAAACTAGTGCGAGCGATCACAGGCACCATATTGGACGTAGCCGTTGATATTCGTCGGCAATCTCCCACCTTTGGGCAATGGGTAAGTTGCTACCTCACTGCAGACAACAAGCGAATGCTTTGGGTACCTGCTGGGTTTGCTCATGGTTTTGCAGTCATCTCAGAAGTTGCTGAAGTTCTATACAAAGCAACCGATTACTATGCGCCGCAGTTTGAGCGGTGCCTTCTCTGGAACGATCCCGATTTGGCGATCGACTGGGCTTTAAAGGCAGAGCCGCTTCTATCAGCGAAAGATCACGCTGGGAAGCCACTCAAGTTAGCTGAAGTTTACCCGTGACACAACCCTTCTCGAAGAGACTCGTTTTATGAAAGCAATCATTCTCAGTGGTGGCAAAGGCACGCGACTACGACCGCTGACATACACTGGTGCCAAACAACTGGTGCCAGTCGCTAACAAACCGATTCTTTGGTACGGCATTGAGGCTATTGCGGCAACGGGTATTACAGACATTGGCATTATTATCAGCCCAGAAACAGGCGCAGAAGTTAAAGCAAAAACGGGCGATGGCGATCACTTTGGTGCCAACATCACTTATATTTTGCAAGAGTCACCTGCGGGTTTGGCTCACGCCGTGAAGATTGCACGCCCCTTTCTTGGCGACTCACCCTTCGTGATGTATTTGGGCGATAACTTGATTCAGAACGAACTCGGTGAATTCTTGAATCACTTTAAGACAGAACAGATGGACTCCCTCATTCTGCTGCGTCCTGTAGCCAATCCCAGTGCTTTTGGTGTTGCACAGGTCGATGATCAAGGACGGGTTGTTCAGTTAGTAGAAAAGCCCAAAGTACCAGCGTCAAATCTAGCGTTGGTTGGTATTTATTTCTTCGCAAATACGATTCATGCGTCGATCGATCGCATCCAGCCATCAGCTAGAGGTGAACTTGAAATTACTGATGCGATTCAAGATCTGATCAACCAGCAAAAACACGTCGAAGCCCGCCAAATTGAAGGCTGGTGGCTTGATACTGGCAAAAAAGATGACTTGCTCGAAGCAAATCAAATCATTCTGGATACCTGCCTTAAAACAGAAATCAGTGGTGAACTGGATGCTAAGAGCCAAACCTTTGGACGGGTACAAATCGGTACGGGTTCCAAGCTCATTAACTGCACTGTGCGCGGTCCAGTAGTCATCGGCAATGATTGTCACTTGGAAAATTGTTTTATTGGTCCCTACAGTAGTATTGCTGACCAAGTCACGCTGGTTGATGTAGACCTAGAGCACAGCGTTATTCTCAAAGGCGCACAGGTTATTGGCATTCATCAGCGCATCGTAGACAGCGTAATTGGGCAGCGAGCTCACCTTAAAACGGCTCCCCAGCGACCTAAAGCGCTTCGGTTCATGATTGGGGATGATAGTCAAATTGAGCTTGCCTAGCGGTTGCTTCGTCTAAGATGGGCCTGGAACCTTCCGAGCCACTTAGAGAATAGCTGGTGGGTAAGCTTCATTCTCCTATAAATGGATGCAGGGGAAGCTGAATAAAAGATTCAAGCAAAAATGTCAATAATATAAAATTTTCTCAGCGATCAATAAGCAAGAAACAATGAGAAGAAGTTCTCAACAAGCATCAGCAGTGCCTTGGTTCTTTGCAAGTCTATGAGTGTCCAACCAGCGTTGAAGCGTTTGATATGACCAGCAATGAACCCCGCGTCCTAATTGTGGCAGAACACGCCTCAGCAAATTTCGGTGGTGAGGCAACGCTGCCTTTTCACTACTTTCGTATCTTGCGTCAACGTCAGATCGAAGTTTGGATGGTTGTGCATGATCGCACTCGTGATGAACTAAAGCAATTACTGGGAGCCGATTTCGATCGCATTCACTTCATCACTGATACATCTTTGCATCGATTTTTGGATTGGCTCTGTCAATTCTTGCCGCATCGGTTGGCTTACTTTACGCTTGGGTTTGTGGTGCGCTTGATGACTCAGGCTGCTCAACGCCGTCTTGCAAAGCAGCTGGTGCAGCGCCATCAAATTACGGTTGTGCATCAGCCGATACCGGTCTCACCCAAAGAACCGTCTCTAATTTTTGCTGTGGACGCGCCGGTGATTATTGGTCCCATGAACGGTGGGATGAACTATCCGCCTGCCTTTCAAAAGATGCAAAGCCGCTTTGTTCATGTGTCATTGGCAGCAGGTAGGCTCCTTTCTAAGTGGCTAAATTGGCTGATTCCAGGCAAGCGCCAAGCCGCAATGCTATTAGTTGCCAATGCCCGCACACGCGCCGCGTTGCCGAAGGGTGTATGTAGCAATATCGTTGAATTGTGTGAGAATGGCGTTGATTTATCGGTGTGGCAGCAAAAGCCTGAAAGCGTTACTGCGGAAGCGGTGCAGCCCATAGATATGACCACAGCTCTAGCCGTAACGCAGGCGACTAAGTTCGTGTTTGTCGGGCGGTTGCTGGATTGGAAGGCAGTTGATTTACTGCTGCTTGCCTTTGAGCGTGTCGCTAAACAGATGCCTGTTGTACTAGAAATTATTGGCGATGGACCCGAAGGTCTTGCCTTGAAGCAGCAGGCAGTGGCATTAGGATTACGGTCGTTGGATGAGCCTCAAGCAATGGATCAAAGACAAGTGGGAAACGAGCTTCAGGCAGTAGAACACGGTGTAAACATGCATCCTGACAGCGCTGTGCATTTTCTGGGCTGGCTATCTCAAGCTGACTGTGCTCAACGGCTGTGCCAGTCGGATGTGATGGTACTGCCAAGCTTATTGGAGTGCGGTGGAGCCGCCGTTCTAGAGTCAATGTCAATTGGTCTTCCGGTCATTGCTACCAAGTGGGGTGGACCAACTGACTATCTTGATGAATCGTGTGGCATTTTAGTTGAGCCTCAATCACGTGCATCATTTATTGACGGTTTAGCCGCCGCTATGCTCCGTTTAGCATCATCTCCGTCCCTACGGCGATCGATGGGTGAAGCAGGTCGCCAGCGTGTATTAAGCCATTTTGATTGGGAAGTAAAAGTGGATACTATCCTCAAACTTTATCGGGAGGTAATGCCCATGCCATTACTAAAACAGCCAGTGATGAGCCAAAAAACTGCTGGTCAAGCGGTTCATTCACCATAATTTTTAAACCTTAATGGCAAAGTGACAGTTTTTTATAATACCGAACGAACATTTCTTTCCTAATCTGGCTTGAACTTGACACAAAGACTCAGAACTTATGACACTTGTAGATCACGGACAAACACGAACCAGACCACGGACGCTTCTCGTCACAGGGGGGGCTGGCTTTATTGGCGCAAATTTTGTTTATTATTGGTGCGAAACCTATCCAGGCGATCGCGTAGTAGTGCTAGATGCGCTAACCTATGCAGGAAACCGCCAGACGCTTGCACCACTAGAGGAAAAAGCAAATCTGCGGTTTGTGCAAGGTGACATTTGCGATCGTGCAGTCGTATCAGCGCTGCTGGAAGAAGAGGCAATTGACACAGTGGCACATTTTGCGGCTGAGTCTCATGTTGATCGCTCAATTCTAGGTCCTGATGCTTTTGTGCGAACCAACGTGAACGGTACTTTTACGCTGGTCGAAGCCTTTCGGCAATACTGGAACGCTTGCAATCAACCGACCCATTTTCGGTTTCACCACGTTTCTACAGATGAAGTCTATGGCAGCTTGGGTGCCGATGATCCAGCATTTTCTGAAACGACACCCTATGCGCCCAACAGCCCTTACTCTGCATCAAAAGCAGGTAGTGACCATTTAGTGCGTGCCTACTATCACACCTATGGGCTGCCGACGCTGATTACCAATTGCTCCAACAACTACGGTCCGTATCACTTTCCTGAAAAGTTGATCCCGCTGATGTGTATCAATATTCTGATGGGCAAGCCGCTACCTGTCTATGGCGATGGGCAAAACATTCGCGATTGGCTGTATGTAGGCGATCATTGCAGCGCCTTAGATGCAGTGATTCATCGCGGCACACCGGGCGAGACATATAATATTGGCGGCAATAACGAGGTTAAAAATATTGATCTCGTCCATATGCTGTGTGCACTGATGGACGAGCTGGCACCAGAACTGCCTGTTCGCCCCTCTAACAAACTCATTACGTTTGTGAAGGATCGCGCTGGACATGATCGCCGCTATGCCATTAATGCAACCAAGATCACAAGCGAATTGGGTTGGCAACCAGCACAGACGATCGAGAGCGGCTTGCGTCATACCGTTTCATGGTTTTTGACTAACTGTGAGTGGTGGCAACCGCTGCTCTCAGACGAGTATCAGGCATACTACGCGCAAGTTTACACAAACGCATAGGGGGCGATCGTTGTCAATCGCCCAACGCGATCGCTTACGAGGTTGGCTTCTTGGCGCGGTTTACAATGCGTAGCCGCTGAGTCACCATCGTCATGCCGTTCTGGCGGACTAGCACGGCTGAAATCCAGTGGCTATTAGCTGTGAGTGGAGCGCGCCCGACTTTAAAGATGCCGCCAGCGGAGAGCAGTTCTAGATCGGCTGGGGTGGGGTTGATCAAGCCATCTGCTTTCACGGGTTCTTCTAGCGCTGTGCCAAGTAGCAGGTCATTGCCCAATGGTTCTTGCACAACGGCGTCAAAGCTAAACTGCTGACCCGCATTGACCTGTGCGGGTAAATTTAGTTTGACGGTCGGTGGGTTGGTGCCAGAGGTAATCTGGCTCCGTTCAGCAAGAACATCTTGCCGTACGATTTTTTGATTTTCAAACTGCTGTTGCGCCTGTAACGTAGAGTCGATTTTCAATTCGCGCTCGCCCACTTTCTGCGCGCCAGTGACATACGTTACCGTTTCTGCTGTAATGCCTTTGCCTTGAGATTTCCAGGACTTCAGTTCAGTGCGGTAGGTCAAATTTGGGTAGCGCTTCCAAAGCTGAGTCAACGCCTGCTCCAACGTTTGACGTGTCAAGCCATCAGAGTGCGTAAACGTTGGCCCATAAAACGCGAGTACGCTTTGGATATTGTGGCTACTAGCAGCTTTATCGATCGCTGTCAAAGTCTCCTTGAGCGCTGCGGGAGCCGTTTCTGGGGGTTCTGCACTCACGGGGCTAGCGTACGATGTGCCCCCCAACGTGATTGCCACACCTACAGCCATTAAAAAAGCCTGCCAGTGCTTTTGTGGTGCCTGGATGGATCGTAAAATGGGTTGAGTCACAGTGGTGAAGGAGTGCAAAGGCTTAGGCATAAGGATCAGGATTGGGTGAGTGACGGCTAACAATTTGGCGTACAATCTGCAACTTAACATCTTAAGGTGAGTAAAGGCGGTTTAACTGGAGCAGCATTGCTTGATAGATCCCCAAAACGTTAATGCCATATTTTGAAGCTTTGAAGCAGCTCTTTAAAGTAACGTGAACAATTCTCCCGATTCTACTCTGCCAGCAGCTATCAGTGGTGTAACTGCGGTAACGCCCTCAACGCGCTTGCTGGTTGCCGCCAGCGGTACTGGTGGACACGTCTTTCCAGCGATCGCCGTGGCAGAGTGCCTGTCAGATTACCAGATTGAGTGGCTAGGTGTGCCCGATCGCTTGGAAAGCCAGTTGATTGCTGGTCGCTATCCGGTGCATACTGTGGCGGCTGAAGGCTTTCAAAAACGTGGTTTGGATAGCCTTCGCGTTGGCTTCAAGCTGATCGCGTCTATCTGGCAAGCACGACGCTTACTGCAAAGAGGTCGCTTTCAGGGCGTGTTTACGACGGGTGGTTACATTGCTGCACCTGCTGTCCTTGCGGCGCGATCGCTCGGTTTACCAGTCATCTTGCATGAATCGAATGCACTGCCGGGTAAAGTGACTCGTTTTCTGGGTCCGTGGTGTAGTGCAGTGGCTGTTGGCTTTGAGGAGGCAGCAACCTACCTTCCCCGCACAAAGGCAATTCACACTGGGACACCCGTGCGATCGCAGTTTCAGGTTGGAACCTCACACGTATTCGATCTCCCCATTCCCAATGACGCACCACTGATTGTTGTGATTGGCGGCAGCCAGGGCGCTGTAGGCGTAAATCGATTGGTGCGGCAGTGCGCCTCTGCCTGGTTTGATGCTGGTTGCTGGGTTGTGCATCTTACAGGCGAGAATGATCCAGACGCAAAGAGCCTCCAGCATCCCCAGTACTTGGCGCTACCGTTCTACAACAACATGGCGGGTTTGCTGCAACGAGCGGATCTGGCAATTAGTCGATCGGGTGCAGGTACGCTAACAGAACTTGCCATTACCCACACGCCTTCGCTGCTCATTCCCTATCCCCACGCGGCTGAAGACCACCAGACCTACAATGCAGCCGTATTTACGAAAGTTGGAGCTGCTAAGCTGTTTCAGCAGGCTGATCTAACGCCGGACGTACTGAATGCTGAAGTATTAAGCCTGCTGAGTAGGGGGCACACTCATACCCATCCTTCCTTAACACTGCAAACAATGGCGCAGCAGGCAGGCAGTTTAGCAGTGCCAGACAGCGCTGAACAACTAGCTCAACTCGTGCGTCATTGGCTCGCACCTGGACGATCTGTGAAAAGGTAAGAGTTCTATTGCTTCGCAGTCTAGCCCTAAGGTGGTTTGCACCTGAATGACAGTCAATGGTCGCCTGAATGCAAAGTAGTACGCTTGTATTGTGTGTTACCGACAAAACGCTGCTCATAGCAGACAATGAATAGCGTTCTAATGCTTTGCAAGGAGCACACTGTGCAGAACGCAATCAACTGGTTTGAAATTCCTGCTGCTGACTTTGATCGGGCAGTCCACTTTTACAGCACTGTTCTGGGTCAAGACATTCAGAAAAGCGAGTTTATGGGCGAACCACAAGCCTTTTTTGCAGGAAGCGATACAGGTGTAGGAGGCGCGATCGTGAAGAGTGAACGCCTAACGCCAGCAGCAACAGGTTCTCTCGTTTATCTAAATGTAGAAACAGTTGATCAGCTAGAACAATCGCTAGAGCGAGTAGAGCCAAACGGTGGCAAAATGCTAATGCCAAAAACGGCGATTGGTGATCCTGGTTTCATCGGCATCATCCTGGATACCGAAGGCAACTGCGTCGGCTTACACGCACCCAAACCACCCGCTTGATCCTCAAGCAAACCACAGTTACGGTGCGACAACCTGACTGCTATGACTGCGGGGATCACTATCAGCCTTCGCTTTGGTAGTGACAGGGGCAGAGAAGGCAGACGTTTGTCCGCTGGTCTTCGCGTAGGGTAACAAGTCGCCACCAGCAAGCGCAACAAGGTTTGCTTCCATAATTGAGCGGGGCTGCTCGCCGATCGATTGGGCAATCGCGTTACCATCCTGCCCCAAAAAGACAAAGTGTGGAATGCCATCCACCCGATAGGACAGCACTTCGGGGAGCCATTTGCTATTGTCCACGTTTAGCATGACAAAATTGACCCGATCGCCGTACTCCTGCTCTAACGCTGCCATGTCAGGTGCCATTGCCTGACAACTCGTACACCAATTGGCATAAAACTCCATTAGCGTTGGCTTACCGTTACTAAGTGCAATTTCCAACGGCACCGACTCCTCCGCCATCGTAGACAGGAGCCCTGTCCCCGTTTCGGTCTTCAACCCTAAGAACACAGATGCAGTAAGGACGATCGCCACCAGCACAATAATAAAGTTTCGGACTCGCTTGCCGATAATGGTTTGCGCGCTGCCAGCTTCAGCGATTGGAGTCTGAGCCGCATCTGATAGTGACTTTTTTGAGTCGGGTGAGTTAGCAGTCATAGGGATACAGGCTGACGGTACGAACGTTAAGTATCTCAATTGTAGCGATCGTGGTTAGCACTTTAGAACGGTTGTTGCTGACCTCTGAGCATTACCTGATTTTCCAGATTTGATTTTCCAGATTGTCGCAATTGACGTAGCTGAACGCGGTAAGCTCCTCTACACTGCATATGGTCTGTTTTGATGCTGCTGCTATGTCTAACGAGAGTGAATATATCCGCAAAGCGGAAGCAACGAGAGTCCGTGTTTTAAGCGAAGCGCTGCCTTACATTCAGCAGTTTGCTGGTAGGACGGTTGTGGTCAAATATGGCGGTGCTGCGATGAAGGACAGCAACCTGAAAGACAAAGTGATTCGCGATGTTGTCTTCATGGCGTGTGTGGGTCTACGCCCGATCGTCGTGCATGGTGGCGGACCAGAAATCAACACTTGGTTAGACAAGTTAGGCATTGAGCCACAGTTTAAAAATGGGCTGCGGGTGACAGATGCCGCCACAATGGATGTCGTGGAGATGGTTTTAGTTGGTCGAGTAAACAAAGAGCTAGTTGCTTTGATTAACCAAGCAGGTGGTTCGGCAGTCGGGCTTTGCGGGATGGATGCCAACTTGATTAAAGCCCGTCCTGTAGATGCTGTAGACGTCGGTTTTGTCGGTGAAGTAACCAGTGTTGATATCCGAATTCTAGAGACGCTGGTGAATGCGGGACATATTCCGGTTGTTTCCAGCGTGGCGGCAGACGAGACGGGACAAACTTACAACATTAATGCTGACACGGTAGCGGGTGAGATCGCCGCTGCTTTGGGTGCCGAAAAAATGATCCTGCTGACCGATACCGCAGGCATTCTGCGCGACTACAAAGATATGGCAACGCTGATTCCGAAAATAGATATTCAGGAAGCCCGGAAGCTCATTGAGGAGGGGATCGTCTCAGGGGGCATGATACCAAAAGTAAATTGCTGTGTGCGATCGCTCGCTCAAGGTGTCCGTGCTGCTCACATCATCGACGGACGCATCCCCCACGCACTGCTATTGGAAATCTTTACTGATGCTGGCATTGGCTCGATGATCGTGGCATCAGAGTTTATGGGCTAGAGAGGAAGGGTCAAAAAAGGGAACAGTAAAGTAGAAGGATCAAACGTACGGTGATCAGGGACTATCAACGTCGCTGTGTTTAACGTCGCTATGTTTACGGTCTTCAGCTTCACATTCTTCAGCATCTACTTGAGTGGAATCCCCTATGCCTAGCTATTCTGAAACAACGGCAGCGATCGTGCAGCAGGCAAAAGCCCGTGAAAACGCACTGCCTTTGCTAAACGAGTCCTGTCGCTCTCGGTTTTTCTTTCAGCCCAAACCAACTAAGCGCGTTTGTCTCTTTCTACATGGGTTTACAGCCGGACCTTACCAGTTTGTACCGATGGCAGAGATCTTTTTTAAGGCAGGCTATAACGTGCTAGTGCCGTTGCTTCCGGGTCACGGACAGGCAGGCAACTGGAGCCGCCAGAACCCACCACCGCTACCAACTGATCCTAAGGTTTATCAGCAGTTTGCGCTGCACTGGCTAGAGCAGGCACAGGCATTAGGGGAAACGGTTACTGTGTGCGGGCTATCGGCAGGGGGCACGCTTACTGCCTGGTTAGCACTGGAACGTCCGAAAGCCATCAACCGCGCTATCCTGTTCGCTGCCTATTTAAGCAGCAGTAGCCGAGTCCTCGATCTATTTGTCAAGAAGATTGACACTTACTTTGAATGGACGGTCAGCAACATTAATCCATCTAAGGGTAGCGGTTACAACGGCTTCTCAGTATCGGCTTTGCGGGTTTTTCTGCATTTGGGGCAAGACATTCTCAAGCGTTCCGAAAAACAACCTGCGGCACCCATGTTTATCGTTTCTAGTGATAGCGATATTGCTACAGGCAGCTTTGATCACAAGACGCTGTTTGAGAATGCCCGATCGCATCAGCCCATTACTTGGTACAACACCTTTAGCCGAGAGTTGGCAGTTCCGCACACGATGATGACGGTGCAGGAAGGCAATCGGTGGGCAAGTTTGCTGCCTGTGATGGCAAAAGCTTTTGTAGAAAGCAATCTAACCTGGACAGATGTGCAGGAAATTGGCTATCGCATGACGCAAGGTAAAACATTTCCTAGCGTCGTAGCGGAATTAGGTTTGGTGGCGAAGGCTTCACCAGATATGCCTGCCATGATGACAATGGTAGATAAACGAGCGATCGTCCTGGCACGAAATCCGAGTCTATCCGAGGAAATTTGATAGGAGAAGCCGTGAGCCGTTAGTGGTTAAAAGCTGAACGCTGACGGCTGAACGCTTAAACTCAAAGCTGCTTTGATCCAGTCCTAACCATTCCTTACCTTGGACGGGTGAGCATGAGGCGGCAGAGCATGAACTAAGATAAGGCAGCAATTTACCTTCTGCTAACGTTTATCCTCTGCTTCCCCTGATCCATGCCTAACTATTCCGACTTAACCACCACGATCGCGGCTCAGGCGAAAGCTCGCGAGGATGCCCTGCCTGTTCGCAACGAGTCTTGTCGCTCAAAATTTCTCTTTCACCGTACGCCAACCCAAAAAGTTTGCCTGTTTTTTCACGGGTTTACTGGCTACCCAAATCAGTTTTTGCCGCTGGGTAAAGCGTTGTTTGAGCAGGGCTACAACGTGCTGATTCCGTTGATGCCAGGGCATGGGCAAGCAGGAAATTGGAACCGCGATCGTCCCACCCCACTTCCTACCGATCCAAAGGTCTATCAGGATTTTGCGTTGCACTGGATTCAGCAGGCAAAGGCACTGGGGCAACAGGTTGTCATCGGTGGACTCTCAGGGGGAGGCACCCTTTGCGCTTGGGTCGCGCTGGAACACCGAACGTTAATCGATCGCGCCTTACTCTTTGCTCCCTACCTAAGCGGCAATAGTATCACCGATAAACTATTCATTAAGCTCTCCAATTCTTACTATGGCTGGGGTGGCAATCCTGAGTTGGCGATCGGCTACACCAGTTTTCAAGTGCCAGCACTGCGATTGTTTCTCGATTTAGGTACTCAACTGCTGAAACGCGCACGCAAAGCGCCTGCGGCTCCGATGTTTCTTTTCTCTACTGAAATTGACGATTCAGTCGATACAAACGACCACAAAGCCTTTTTTGCCGATGCACTTAAGTTACAGCCTAAGTGCTGGTATCACTGCTTCGATCGCTCCTATAAGGTGCCACACACCATGATGACGATCGGTGAAGGCAACCGCTGGGAAGGCATTCTTAACTTTATGGTAAAAGCGTATGTCGGGGGTGATCTCACCTGGACAGAAGTCGAAGAAATTGGCTTTCGCCTCACTCAAGGCAAAACCTTTCCCGCCATTGTGGCAGAACTGGGTCTTAGCAAGCGCGTTAGTCCTGACTTGCCCGCCATGATAACGATGATGGACAAAGCGGCAATCGTCCAGTCGCGCAATCCTTCCAGCCTTGATACTGATGCGTAGCCTTATTGGTCGGGACGTTACGTGCAACGTCCCTATAAATTCGTGGAAATCGCTTGCACTG
Organism: Phormidium sp. FACHB-592; assembly: GCF_014695795.1. Classification (NCBI taxonomy): domain Bacteria; kingdom Bacillati; phylum Cyanobacteriota; class Cyanophyceae; order Oscillatoriales; family Oscillatoriaceae; genus Phormidium; species Phormidium sp. FACHB-592. The sequence continues at coordinate 15,712 of NZ_JACJOZ010000052.1, forward strand.
GACAGGTAGGAATGCACTGCTCACAGACAATGCAGCGCGATCGCGTAAAAGTCAGCCGAAAGGACTGTGGATCAAGCGTTAGAGCCTCGGTTGGACAGACACCTGTGCAAAGACCACAATGCACGCAAGCGTCTTCATCAATCATGATCTCGCGATTGGAGAACGAAACGTTGATGTCTTGCGATCGCATCCAGTCCATTGCCGCATCCAATTGGTCTATATCGCCTGCTAACTCGACGACAAGTGTGCCAACTTGATTTGGCGCGACCTGGGCACGAATAATATTGGCTGCCACGTTGAAGTCTTTTGCCAGACGATAGGTGACTGGCATTTGCACTGAGCGTTTAGGAAATGTGAGCGTCACCCGTTTTTTCACACGTTTAGGGGAAAAGCCTGCGTAAGGGTACAAATTGCAGCACTAATGCTTCTATCCTAATACCCACTGCCGGATGACGCATTCACAAATCTATTCGTTTAGGAAGCAATGAGGTGTAAAGCTACCATGCAGACCATAGGGAACATGATGCTTCAGACGCAACCGTGCCACTGGCTCCTGGTGCAGATTGCGTGCATCGAGGATGACGACCTCCGATCGCTCGTGAGCTGCATTGTAAACCAATGTCAGCAGCCAACCGTCATCTTCAGCGCCGACTAGAGTGTCAGTAGGCAGTCCATCTTTGAACGCAGCCGACGATCGTGGCACAAAAATAGGCTCGCTGACATACCCCTGCGGTGCCGCACTCCAAAGCTGACGTTCACCTGACTCAACATCCACTTTAAGGATCGCTTGTAACGGTGCATTGCCTTCCGCCACGTCCGCTGCTCCCATGTAAATATAGCGGTGTGATCGTCCTGCTTTTGCCGGATGTACGTAAGGAAACTCACAGCACTGACTTTCTAGCAACTCACGCTGCACCTGTTGCGTTGTAAGGTTGAGTCGAAACCGCCAAAGCTGCCCTGGAGCCAGCTTCTCAAACGCCGTCTCGCGAAAATCTGCACCTGCCTCTACACTTGGCAGTGACCCATAGCATACGGAATCAATGACAATTTCATCACTGTCCTGAAACGCATTCGCGTGATGGAACACAAAGCCAGCATGAGTTTCAAAGGCTAAATCTGGCTTTTTATCCTTCTTTGATCCTACCGCTCTTGGAATGACAGCAATCCGCGTTGGCTTTTCAGGATTAAAAGTAATGCATTCACCTGGACCGCTTTTGCCAAAAAGAAACGGCAGTGGGTTAAAACTAACGGGGTTTTGAAAAAAGATGGCGTAATCTGGTGTGATCACAAAATCGTGGATAAAAGCAAAGCCAGGAACAGAATGGGCGTGTTTCCGCAACAGCTTGCCCGCAGGATTAAACTCAAACAGCGTGATAGTTGAGGATAAACCCGGCTTGATCGAAAAATTGACGAGACATGGAGCGCCATCATCCTGATTGCACGCAGGGTCAATCCACGGATGGGCGGCAAAAGCATCACCTGGCTTTAGCACCCCGTCCAGGCGATCGAGTCCGATTGTTTCCAGCGTTGTGGGGTCAAGGCGATGCGGCTCGGCTGCTTCCCACAGTGCGAGCAGTTTGTCGCCCCAGTAGAGAATGTTGGTATTAGCAATATTTTTCAGCCGGAAGTCGAAGGCATTTGCCAACCAACCTCCGGGTTTTTGGGTGCCAAAGACACCTCTATAGAGAATGCGTCCTGCGGCTTGCTCTGCAAGGTATCCCTCCGATCGAACGAAGCGATTGCGAAAATGAGCACGACCGCTATCAAAGGTGATCGCGCAAATCATGCCGTCTCCATCAAAGGGATGGTGAATCATCTGACCATTGATGTCCAGTAATCCAGGACCATTACGGAACAACGTGCCATGAAGCTCTGGCGGGATTTCGCCCTCAATATCCTCAATCCAGTAGTCGAATTCTTCTTTCAGGGAGTTGTAGCCTTTCTGCCAATCCTCACGAGTGTAGGAAAGCACTGTCGGCACTGTAGAAGCACGTTCATTAAGCTGGAAGCTTTGCATAGATAAAAGAGTAGTATTAGTGACGGTTTACTTAAGCCAGGAAACCGCTCATGCAAAAGCAAATGAAATAGTTCAAGCAAGGAGCGTGATAACAGTTGCTCTGAGTAACTAGACACAACGAAAGACAAAGGCTGTAGTCTCCCTTGGTTCTAATGCAACAACGCGGCAGCACGGGAATACCGACAGCCGAAGGCTGCACAAGATGATTTTTCATGCCCAAGAACTTATAACGGTTGTCTCACTCAAACTCCAAAGCTGTGAACTTCAAAAGACTTGCACTGCTGCTTACCCGACAAGAGCCGATAAAAATCAATGGTAACGAAATATTGCGAAAGAGGGCAAAGAGACAGCACTCTGGTGCCCTTCTCAGTAAAAACTTATGCCTCGCCTCAAAGGCTTTGCAGGCTCCCGAGGCGGCGATCGAGCAACCCACTGACGAAAATGGCACCCACTTATAGCCTCCACTTTTGCACCTAAGTGAGTGGGCTTTAAGCTATGCTTGACCACACTCCAAGCAGACTCTTGAAAGCGATCGCATTGGTAGTAATCGCACCGCCCGGCTAGGGTGAAACAAAGCGCAACGAAATTGTAATCAGCGTCAAGAAAAGGATAAACCCGATTGTATCCAGCATCGTGGTCACAAGCGGTCCACTGACCAACGCTGGGTCAAGCTTGAGCCGCTTCATTGCCATGGGTAGCAGAGTTCCCAGCGTGACAGCAACCACTGTATTAATTGCCATTACAAAGCCTGCCACCAGTGCAACCCAGCGCTCCTGTGGGGGTGTCCAGATCAGTGCTAGCAGCACCATCGTTGTTCCTAACGCAAAGGCGGCTCCCACCCCTGCCAGTAGTTCTTTGCGTAAAATTTTGAGTGTGTCGTGAGGCGTGACTTCACCAACACCCAGCGATCGAATGGTTACCGTCAATGCCTGAATGCCAACTGTACCGCCTGTGTTGGAGAACAATGGCATAATTACTGCCAAGACGGGAACCATGGCGATCGTTTTCTGAAAAGGCGCGATCGCGCTGGAGGCACCAATGTACAACGCCATAATGCCCAACAGCCAGGGCAAGCGATTCCGCAGCTTCTCCAACGGGCGAGAGAGGGATGATTCATCACCGTTGCCAACCCCTGCCAACCGTTGAATATCTTCAGTCGCTTCCTCTTCCAAAATGTCGATCACATCATCGATCGTAATGATGCCAACCAGCCGATCCTCACGATCCACTACAGGAAGCGCCAGGAGGTCATAGCGCTTCATTAGTTGTGCCACTTCTTCTTGAGGCGTGTCTGTACGGACTTTAAGGACACGATCGCTCGCAATATCGCCAATTAACGCGGCTGGAAGCGAGAAAAGCAATTGCCGCAGTGATACGACCTGTACTAGCTTGCGGTTGTCATCAGTGACATAGGCATAGTAGACCGTTTCCTTATCCTGGTCATTAAGGCGAATCTTGCTGAGAGCTTGTTCGACTGTTAGCCCTTGCCGCAGCCGCACATACTCTGTTGTCATGACCCGTCCAGCAGTGCCTTCTGGGTAGCCCAGGATAGTAGCAGTCGCTTGCCGTTCGACCGGACTAAGCTGCTGGATCAAGCGTCTAACGACACCCGCAGGCAGTTCATCAAACAACTCCGCGCGATCGTCCGGTCGCATCGCTTCAACCAGCTGACAGACCTGTACGTCGTGTAGGTAGCCAATCAGTTCCTCCCGGACATCGTGACCCAAGTACTCGAACACCTCGGTCGCCTGACCTTTATTTAACAAACGAAAGGCGATCGCACGCTGCTCTGGCGGCAAATCCTCAATATAATCCCCAATATCCACTGGCTGAAGCTGATTTAGTTCTAGCTTCAAACGATTCAAGTCGGCAATATCCGACAGTGAAGTACGACCTTCCTGAGTTAGCATAACGTCTCCTAAGTCTCCCCCGCGCTGGGAGACTTAAACTCGCCAGGTCAGAGGAGGGTATTACTGTAAGGGGATGGACTAGAGTCCATGAAGTTCACAAAATGCGACATCGATGCCCACTAGAGGTATCGCTGAACCTATGCTAACCGTTATCAGCCCCGTACACAATGTAAAGAAGGACACTTCTTAAAATTTTCTATAAAATTATGCTTTTCAGTCCATTCTGCATAATGCTGAGAAGAATTCTTTTGTCAGAAATAAAAACAGCGTAACTAATGAGCGTTGCCTGACTAACATTCAGGTGGATAGTCTGGTATCCATCCTGGAACTATAAGTTGTAGCGATCGCTCGCTGATGCAATTATGCCCGCCTGCTTACCTTTGTCAAGCTTCTGCTTCAGTTTCAGTGAGACTTCTGGATCATAACAGACGATCGTCCATAACATATTGCAGACGACTGCAAGAAAACCTACAACTCTTTGCAAAACAGCAGCTTGTTTAGAACTGGCTTATCTACGTGACTAGCTCAATAGGACTATCTTTGGCTGCTAAAGCTCTTGAGAATCTACTACATCTCGTTCCGTACGTACCCACTTTGTCTGTGGTTTAACCAAAAACGTCAGGTAGAGCGGTATTTTCCAAAGAATATAACCTGGCACTGATAAGAGGGCGCTTAACGGTAGGGTGTCCCTTGCAAATTTTGCCCAAGCAGCAATAACTGAAACTAAGATCAGCAACCCTTCCAATGCCACCGCCAGTAATGGTGCATAGAGCTTCAGCGTCAGACCTGTCACGATCGCGGCGACTGTAAGGAGCAGCCACAGCATTACCAAGAGCGAGAGTGGAGGAACGCATAGATCAAGCGCGATCGCCAGAACATCAAATCGCTTCTGGTTAACCCATTCTTTAAGTAGCCGCGGCACTTGGGTGCGTAGCGTTTGCAGGTGTCCATGTTCCCATCGGGTGCGCTGGCTTTTGGCAGCATGCTGTTGCTGGGGCAATAAGCCAGTAACTTCAGCATCAGCACAAAATATTGCAGGAGAGCCAGCGATTAAGAGATCAACAGAAAGCTGCATATCCTCTACTATATTGCTGCTAGCGAGGGAAGCATTCCTGATAACCGACCAGGGAAACGCCATACCAGTCCCAGTCAAAAGGCAGGGCAGACCCAGTTGCGCCAGCCCTAAGGGACGCACTAAATTCTTCACTGTAAAAGCAAGGAGCGAAACCGCTGCCCCAGGACTAGCATTCGCGGGCGGAGTAAGCAGATAACGCGCTTGCACTGGGCGTTGTTTCGTTGCTGCCAGATGCGAGATTTTTGCGATCGCGCCCTCTGCAACGAAACAATCAGCATCCACCACCACCACTACATCAGGCGGATCGGAGGCAAGAAATTTTAGCCCAAAGTCTAACGCATAGCCTTTGCCTCGTTTTTCCAGATCGTGCCGTTCAAGAACTGCAACATCAAACGCTCGCGCAACGGCAGCAGTTTCATCGCAACAGTTGTCAGCTACCACAAGCAGGCGATCGTGACTCGTCAACTGTGGCAGTAATTCCTTCAGTGTTGCACTAATACCCATTGCCTCGTTATGCGCTGGCACCAAAACAGCAACGCGTGGTCGCTCCGGCAACAGCTCTGTAGTAGTTTTTTGTCTGCCTGTAACGGCGGCGGCAAGACATTCAACAAACAGGACAACGATTGGAATAAACAGGAAGAGAGAAACCGTCAACAATAAAAAATTGAGCAGTTGATACATCACAAAGATTTTGGTGCTCCCACCCGTGCTAAATAGCGCTTCGATCGACAGCTCTAGCCTAAGACAAATGGTGAATCAAGTCACGAATTGCCTAGCGGGAAGTGTCACCTGATCGTTCAGCGGCTGATTCACTCGGCTTGAGAATTTTAAGGTTTTCTAGCAAGGTTGGCTTTTCTCCATAGCTCTGTCCGTACTGATTTGACTGGCTGTAGGCATTAGCTGTGCTTTTACCAGGATGGTTCGGGACAAGACCCAGGATAGGGAGTCGAAATTTGTTCATCTCTGCTAAGACTTGGGTCAATTTAGAGCGCTTTGTCTTGGAAACGCCAGCCACAAAGATAAACCCGTTGGACTGATCAGCCAGGAAATTAGCGTCAGGAAACTCTGAAAGTGCAGGCGTATCATAAATCACAAGGTCGAAGCGATCACGCAGCTTTTGCATCAAGTTCTGCATTTCTTTGGAAGCAAGCAAACGACCTGAATCCATCAAGGATTGACCAGACGTTAAGACAGAGAGATTGCTGTCTGCGGGCGCTCGTTGAGTGACCTGCTCAGCCTCAGTTTTGCCTGTCAGCACTTCATTCAAACCCGCCGAGTTTGGCAAGCTAAGAAGCGCGTGAATCTGAGGTGAACGTAAATTTGCATCAACCAGTAACACACGCTGTCCCATTGAAGCTGCTTCGAGAGCCAGGTTTAAAGCAGTAGTTGTTTTACCATCACCAGATTCTGCAGAACTAATAATCAAAGAGCGCGCTGATGGCTTGGAACCAAGAAAGCGAATGTTGGTATAAAGGGAGCTGAATGCTTTTGAAAACGCACTTGATCGCGGAGCCGACAGAGAGCCAGTACCCTGACCTAAGCCTTTATGGAAAGGGATCCTACCAAGAAGCGGTAGTTTTAAGGCACCTTCCATATCCTCAGGGCTGAAGAAGCGATTCTGATACTTCTCCTTGAGTAAAGCGACGGCTAGCCCAAGCACTAAGCAGGCTCCTAGCGCTACAATCAAAAACTTTGGTTCAACGTTAGCAGAGGGAATCGGATTGTTTGCACCGTCTCGCTCGATCGTAGGAGCCGAAACAATTTCCCATGGCACCTCTTTCTGAGCCGCTTCAATCCGCAGCGTTTCACGCTGAGTCAAAAATTGATTTAATGTTGTTCTGGCAAGCTCCAGTCGTTGGCTGAGACCAGTATACTGACGCACCACAACGGGAAATTCTTGAAGCTTTTGATTGAGGAAAACCTGCGATTGTGCGATCGCCTGCCTCCGTACTTGTAATTGTTGCGCTGTATTCGAGGCAGCCACAAGCTGTTTGATCAAGTCCACACGCAACGCATTTTGAAACGATAGAACGCGAGGATCAATAGACGCGCCAGAACCACTTAAACCCAGGTTCTTACGCGCTTCAGTTGCCAAAAGCTGCTCTAGTTTCCTTTGACGCTCTTTAATTGCCTGAATCACCGGACTTGCATCATTGTACCGAGCTGATTTAGCCGCAAGCTCGGCTTCCACCTTTTTCAATTCGGCAACGAGGCTCTGATAACTTGTGTTTTCACTCAAGGAAGCGGCAGCCAAAGCAACTTCTGGTGTCGCACCGAGTTGCGCCTGCAAACGCTGATAAAGTGCTTGCTGCTCTACTAAATTACGCTGCGTTTCTAATTGCTGGGACTGGACCTCTTGAGCTTGCTTAGAGAGTTCCGCGCCTTCTGTCGTTGGGTCAGTAATCCGATAGCGCTGCTTCAGTGCCTGTAGTTCCGCTTCTAAATCGTTAACGCGAAGCTGTAAGCTGGGAAGTTGATCTTCGATGAATTGGACACCGCCACCGATGCGGGTTTTTCGATCTTCAAGGCTATATCTCAGATACCCCTTAGCCAGCTCCTGCAAGATAAACTCTACTTTTTGAGGATCGGTACCCTTGTAGGAAACTTGTATAAGCTTCGTTGGCTCAGAGGACTGAGAACCAAAACGCTGTGACTCCACTTCATGCCGTCGGATCTCCAGGTTTTTGGTGCTTACAGCCGTTGCTAGTGAGTTAGCTGAAACATCAGGGTAACGGCGTTGAATTTCTGTAGCAATTTTGGCTAATAATTCAGGGCTTTGTAGCACTTGTAACAGCGTTGGGTAGTCAACACCATCGCCCTGTTGTGCCAGTGGTCGTGAGATAGCAGCCGGGTCAGAGAGACGTGCTTGTGACGTGATTGGCTCGACCAAAACCTGAAAATTACCTTTGAAGGTTCGCGGACCATTCAGCATTGAAGAAGCAACCAAAGCTGCAGAGATGGTTGTTACCCCTGCAATGAGGAAAGCATTGCGCTGAACCATCCTTACTACGGGTGACAAGTCTAGACCTTTCTGCCCGGCATTAGAGTCTACTGTCTCATCACCTAATGTGCCGTTCTCACTAAAACGCTCTTGATTGTTGAACGACAAATCTTGAGTGGATTGTTCAGCTTTCATGGTTTTTCTCTCTTCCTCATTAACTCTCAATGCCGATTTTTTGGAACTTTACTAGGGCGGACTAGCCAACCCTACCGCCCAAAGATAGTAAAAAGTCCTAATACACCGGTAAGCGGACCTAAAAAGGTTCCTACCGTATCGCCAATCTGAGCGATCGCATTACGATTAACAACCACTACATCGTTGTTGCGTAAGGGCGGATTGCTTTTCTCATCCAGGTTCTGGGAAAGATTAACGGCGATCGTGCGCCGAGAAACCGTGCCATCAGGATTAAGACGAATTAGTTCGACAGCCTTCTTTGCCCGTCCTCCTTTAAATCCACCCGCCGCTAAAATTGCTTGGTTTAATGTTGTATTAGGTTTAACAGCGACAGCACCGGGAGTAGACACTTCACCCACAACATTAACCTTGATTGCGTCTGGTGAAAAATTACTGCTGGCAACTTGAAGTGCCTCTGCCGTATCAACGGAGGTTGCTTTCGGAATGACGATCGTATCGCCATCTCTCACTTGAACGTCCTGGGTTAAGTCACCTGCACTCAAAAACGCCCAAAGATTAACCGTTAACGGTTCGGTTTCAAGAGAGCCTTGACGACGGATTTGAATCTGGCGAATATCCGCCTGCTCAGTAATGCCTCCAGCAGCTTGAATCGCTTTACTCACTGTTGGCCACTGGCTGCCACTTTCATTGCCTCCCTGCTGCCCAGTCAAAATATTTTGAGTTGTGCCTGTAGTGCTAACGGCAGAACTGCTAACAAGATTGCTGGCAATAATGTAGGAGCCTGGACGAGTAACTTCGCCAATGACCCCAATTTTCAAAGTGCGGGCAGCAATTAAGCCTACGGTAACAGTAGGGTTCTTAATAAATTTGCCATAAGCTGTTTTAAGACGATCAGAGGCTTGCTTAAGCGTCAATCCTGCAACAGGAAGACTGCCAACCCAGGGTAAATTGACTGACCCATCCGGTAGAACAGAATAACGCGTTTCTAAAACGAGATCTGGAGTGTCATAGCTATCGATCTTAAGCAAATCGCCTGCGCCAAGGATATAAGCACTTTCTGGCTGCCTGGCACCGCTCGATTGCGGAGGGCTAGCATCCTGCTGCTCCACAGTTGGTGGCAGCGGCGATGTCTGAGCGAATGCTGGCAGAGAATAGCATTCCGTGATCAGCACGAGCAGCAAAAGTCTTGCGGTTAAGCGATTGGTTCCCTTCATCATGATGTTTATATATTTGCAGAAAAAATTCAACTTTGGACTGTAAGCAAGGCGAGTTAGGGAGAACTAAAACCTTAGACTGCTGCTTTGCACAAAAACTCTTTCACTATAAGCCTCATCATTTTGGCTAGTACGGTAGCGTCGTGGATACAACAAAGAAGACTAAGAACGACTAAATGTTTCAGACTTGCTCAAAACTGTGATGGCTTTAGAAGGTTCTAGGATATTTGACGGATGAGCTGGCGAGCATGGGCTACGGCATTACTATCACAAGATTCTAGATAGCTCAAAGACTAAATATCTGTATGCCTGTCGGAGCGGCTCTTAAGATTGCAGGTAGTACTGGAAATTTAGGTCATACTGCTTGCACAAATAACTCCTGGTGCTACCATCGGACGGCTCATACCTTTCCACAAGCCCTTTATCTAGCTACCATTCGATCAACGCCAAGCCTTTCAACCAGTCATTCATAAGTAGATTCCCTGAGCTCACGATAGTTCAAGTTATGCCAACAGGCAACACATACTAGGTACAAACCATTATGAAAGCCCGTCTGTACTTTCTCTATAGCTTGCCTGTCACTTTATATAAGATTCATAACTGGGCTCAATAAAGGTACTTAGATCAAAGAAGAAATAAAGTTTGGGTGAGAAGACCATCGCATGTCTCCTGGTTCTATACATATTATTAGTGGGCAAGACGAATGCGGTGACCTACTTGAGCCAGAATTTTTTGAAAATTGCTTACTTAGTCAATCAGTATCCTAAAGTCAGTCATAGCTTTATTCGACGCGAGATCCTTGGTTTAGAGGCTTGCGGGTTGGAGGTTGTTCGCTTCTCGATTCGGTCTTGCAGCACTGAGTTGGTCGATGCAGCAGATAAAGCTGAGTTGAAGAAGACTCAAGTGGTTTTAGAGGCTGGAGTGCTTGCGCTGCTCTCAGGACTGCTTCAAGCGGTTCTGACAAGACCAGTTCGACTTCTGTTAACCATACAGCTAGCAATTAAGCTAGGTTGGCACTCAGAGCGGGGCATGCTACGGCATCTAATCTATTTGGTTGAAGCGTGCCTTTTGTTGAAGTGGTTCCATGAAGCAAATGTCAGCCATGTCCATGCTCATTTTGGTACCAATTCAACGACAGTAGCGCTGCTGTGCCGTGCGCTTGGAGGTCCACCCTACAGCTTCACAGTGCATGGTCCTGAAGAGTTTGATAAGGTGACGGCGATCGCTCTGCCGCAAAAAGTGGAACGGGCGGCTTTTGTTGTCGCGATTAGCAACTTTGGCAGAAGCCAACTCTATCGCTGGTGCCCAGTAGCACAGTGGTCAAAAGTTCATGTTGTTCACTGCGGTGTGGATTCAGCGTTCTTTAACTCGACACCAACTCCCATACCATCAGACCCAAAGCTGGTTTGTGTGGGTCGCCTTTGTGCTGAAAAAGGTCAGCTGCTACTACTTGAAGCTGCTGGTCAGCTGATGCGGCGCGGGCTAGCTTTTAAATTGGTACTGGTTGGAGATGGACCCTTACGGAGTGAACTGGAAGCGACGATCGCTCGACTCGGACTGCACGATCACGTTGAAATTACAGGCTGGGCTGATAGTGACCAGGTTCGTCAGGCAATTTTGAATGCGCGTGTGCTAGTGCTACCTAGCTTTGCGGAGGGTCTGCCAGTCGTAATTATGGAAGCACTCGCTCTGGGTCGTCCGGTCATTAGCACTTATGTGGCGGGCATTCCTGAACTTGTAGAGCCAGGGGTTTGCGGTTGGCTGGTGCCGCCTGGCTCAGTCGAGGCATTGATGACAGCAATTCAATCAGCGATGGAGGCTTCGCCAGCAACCTTAGAGCAATGGGGCAGCGCCGGAGCTAAGCGAGTTGCTGAACAGCATAATGTTGTGATCGAAGTGGGTAAACTAAAAACGCTGTTTCAGTCTGCGCTACAAAGCGAACCAGCCTTTAAAGAGGAACTAGTTCCTGGCAGTTCCCTTCTTAGCGTAAGTAGAACTACGAAATTTCAGCCTCAAAAACATATTAGTCTGGACTAGAAAAGTGCTTCATGACTAACCCTGCTCCTTCTCATAAAGTAATGCCTTCACTGAAAAAAACTGCTATTCGTGCAACTGTATGGACGATCGCAGGCTTTGGAGCTAGCCAAATTCTACGTTTCGGTAGCAATCTCATCCTGACGCGATTGCTCTTCCCTGAACTGTTTGGCTTAATGGCACTGGTGGGTACATTCCTAACCGGGTTGCACCTGTTTTCCGACCTAGGTCTTAACGCCAGCATCGTGCAGAGTAAACGTGGAGATGATCCCGTTTTCCTTAATACCGCCTGGACGTTGCAAATTATTAGAGGAGCCTTTCTGTGGCTGTGTTGTATCGGCATTGCGTATCCAGCCGCCCAATATTACAGCGAGCCCAGGCTACTATGGCTGCTTCCTCTAGTAGGGATCGACACATTAATTGGAGGCTTTAACTCAACCTCTCTAGCTACGCTAAACCGCCATTTATCCTTAAAATCTCTATCTTTATTTGAACTGTCTGGGCAACTTGTAAGCCTTACTGTAACACTCTTGTGGGCATGGCTTCACCCATCCATTTTGGCATTGATAGCAGGCGGGCTAGCTTCGTCAGTCTTTCGCTTAGTGCAGAGCCATCGGCTAAACGATGGCAAGCGCAACCATCTTGCCTGGGATCGTGGCGCAATCAAAGAACTTATTTCGTTTGGCAAATGGATTTTCCTCTCTACTGCCATTTATTTCTTATCCTCATCGACTGATCGGCTGATTCTTGGAAAGCTTGTTTCCTTTCAACTCTTGGGCGTTTACACCATTGCACTGACACTATCGGAGGTTCCACGTCAGATCGTTTTTGCAGTCGCCACTAAGGTTATTTACCCTGCATACTCAAAGCTGGTCGAGCTGCCTCGCTCTGAATTTCGTGCCAAAATCATCCAGCATCGCCAACCAATGTTAATTGTGTCGGCACTCGCTACTGCCTCCATTGTTGGACTAGGAGATTTAGTTATAGAGTTTCTTTATGACGATCGCTATCTCGCAGCAACCTGGATGTTCCCTATGTTGGCTATAGGAATGTGGCCTTTGATTCTCATCCAAACTATTGATCAAGGCTTGTGGGCATTGGGGAAACCAAACTATTGGACATTCGGTTCATTCTTGAGTTTTCTATGCTATGCCATCGGGATTCCATTGGGCTATAACTCCCCGTTACGTGAAGTGGGAGCAGTTCTGGCAGTAGCAGTCAGCAATATTCCCGTTTGGTTTGTAGTGATGTACGGTCTCTGGCACGAAAAATTGCTGGCGCTCCGGCAAGACCTTTTGATGACGGCATTATTTCTAGCAATTTTAAGCCTGGTGATTGCAATTCGTATAAGTACAGGTTTAGGAACACCATTTGATGCACTGTTTGCTTCATCTCAATAGCAAGCTGTAGGACTACAAGCTTTCTCTAGAAATTTCAATTTGAGCCTCTGAGAGTTATATGCAAGAACACGCAGTTAATAGCAAAATAGATACCCACACATTCTCCCAGACGCATCGTCGTGATCCACTCTCTGTTGGTTATTTTTCGCCCGATTGGCCACCTGAAGTTTCATCGAATGGGATTGTTACTTACGTAGCATCAATGCTTAAAGGAATAGAAGGGCTAGGTCATCAATCTTATGTTGTGACACCTCCCTTTGATGACTCAACGGAGTTAAAACACGATAGTCAAAATGTTTTTCAACTTCCCCGCCGTCCTCCCGGAGGGATGGTTGGTTATTTGATTAATGCTGTTACTAGGCGGATTCGACCAGGTATGCCCTTTAAATCTGGCTTTGCCCGTGCCGCACATGAAAGCATCAACACCATCATGTCTGGAAGTAGATTAGATATATTTGAAATGGAGGAGAGCTTTGGCTCGGTTGGCTTTTTAAGCGATCGCCTCCCTATACCAGTGGTTGTACGCCTTCACGGTCCCTGGTTTCTCAATGGCAAGGCGATGGGTGTCCAGCAAGATCAAGGTTTTTTGCAACGGGTGCAAGACGAAAGGCAGGCGATCGCTAAGGCCTTTGCCATTACTGCACCTTCACGTGATGTTCTAGACCAAACTCGCCAGTACTACAATCTCCCCTTGGAGCGAGCGGTCGTTATCCCCTGCCCGATTGCAAGTACGCCTAGAGAGCAGCGTTGGCGATCAGATGATTGTGAGCCGAATACTATTGCCTTTATTGGTCGCTTTGACCGTCATAAAGGGGGCGATCTTGTCATTGATGCGTTTGCCCAAGTATTACGAGAATGCCCAAAAACCCGACTACTTTTTGCAGGACCCGATCGTGGTTGCATTGACGACGATGGCCGTGTTTGGCATCTTGAAGAGTACATACGTGACCGTATACCAGGAGCTTTAGAAGCAGGGCAGGTTAGCTGTTTGGGGCAACAGCCTCCTTCAAAGTTGCGCGAATTGCGGCGGCGAGCGCAAGTAACTATCGTGGCATCACGTTACGATAACTTCCCCTATACTGCACTGGAAGCTTTGAGCCTGGGCTGCCCCATTGTTGGAGCTTGTGCTGGGGGGATTCCAGAAATCGTAGCTGATGGCGTTTCTGGGCTACTGTTTCAAGCTGGCAACGCGGATGATCTTGCTGCTAAGGTTATCCGATTGCTAAAAAACCCAGACCTTGCTGCTCAACTTGGTCATCAGGCTGGTGAAAGTTGCGCCGAACAGTTTTCACCTGAAGTCGTTGCGAAGCAATCGATCGACTTTTATCGAGAAACGCTAGAACGCTGGTCGCAAAGTAGAAACGGCTCATTAAAAGCTACAACAAGGTTATGAGACATTAAATTTCTCTACTCATGTGATGTCTGCCAAAGACAACTTCACTACACGAGTACAAAATACCTGCATAGAACAGAGCCTTCAAACTATTTCTGTCCCACGTCTTTTTATTGCACTGAAGTCAACCCTCTAACTAAAAAACTCTGGAGAACGCCATGAATTCAACTCTCTCAATGTTTCGCCTGGATGTAGATTATCTAAAAGCTTTAGCACTAGAGCATCGTGAGGCATATGCTACAGCTAGTCCCTTCCCTCACATTGTTATTGATAATTTTCTACCCGAAGCTCTTTTAGAGGAAGTTCTAAAAGAATTTCCTAACCCCAAGCAAATTGATTGGCAGACATTTCAGACTCCGGCTGAGAAAAAGCTTGCTTCAAGACATGAACAGCAAATGGGTGATGCAACGCGTCTTCTGCTGTATAGTCTCAACTCTTCCACATTTATCACTTTCTTAGAAATTCTGACAGGCATTGATGGCATCCTGCCCGATCCTCACTTTGAAGGGGGAGGACTTCATCAAATTGAAAGAGGTGGCTTTTTGAAGATGCACGTGGACTTCAATCACCACAAAAAACTGCGACTCGATCGCCGCTTAAACTTCCTTCTCTATCTCAATCAAGACTGGAAAGAGGAATACGGCGGACACCTTGAGCTATGGGATACGAAGATGACTCAATGTCAAAAGAAAATCCTCCCCGTGTTTAACCGATGTGTTGTTTTTAGTACAACTGATTTTTCTTATCACGGTCATCCTGAACCCTTAACTTGCCCAGACGATCGAACAAGAAAATCGCTGGCACTTTACTACTACACCAATGGAAGACCTGCGGAAGAAGTTACAGGAAAGCCACACACGACCATATTTCAAGCGCGCACACAAGATGACTTCAAATTAGACGAGTCTCCACTGACTGTTAAAGCTGTTTTGAAGAAGTTAGTACCGCCGATTTTGATTGATGTTAGAGATGCATTAAGAAACAAATAGCTAAATAGAAAGCTTCTCTTGATAGGTGCGTTCTATTTACAGCATTGCTAAACCATAAGGACGAGAAAGTCATAAGCTATTCTTCAGTATTTACTACGTCTTATGTTTCTCGTCCTGCTTCTCTTTCCTGGATCGAATTCATAAAGGTGGGCTATGAATAGTCTTGTTCTGTACTCTTGGTTTCCAATCGTCCTTTACCTGTTCAGACGCTTTCCACCTCAAAGGGCGCTGATCATTAGCTTTGTTTCAGCATGGCTATTTTTACCGCTAGCAGGATTCAAGCTGCCTGGAATTCCGTTCGAGTACAACAGAATGTCAGCAACGTGTTTAGCAATCTTGCTTGCAACGTGTCTTTACGACGTTGAGCGTCTTAAGTCATTTCGATTTCATTGGTTCGATCTTCCTATAGTAGTTTGGTGCCTCTGTTCCTTCGCTTCATCAGTTACGAACGGGCTTGGCGCTTATGATGGGTTCTCAAGCACTTTGGGACGGACTGTAGAATGGGGAGGACCTTACTTCTTAGGTCGGATCTATCTCAACAACTTTGCTGGGCTTCGGCAACTAGCGGTTGGAATTTTTTTGGGTGGACTGGCTTACATCCCGTTCTGTCTCTTTGAGGTTGCTACTCACATTAATACACACGGTCTGATCTACCGTTTCACGGTTGGGGCAGCCGATCTGCGCTACGGCAGCTATAGACCATCAGTTTTTCAGCGGAACGGATTGGTTTTAGGTACATGGATGATGTTCGCTTCGCTAATGGGCGTTGTTCTATGGAAAACCAAAACGATTAAGCAAGTTAAAAATATTCCTATTACTTGGCTTATTACCGCCTTACTAATCACGTTTATTTTAGTAAAAGCAACTGGCGCAACATTTTTACTGCTTGTAGCGATCGCTATTGTGCTTACGGCACTATGGTATGGCACAGGCTCTTTGCTATGGCTTTTCCTTGGAGCAACGTTTGTCTATCTTTATCTTGGTGTGGTTGGTGATTTTCCAGGTCAGGAAATTATTGACTTTCTAGGGCAGTTCGTTCCTCCCGATCGCCTTCAATCGCTTGGATTTAGGTTTATGAATGAGGAAATGCTTTCAGCTAAAGCGCGTGAACAAATACTGTTTGGCTGGGGCGGTTTTGGCAGAAACATGCTGTATAAGGAGGGCGGTTATGCTATTACCGTCACCGACAGCCTTTGGATTATCGCTTTTGGGCAGAATGGTTTGGTTGGCTTGATCAGCGTTTTCGCAACGTTGCTTACGCCTGTCTTTAGCTTCTGGTTCTTCTATCCACCGGCTTCTTGGTCTCATCCTACAATCGTGATCATCGCTGCCTTTGCTGTCGGTCTCGCTATGCACGCATTTGATAACGTCTTAAATGCTTTTTACAACCCAGTTTTCATCTTAGGTAGTGGTGGTTTAACTGGAATATTATTGAATCAGAAACTTCAGAGCTTTCCAGCCAGGCAATCGGTTGTTAGATAAGTCATGTCATTCTGTAGCTTATCGATCGCGGGCGATAGAGCTTAACGTAACGATGTATCTTATAAGAGTGTCCAACCCTCAGTTTTGCTAAGGGTCAAGTATGCTATGGTCGGCATTTCTCCCTTCAGAATGTAAAAAAGCTTTTAAGGCATCCTTAAAACGAGGTACTGTCACTGCACTTTTTCAGTCTTGCGTACGTATCCATACCCATTGGTTCTGAGTGAAGAATTACAGCTCTATCTAACTCGAAGGTTGCTTTTATGAAGACAATTCAGCTAAATCAACCAATAACCCTACTTGTTGTTGTTCTTAACTATAAGACAGCGGCTTTAACAATCGATTGTTTACGATCGCTAGTAGATGAAATCAATGCGATACCTGGTAGCCGTGTTGTGGTAACTGATAATGCCTCTGGTGACGGCTCAGTCGAAAAAATTGCGTCAGCAATTAGTGAAAACCATTGGCACGATTGGGTTGAGTTGATGCCCCTGGAGAAAAATGGCGGTTTTGCTTTTGGCAATAATGCTGCCATTCGTCCTGTTCTAGCATCAGCCGTTTCCTGTCCTTATGTACTTTTGCTGAACCCAGATACGGTAGTGCGACCGGGTGCGCTGAAGTCATTACTCACTTTTATGAATGAGCATCCAGAGGCTGGTATTGCAGGTAGCCGTTTGGAAGATTTAGACGGCTCTCCCCAGCACTCGGCGTTTCGCTTTCCTAGCGTGATCAGCGAATTAGACTTTGGGTTGCGTTTGGGATTTGTGTCAAAGTTGCTTTCACGCTGGATTGGTGTGCCGCCGATTGCCGATTGTCCACATGAGACTAATTGGGTGGCAGGTGCAAGCATGATCATTCGCCGTGAAGTGTTTGACGCGATCGGTCTACTCGATGAGAACTACTTCATGTATTTTGAGGAAGTTGATTTTTGCTTGAGAGCACATCGGGCGGGTTGGTCTTGCTGGTACGTGCCGCAGAGCCACGTGGTTCACTTTGTTGGTCAGAGTTCCGGTGTGACTGACTCGAAGCGCCCACCGAAACGGATGCCGACCTACTGGTTTGACTCTAGACGACGGTACTTTTTGAAGAATCATGGCTGGCTGTTTACGGCATTTGCAGATGCAGCTTGGCTTTCAGGCTTTACGCTGTGGCGCTGGCGACGAGCCATTCAACGTAAGCCGGACACCGATCGCCCCAATTTATGGAGTGATTTTTTGCTTAACAGCATTTTTGTTAGAGGGGTACAGCTTTGAACAACAACGAGGCTGAATCACTAGGATTGTGGCAACAATTGAAGGAAGACTGGGTAGCGCACGGACGAGACTGGACAAAACCAGGGTTTCGGGCAGTCGCAGTCTATCGCTTTGGAGTATGGCGCATGACTATTGAACCGAGGCTGCTGCGAGCACCCTTGAGCTTGCTGTATCGATCGCTCTATCGAAAAGTTCGCAATGGGTATGGTATTGAATTGCCTTACACCGTTCAACTGGGTCGGCGTGTGGTCATTGAACATCAAGGGACGATCGTCATTCATGGCTATTGCCATATCGGTGATGACAGCATCATTCGACAAGGTGTAACGCTTGGCTTACGTTATCTCGATCGCTTGTTCGATGCACCAAAACTTGGTAAGCGAGTAAATATCGGCGCTGGTGCAGTGATTCTTGGCAATATTACCATTGGCGATGATGCCAATATTGGAGCGAATGCTGTCGTACTGTCAGATGTGCCACCTGGTGCTACAGCTGTTGGTATACCCGCTAAAGTAATTAGCTCTCAAAAAACTGGGATTACCTCTTAGCATCTGTTTCAAAAGTCCAGCATGGCAAATAATTGCTCAAGTCTAACTGCGTTGTCTAATCAGCCAGTAGATTTTTGCGGAGGTGTCCATCGTATTGTCTGTGAGTTACCTCATGATGACTGCATATATAGCGATCCTATCTGGTTTGTGAGAAAGGACTCCACTGGAATCCTTTCTCACAAAGCCTCTCAACCTTACAACTGATTTAGGACTGCTATATGTAGAAGACTGGTTACAAACTTATGCCGTTTTTTACTATCCCCTGAACTTAGAAACTGAAAAAGTATGTTATTTTGTTGCAAAGGTATTACTTTGTAGCAAATTGCAGCAAACTTCTGTACAGACGCTTTAATTGATGTAGTTTACTCTTTAATATAGTTGCCGAAATAGTTGTTTATTGGCTAACCATCGAGCTATGCACCTATTTGTATTGTCAGAAATTTATCTTAAGAATAATCGAGTTGGTTGGGCAGTAAACCATACGCTTGAAACGATACTGGCAGATGTTTGTGAGACAACGTTCTTATATCCTTCAAGCAATAAGAAGATAGGCTTGTTCAAGCGTTATCGGCATCGCCTTTTTAAGTCATGGTATGAACTAAAGGATCTGCCCACTTTAGGCAATGGACCAAACGTGCTGTTGGCTGTAGGTATGACGCCCTTTTTTTTGTTGTCTATGCACACGCTTAGACCGTTGCTAAAACAGTTTGATCTTCGAGTTGCTTATTTGTTAGATAGTTTTGAACCCAATCACATCGATCGCTCCATTGTTGCTGACCTAGATCATTTATTTGTCATTGATGCTGAGGCGGCGGCTGAAATTAATAGCACATTCCCGATTGCAACTACTTTTCTGCCCCTAGCAACTGATGCCTTAAGATTAGGTTCAAACGCAAGGCAGCGACCCATTGATATTATTAACTACGGTAGAACAAATCTTGAGCTACATAAATGCTTGCAATCGTACTACTCGCAACCTTGTAGTGAGCGCTTGTATTATCACTCTACATTTAACAGCTCTATCGTTCATGATTTGGGAGAGCATATTACTTTACACTCAAAGCTATTAAGTCGATCGCGTATCAGTCTCTGCTTTGAACCAAGTCAGATTGATCGCTTTTGCGGTCGTTCACCCATTTTGTTCCGGTGGTTTGAAGGTTGGGCTGGTGGCTGTACTATCGTGGGTAAAAGACCATTAAGCAAAGGTGTAGCCTCACTGATGGATTGGGAAGATAGCACCATCGAACTGCCAGACGAGGCATCAGAATGGGTTCCCTTTCTAGAAGGGTTATTAAATGATGATCAGTTCCTCACTGCTAACTCACAGAGAAATTCGCTTGAATGTTTGTTGCGACATGACTGGCGCTATCGCTTAAAAGATATGTTCAATGTTTTAGCTTTACCGCTCTCAGAGCAGCTAAAAGCTGAACTGTTAGCTTTACAGCAAAAGATTGAGCAGCAAAAAAAAGATTGTTGAGTCAGTGACCCTATCAATGAGGTGCTGCTTCAACCTGAAGTTTGAGCCAGAATGCCTCTTTAGGGACGAGCTTGATTCCAGGGAATCATAACGTCGATCGCCAGCCTGCGTGCAACTTCGTAAGCTCCGTAGCGATTCAAATGGCTGGGGTCGGAAAAGTAGGCGGGTTGGTTTGCCAAAGACTGATTCAAATCGCGATAGACAAACCCTAACTGGGTAGAAAGACGCAACATATGTTGCTGAAAAGCCTCTTCGTGTCGCTTGCGCGTTGGATCAAGGTAATCTCCTGTCAGCGGCAAATTGACAAAGACCAGTGGAATTTGATGCGTTTGACTGAACTGAACTAAGTTTGTCAAAGCTTGAGCTTGGCTGCCTTCAAGGTTAAAGGACTCATAGTCAGAGTCGTAGTCGCCATTCACGCGGGCATACTTCTGGTAATACGTAGCGGGGTTGAACTGATTCGGCAACGGTAAAAAGCCATCTATGTCGATCGCGCTCTGTCCGTCAGAAAGTACAGAGCCTGGAGAGTTTGCAGCAACAGCGCCTGGACTGGTTGCCTCACTAAGATTATTGGGCACAATCACGTCATTCAGGGCGATCGCAGTAGGGCTTTTGGGTACTAAGCTGACCAGCCCGTCACGCAAGAAACGTTTGAGGTTGTCACGTTGAGAGTAAAGGGCAGAAAGTCCCTCAAGACCTTGATTCAGCTTCTGGTTAACTGTTCGATAACCACCCATGAGTGACGTGGCTGGCGCTCCTGCAACTGAGCTTGCTGCTGCCATCTCTGTCTTGCTGGTTTCCAACTCTTGAGGGTCCGGCACTTCGGCTGTAGCTGTGCCAGGAATGGGCGATCGACCTGCTGCCAGAGTCTGATAGCCATCAGAGGCGATAATGCCATCATACGTTACGTCACTGCGACCGCTATTAAAGGCACGGGCACCATCTGCCCACAAAATCAATTTGGGCAATTTGTCTTGGGGTAGCAACTGTTGCACGATCACATCAACAACCTGAGCGGTCGCGCCATTCACACCAAAGTTGAAGATTTTTGCGCCGCTATAACCCTGTTCAGCCAACGTTTTTTGAAGTGCAATTGGATCAACACCACGTAATGCTCTTGAGCTGCCAATGATCAAGATATCCGGCGTACCGTAGTCTGTAAGGTATGCCTGGTAGAGGGCAAGCTTTTCGTCGAGCTGACGACTGTTGAAGGTGGGATACGACTCTAACCCGCGCAAGAGATTGCCTGCTTTGGGTCGCAGTGGTGAAGCGGGCAGTGCAGCGGCAACCAAACCACTAGAGTCTGCTGCTGGGGAAGACGCGATCTCACCTGATTGCGTGAAGCCAGACTTGTTGAAAACAGTTGGATCCCCAGGCTTGCTTTTCTTCAACGATAGGGTCGGAAAGGGTTGGGCTGGGGCTGGAGCCGAGGAGGCTGGGGGTTCTATCTCTTTAGCGATCGGTACCGGTGGAGGTGTTTTTACCCATTGGCTCAGCAGCCAGTCGGCTTGAACAACAAGCAATAAGCCGAGCGTACCCCAAACTACTGCTACAGAGGCGCTGCGCTGCGTCGTTAACCCAGAGCGGTAGGAGCGTTGCAGTTGTGGGCTAGGGGGTACCGTTTCTAGAGGCACGAAAAGCTGTGACCAGAGGAGCGATCGCTGCACACGCTGGATAGAGTTGTCCCACAGAGTGCCTAACCATGACTGTGATGCTTCAGATGCTTGTTCTGTGCGAAGCACCAAGGCTCCAGGTGGTGACAGCAAATCGCCGACATATGCATCAGACACTGCGAATTCGGGAGCTGCTTCAGGCACCAGGCGATCGCGCGAAGCAAAATCGACACCGTAGCTCCACAGGGGCTGTTTTTGCCCTGCGCGGCGACCATAAATCCGTACTCCTGCAATCGCTGGAAGTTGCAACGGTTTGAGAAACCGCGCGATCGCTCCACCCATCTGGCTTTGTGACGGGCATAGAGGCGCCTCACCCATCACATGCAGCAAATCTGCTTTTTGCCGAACCTGTAGCTGAATACCACCAGTGGCGAGCTTGGTGTCTAAGTCAGGGTTTAGCATCCGAGTTAACAGGAAGGCAATTGCGTCCAAATTGCCCTCTTGAGCCAGATTAAGCGCCGTTTTGGGCTGGGGATCGGTAGATAGATCGAGCCAATGTACCCATAGAGGCGCAGGTGTAGTGCCATTCTGGTGACCAGTGCTGCTGCTGGCTGGCTCAACAAGGTCACTGCTTGCATCCTGAGCAAAGCCGTAGAGTGTGGCAGCACGGATGCCCTGAGGCGAGAGCGCTTCTAGCAAGGGGACGATCGCCGCGATCATAGTCAGCTTATCCGGCTTAGCTGACTGCATACCTCGACACGTTAAGTGAAGGGTTGCATCTTTCAGCAAGGCAGAGGTCTCCACCTGGTGGGGCAGCAGAATGCGGTTAAGTAAGCGGGTAATGGACTGCACATCACCCCAACGCGCCCATGCCTTCAAAATGTCGTTAGGCGGCGTTAAATCCACCCTTAACAACCACTCTGGCTTCGTTTCGCCAGTGACCTGCCCAAAGATCACGGCATCCTGAAACCCTTTGAGTTCGAGTGCGCGCAGCCGTTGGGCGATCGGTTCTGCTAACAGCAGCGGGTCAGGACTGTAGGCAGACTCGCAGACGATGAAGAGGCGTTGCGAAGACGGGGGCGTGACGAGTGGCGAGTGCGTTTCGACCTGAGCGCTCAGCCCAATGGGAGTGGAAGAAGCGTCTGGCTGAGAGGGCTTGGGGCTTCCTTGCCGAATACGGACAGCAATACCAAGCGAACCAAAAACATCGCTCAAATGACGGGCGATTGCCTCTGGCTGACCTTGACGTGCTGCATGAAGCATCGAAACACCCGTTGCTTCAATGTTGCATTCTTGAGAGGCAGAGCCAGCAAGCTCTGAGAGCGATCGTGGACTTGTTTGTTCTGGCGATCGCGTTGTTTCAAGCGACCCTGGCTTTAGAGCAGGGCGATCGGCGGCATGAGGCACAAATGATTCTGTCCACTCTGGCTTGGAGCATTGCGGTAGCCGTCCATAGACAATCACACGATAGACTGGAGGAGACTCCGGTGGTAGCTGATCAGCTAGTGCTGTCACAGAGAGTGCCTGTCTTAGTTTTGGTATGACCACAGCACCAGACGGACAAGGACTTCCTTCTAATAAGAGATGAAGGTTGTTGCCACGCAGTCTGCTCTTTACCCGCACGTATGGCAGATCTACTTGCTGTTGTATCCAACCGTTCAGCAAAGTGCCGTCCGCTCTTGGAGAGCGTTTTTCACGAGCCGAGGAAGGATTCTGTCCATGTACATCCAGCATGAGCGCCTTATACAGTTGCGATTAAATCAGTTGTGGTTAGATGCCGTTGCGAGCAAACCTATGACTAAAGTATGAGATTCAGTCATTTTGCCCCATATGAATAACACATACCCGGGGATCTGGCACAGTTTGTATGTAACTCTAGATCTAAACATATAGACCTGAGTATCAGACTTTCAGTGCTACTCATTTCATCAAGCAAGTTTGCACCATCATAGCGGCTACGTTGCCGCAAAGCTGACAGAGCCACTGAATCCATCTCTCCTTAGAGCGAATGGTCAGAGCAAATGATCGGTGCCATCACCGTTGGCATACAGTCCCAACGCAGTTACTAATAAACCTTACGAGCTTCAACTATGTCATTAGAAGAATCCGAAAAAGCCTTTCAAGCTAGCGACACCCAAGCTGGCGCGGATGCTGTGCCCTTTGTACCGCCAACCTTTTTGTTAAGTCTTGCTACTGCACCCGTGTTGTTCGCCTTTGTGGGTGGTAAAGCCTTGACTAAAGTTGTCTATGAACTGAGTGTGTTTAGTGAAGAAGTTTTTCGGGGCGATCGCCTCCCTGTGCTTCACTTCCCCAGCAATACTGCCTCAAATCCGGATGACAGCGCTGCTCCTTAACATTTCCTTGACTCAAAAAGTAAATTGGTGGCTCCCGCAGCCACAAAACTGAGGATTACCCCATAGAATTATTGAAATATCTTTGACAAGAGCAGCCTCATGAGTTCGACACGACCTTCGTCAGATGATGGATTGAACTCTGGAACAGCGATCGAGTCCATAGTTCCCGAGGCTATGACTGTGACTTCTACCTCTGATTTGTTTTTGCGGCATCGGCTCAAGATTGTTGAAGATCTATGGGCTTGTGTGCTGCAAGAGGAATGTGGTCAGGAACTAGTCGATCTGCTGAATCAGTTGCGGGAGCTATGTTCACCGGATGGACAAGCGCCCAGTTTTTTAGAGTCAGAAGTGTTACGAGTGGTAGAGCGGTTAGACCTTAACGAGGCAATCCGGGCAGCGCGTGCTTTTGCGCTCTACTTCCAACTCATCAACATTGTGGAGCAGCATTACGAGCAGCGCGATCAGCAGCAGCAATACCGAGCCTCACGCGATACTGCGTCATCGGCTGCGGTAGAGCAAAGTAAGACGATCGCGGGTTATCCCGGCTCACATGGCGAATCGTCAACACCACTGGGCAGGCTCGAAGCAGATCTGCTGGAAAAAAGCCTGCAAGATCCAGAAGCACGTAGAGAGATGGGTACGTTTCACTGGCTCTTTCCCAAGCTTCGTAGCCTCAATGTGCCGCCGCAGCACGTCCAAAATTTAATCAAGCAGTTGGATATTCGGTTGGTTTTTACAGCCCATCCGACTGAAATTGTGCGGCATACTATTCGCGACAAGCAACGTCGGATTGCGCGCATTTTACGCCAGCTTGATCAGGTAGAAGATCGGCTCACTGCTCAGGGGCTTCCGGCTGCCTCTTGGGAAGCAGAGGTCTTGCGCGAACAATTGACAGAAGAAATTCGCCTTTGGTGGCGCACTGACGAGTTGCATCAATTCAAACCAACGGTGCTGGATGAAGTGGACTACACGCTGCACTACTTTCAAGAAGTGCTGTTTGATGCAATTCCGCAGCTTTACCAACGCTTTAAGCAAGCATTGCATGCGTCCTTTCCAACGATGGAACCACCCAGCAACAACTTCTGTAAATTTGGCTCGTGGGTGGGGTCCGATCGCGATGGTAATCCTTCAGTCACACCGCAAATCACCTGGCAGACTGCGTGTTATCAGCGTGGCATGGTCATCGAAAAATACATTCAATCAGTGCATCGGCTCAAGGACTTGCTAAGTTTGTCGCTGCATTGGAGTGATGTCTTGCCTGAACTGCTGGAATCATTGGAGCAAGACCAACTCCAAATGCCTGTGGTCTATGATCAGCTTGCCATTCGCTATCGCCAAGAACCCTATCGACTCAAGCTGTCGTATATTCAAAAGCGTCTGGAGAATACGCGCGATCGTAATGCCATCATCAACAACAGCGATTGCCTGCGCGGTGATGCCCCAGACTCCAACCCCAACACTATCTATGCCTCTGGCGCAGCTTTTCTAGCAGAACTACGCCTAATCGAGCGGAGCCTGACTGAAACAGGCTTAAGCTGCCGTGATCTGGAAACGTTAATCTGCCAGGTTGAAATCTACGGCTTTACGCTGGCGCATCTAGACGTACGCCAGGAAAGTACGCGCCACTCTGACACTATTGGCGAAATTGTTGACTACCTTCAACTGCTGGCTAAGCCATACAACGAGCTAACAGAATATGAGCGGACGCTCTGGCTAACAACCGAGCTACAGACACGCCGACCGCTGATTCCTACTGAGTTGAACTTCTCAGCTAAAACGCGCGAAGCCGTCGAAACCTTTCGTATGGTGCGGCGGCTCCAGCAGGAGTTTGGTACCGACATTTGCAACACCTACGTGATTAGCATGAGTCATGAGGTGAGCGACCTGTTGGAGGTGCTGCTTTTAGCGAAGGAAGCCGGACTATATGATCCTGCGACTGGCACGAGTGCCCTTCATGTAGTGCCCCTTTTTGAGACGGTGGAGGATCTGCTGAAAGCGCCATCCGTGCTGAAACACTTATTTGAGTTGCCCCTTTATCGAGCCGTGCTAGCGGGTGGCTATGCCCAGTTAGAAGCGCAAGCACCATCGCTCCAGGAGGTCATGCTGGGCTACTCCGACAGTAATAAAGACTCTGGCTTCTTAAGCAGTAGTTGGGAAATTCACAAGGCACAACAAGCATTGCAGACAGTGGCGGAGCAGTACGATGTGTCACTACGCATCTTTCATGGTCGAGGTGGCTCAGTCGGTCGAGGTGGCGGACCTGCCTACGAAGCAATCTTGGCGCAGCCCGGTCGGAGCGTGAATGGACGCATCAAAATTACAGAGCAGGGCGAGGTGCTGGCATCAAAATATTCGTTGCCGGAACTGGCGCTGTATAACCTGGAAACCGTCACGACAGCCGTGATTCAGGGCAGTTTACTGCGTACTGGGTTTGATGATATCCAGCCGTGGCACGAAATTATGGAAGAACTGGCAGCACGATCGCGCAGCCATTATCGTGCCCTCATCTATGAACAACCAGATTTTCTAGACTTCTTTTTGCAGGTCACGCCGATCGAAGAAATCAGCCAGCTTCAAATTAGCTCTCGTCCAGCACGGCGCGGTGGCGGCAAAAAAGATCTCAGCGGTCTACGGGCAATTCCATGGGTGTTTAGCTGGACACAAAGCCGCTTTCTCCTGCCTGCCTGGTATGGCATGGGCACGGCACTAAACGACTTTTTAGTTGAAGAACCTGAAGAACATTTGAAGCTCTTGCGCTATTTCTACTTCAAGTGGCAGTTCTTTAAGATGGCAATTTCCAAAGTCGAAATGACTCTCTCTAAAGTCGATCTGCAAATTGCTGGACACTACGTTCACGAGCTTGCTAAGCCAGAAGACAAAGCGCGACTGGAGCCAGTGTTCGAGCAAATTTCCAATGAATACCACCTGACACGTGAGATGGTGCTTGCTATTACAGGGCACAAACGTTTGCTGGATGGTGATCCCGATTTGCAGCGATCGGTGCAGTTGCGTAACGGCACGATCGTGCCCCTTGGCTTCCTGCAAGTATCGCTGCTGAAGCGGCTGCGACAGCACAATACTGAAGCTGTGACAGGGGTAGTGCGATCGCGCTATAGCAAAGGTGAACTGCTGCGGGGTGCCCTGCTGACCATCAACGGCATTGCCGCTGGAATGCGGAATACAGGTTAATTTGAACACGGTTATGAATCATCGTTGGCAATCTCGCTGGTTAAATGGTGCGCTGATCCTGCTGATCGGCTTCACTGTTTTGCTTGGAGGTTGTCAGACCTCGCCTGCAACGACCACGACCAGTGCCGATGCCGTTTACCAACAGCGATCGCCTAGCCGGGATGGCATTGGTAAATTTTACATGGGTAGAGAAATCGCGCAAGTAATGGGGCATCTCGGCGCAGGCTGGTTAGAGCGCCCCAGCCGCGAACGAGAGGAGAAACCGCAGGCACTAATCAAAGCCCTTGACCTTAAACCAACTGATGTTGTCGCTGATATTGGTGCAGGCACTGGCTACTTCAGCTTCCGCATCAGTTCGCTGGTGCCTCAGGGAAAAGTGCTGGCAGTGGATGTGCAGCCAGAAATGTTGGCGATTATCGAAGCGATTAGACAGGAAAAGAAGGTCGGCAATGTGGAGACGGTGCTGGGCAGCACTACAATTCCAAATTTGAAAGCTGGATCGATCGACCTGGCGCTAATGGTGGATGCCTATCACGAATTTGACCACCCGCGAGAAATGATGCAGGCGATCGCTCAGGCACTGAAACCAGATGGGCGTGTTGTCCTCGTCGAATATCGCGGCGAGAATCCCTTGATTCCGATCAAGCCTCTGCACAAAATGACCCAGCGGCAGGTTCGCAGCGAAATGGCAGCCGTTGGCTTGACCTGGCTAGAAACAAAGGAAACCTTGCCTCAACAGCACATTCTCTTTTTTGGCAAGCAGGCTTAACCAGCAGAGGGAAAGGTTGTCCACAAGAAAACACCGACCGTCACGATCGCCAAAACCCCCTGGATCAAATTGCCAACCAGTGAGCCAACTACGATGCCGAGTGCGGCTTTGGCTGCCAGCTTCAGATCGCGACGATAAATATATTCACCGACGATCGCCCCCAGGATCGGTCCAATCAGAATGCCCAAGATAGGACCTCCAATGGGCAAGGCAGGCAGCAGCCCCAGAATGCCGACAACAAGACCAACGACAGCACCAATCTGACCCCACTTGCTGGCACCTGCTTTCTGTGCGCCGTAGTACGTTGCCAGAAAATCAACACCAATGCCCACTAGCAGGAACACGATCGCGATCGCCAGCGAGAGACCGACACTACTAAAACCGTTCACCAGTCCCCAAACAAAGATAGCGATCGCAATTAAGCTAATGCCAGGAATCGCTGGTACAACGGCACCAATAATGCCAACGACCATGAGCGCAACGAGTAGCCAGTAAAGAGCAAGCATTTTGGGAAGTGGGGAGTGGGGAAAGGAATAGCTTTAAGTTACTTTAGCCTTTAGCCTTTAGCCTTCTCAACCTCTAGAGACTGAAGCAGTGTATTTTCTAACTTGTCCGCGATCGCACCAATCCATTTTTCATCCTGGCGAGTGTAGCTACGCGGAGCATTTGCGCCCAGGATCATGGCACCGTGCTGACCAAGGGGTTGGCAGATTACGCCCTGAGTGTTTTCGGGTAAGTAATCAAACTCAATGCGTCCCGGATAGACTTTAAGCGCTACTAAATAAACGGGTGTTTGCTTTTCTAGCACTCGCTGCAAGATGGGACCAGGAGTAACGTCCCGCTTGGCTGACAGAATGCCGCGTCGCAACAAAATTTTGCCGTCGTACCAGATGGTGAGCGATCGCGTTACTGTGTTTGTCAGTAGCAGGTGTGATGCCCAAGCAAGCTCAGTTTTGAGTGCATCTGGTAACGCTGGATCAAGTTCAAAGCCTTCTTCACCAATCAGATCGACACGATCGGGCGTGCGGGGCTGCGCCTGTTGCCAAAGCAAACCCGTTAGAATCAGGACGGCACTCACAATTACTCCTAACGCGTCCGATCGTGACTGAGAGTTGGTTAGATCAGCGGTCAGCAGTCGATTTGCCAGTAACAGGCACCCTGCTAACCCGCCAACTACAAGTGGAAGTAAGCGTAAAGACTGGTTTTGGTCGGATTTAGTCATTCCGTTATGGTAAAAGCCTTTATATTCATTCTATTTAGAACGATCGCTGCCAGTATGAAAGGATTTATGCATAGTCAAGCTAGCTATTCAAGCAGCTTTTAGAACGGTGGCTTGCTGATTAGCCCAACGACGTGAAGGCTGAGAGCTAACCTAGAATACCGCTTAGCAATCGCATCGCATTACTCTATTCATACCGTATAGTCTTTGGCATAGTTGGAGACACAGAAATTGCTGGAATTATTTAGCTCTGGGCTTATATCGGTTTGGCTGAACATGGCAGGGCTTACTCGTCCTACTACCGTGGGTAGCCCTCCGGGAGCAAGTACCTTTGCCTGGCAAGATACACCCTGGATTGTGCAGCCAGGAGAACCCAATGCCGTAACGCAGACAACGCTCCGGCAATATCTGGCGACGCTTAACCGCAAAGGTTTACCTGAGGCAACCCAAGGCGTTTGGCTCCAGACTGGCTCTCAGTTTCTTGCCAGTAATCAGGGTACAACGCCTCTTCCCGCGGCTTCGCTAACCAAAGTTGCCACTTCTCTGGCAGCGTTGCAGACCTGGGGACCAGACCATCAATTCGAGACGCTGATTAGCGCGACGGGTCCGATCGAAAATGGGGTTTTACAGGGGGATTTGGTCGTACAGGGTAGTGGCGATCCGTTGCTTGTTTGGGAAGAGGCGATCGCGCTTGGCAATGCATTGCAGCAGCTCGGTCTCACGAAAGTGGCAGGCAATTTGGTGCTAACAGGCGACTTTGCCATGAACTTTGAAACCCAACCACAAAAAGCAGGAGCGCTCTTTAAGCAAGCACTGAATGCAAAAGATTGGTCTGATGAGGTCGCTGCTCAATATCAACAATTGCCACCCGGAACACCGCGTCCACAAATTGCGATCGCCGGCAATGTTCAGGTCATCACCTATGGCACCGATTTTCTTCCTAAACAACTTTTGCTAGTGCGGCATCGTTCTCTGCCTTTGACCGACATTCTCAAGCTGATGAATATCTACAGCAACAATGTGATTGCAGATTCTCTCGCTCATTCAATAGGCGGAGCAACGCTTATTGCCCAGCAAGCCGCGATCGCAGCAGGCATACCGCAAAACGAAATTCGGTTGAAAAATGGCTCCGGTTTAGGCACCGAAAATCAAATCTCGCCCAGAGCCGTTTGCGCGATGTTTGTTGCAATCCAGCGCTATTTACAGTTTCGTAGCCTAACGATCGCAGATCTATTTCCGGTTGCGGGTACTGATTATGGCACGATCGATTACCGTAGCCTTCCACTAGCAGCGGTCGTCAAGACAGGTACGCTAAACGATGTTAGTGCGCTGGCTGGTGTCGTGCCAACGCGCGATCGTGGACTTGTCTGGTTCACCATCATCAATCGTGGCACCGACCTTGAGGATTTACGCCAGCAGCAGGACAATCTCCTGCAAGCATTGGTTAATCGCTGGGGCGCAGTTACCACTCGACCAATAGCGCTGTCCTCTAGCCACACCGAAGCCGTGGCAAAACGTTTAGGTGCAGTCGATCGCAATGAGATCATACGATCAACGATTCCAGTCAGTATTGACTCACGCCGCTAGCCGTATGAAGGCGTAAACGTCTAAATTAAAAGACCGCCTGGATGCAGTCCAAGCGGTCTCTTGCTGTTGGTTTACTTTAGCGAGCGAAGGATCAGAGATGAGAGCACATCCTTACCTTCAGCTCCAACCGCTTCACCTCAGTTGCTACAGCAGTTGGAGAGAACATTAGGACAGGCGTAAACCCTAAAACTTCCTTTAAGCAGGAGCTTCTACTTATCCCTCATCCTTTTGCTGTAGATGCCTCTACCAAAGAGCGCGTACACCTTCACCCGGAGCTTCGGACTGTGGACTGCTCTGGCGGTTATTCAACTCTGAGTCGTTGTTACGACGTGGCGTGCTTTGCTGAGACTCAACTTGGCTACCGCTTCGTGGTGTTGTCTGCGTACGTTGCTGACTTGAACCATTAGTTGGTTGCGCCGGTTGATCTGCATCGATACCCGTTGTCGTACCAGATTGATTGTCTGGCTGATTATTGCTACGAGGTGTTGCGTTGGTGCGAGGGTAGACTCCTTGCCCTGGTTGCTGCTGCATCGAACCATTCATAGGTTGCATCTGCTGCATGGCTGGATCTCCTGGCTGACCATCGCTGCGAGGTGATGCACTGGCTGGCTGGGTTTCTTGCCGTTGCTGCATTGTCGAACCACCCGTGGGTCGTACCTGCTGTACTGCTTCACCACCTACAGTTGCGCCAGGTTGGTTCGCTGGCTGGTTGGTGCTACGGGGAGATACGGTCGTGTTCGATCGCTGCTGAGTTTCCTGCCGTTGCTGCATCATTGAACCACCAGTGGGTCGTACCTGCTGTATCGATTCACCACCTGTGGTGGCACCAGGTTGGTTTGCTGGTCGGTTTTGATTTGCTGGACGGTTAATGCTACGGGGAGATATGTTGGTGTTCGATCGCTGCTGAGTTCTTTGCCGTTGCTGCGTCATCGAACCGCCAGTGGGTCGTACTTGTTGCACTGCCTCACCACCTGTGGTTGCACCAGGTTGGTTGACTGGCTGGTTGGTGCTACGAGGGGCTACATTTGTGCGCTGCTGGGTTTCTTGCCCTTGTCTTTCAAGGCGGTCACTAGCATCTGAACCTGGAACTGGATTCGTACCACTGCTTGGTACCCGGTTTAGATCTTCTCCACCATTAGTGGTGCCAGCATCTCTACCTGCTGGATTGGTTGGAGTAGCAGTCGAAGGCACATCAGGATTGCTGTTGTTAGGAGACTGTTGCGAAAGTGCAGGAAGACTAATTAAAGCGCTGAGTCCAGCCGCACCCAAAAAACTAGCTGCTTTGATAAGTAAAGTCCTAGAGTTGTTTCTGTCCATTGATATCTCCTTTGAGCCTCAGTTGAGACGAATCGTTTTGCAATCGTTCAACAGCTAGCCGTACCTTTCCCAAATTGTTAACCTCAGCCTGAGTCATGCTTCAATGGGAGTCTCAGTTAGCTACGACTGACTCCAGGTAAAATTCGATTAGCTGTTGTTGACTAGCTAAAGGTTAGAAATTTTACCCTAGTTAGTTCTCCGTCTACGGGATCAGTCTCTACTCTGTCAAGCGAGGGAAAGGAAATAGCTCAAGCAAAGGGTCAGCGATACAAAGATGAGCGCGCCTGATCCCCTTATCGCTTCTTAAAGAGGCTGAGATGATTCACTTGAAGCTCCAGGCAGCGACCGCTACACAGCCCCAGCCAACTAGAAACGCTACACCACCCAGGGGTGTGATGGCACCTAGCCATTTAATGTCCGTAAGGCTAAGGGCATAAAAGCTACCAGAAAAGATGGTAATGCCAGTAATAAACGCGTAGCCTGCGATGCTCAAAGTTGGTGCGATCGTTTCGGCTCGACTTAGCAGTATTGCCACCAAAAATAGTGCTAATGCGTGATACATCTGGTAGCGAGCAGCAGTCTCAAAGATTTCCAACGCACGTTCTGTTAGGCGTTCCTTCAAGGCGTGAGAGGCAAAGGCTCCCGCTGCAACGGCTAAACCTGCAAGAATGGCGGCAACGGTTAGAAAAAGACGGGTCAACAGCATCTCAAACCTCGGCAAGTAGCTAAAAATCAGGAGGGAGCGGCTTTTTAACGTTCAGTGACGGTGAAGCCAAAGTCTCATCATTGCGAAATCGATCGCTTGCCGCACTTAATTTTCGATCACCATTACCGTAGCGCCGATCGCCTCTAGTTGTTTTTTGCACTGTTGGGCGATCGTTCCACTTACACCTGTGACAAGGGGCATTGGTGCGGCTTCCACTAGGTCTTTTGCTTCCTTGAGTCCCAGCCCAGTCAGTTCTCGTACCAGCTTGATAGCAGCAATTTTGTGAACGCCAGGTACGGCTTCTAAAATGACATCAAAGTTACCCTGAGCTGCCATTGGCTGTCCAACGACCAACTGCTGTTGTTGAAGCAGGCTTGCTCTCGGTTGCACCTTACTGCCACTGTTCGGAAGGCTAACGCCACCCAGGTTGAAGCGGTAAGACATATTGCCTTCCTCATCCACATCAAAATTGGCGGTAAATTCTTCGGCGCGTTCATCTAAATAGGCTTTTGCCATCGCACCAGTAAGCCCTGTTTCCATCGCAAAGCCGAGGGCAGTGATGCGCCCGTCACCTTGCTTGAGTAGCTTGAAGAAGGTGGACTGAAGGCGATCGTGTTCTTCTTGCTGTTTTCTACTTCTACGCTGTTCTTCCGAGATCAATTGCTGACTAATAGCGATCGGTGTCAATCCAAGGGCATAGAGTGTTAACCAGACCTTTCTTGTATCTGTCGCCTCTGGATTGTTCAGAGCGCTTACAGTAAAAACAGTGACTGGTAGTCCAATACCCAGCAACACACCTGCCATTATTTTTGTGACTAGCCCCATAACCCGGCACACTTCCCAACGATGCCGCGATCTTAGCCTTTGGAAAGACTAAAGACTAAAGGATAAATGCTGAAGGATAAAAAAATTAGCCTTTAGCCTTCATTTTTCATCCTTTTGCCCTCATCCCTTCTCCCGCGTCACTTCTAGCAACCGCGAAAAGTAGAAGCTCGTTTTGGTCATGGCGTTGCGTTGTACCGTCCAGCCCTGACTTTCCAGAATTTTTACGACTGCGGCTTCGCGGTGCAGGTAGGCGCGAGTGGCTTTGCTGGGACCAGGAAAGAAATCGCCAATTTTTTTAAGCAGGCTGTAAGCAAGAGTTTTGGGCGCAAAGCTGAGAATAAGCCGCGATTCTGCCAGAGAACTGAGATGACTAATCATTGCTGCCGCTTTGTCTTGCGGATAATGGATCAGCACATCCAGACAAATGACAGTGTGATAGCGACCGCTCAGAGTTTCCAAGTCCTGCACTGCAAAGGTGGGATTGGTTGATTGTCCTAGCGTGGCTTGCGATCGCTCTTTCGCTTCGCCCACCATTTTTTCAGAAATATCGCTAGCGAAAACCGTTGCGCCTGCTTCTGCCAACGGAATGCTGAGACTGCCGACACCACAACCCGCATCACAAACGGACAGTTGCGCTAGATTGCCATCTGCCTGTAGCCAGCTCAGCACTGTATCGACTGTTTGCTGATGCCCTGTGCGGATGTCAAGCTGCACTTTGTTAACTTCGCCATCCCCATAGATTCTGCGCCAGCGATCGAACCCAGTGGCATTGAAATACTCGCGAACAACGGTCTTATCATCAACAGCAGTCATAAATTCGGCTTACATGATTTTGCTCACAGCTTCATCCTATTACTGTGTGGGTTTTAGTGGAAGGGTGGGAGGGGGAAGGGGTGAAAGGGAGGAGGGGGAAAAGTGAAGGGGTAAAGAGGTGGAAGGGTGAAGGACGGGTATGGTTTTAACTTAGAGATTTTTAGCAAACAAAAGACCCGTAGGGGCAAGTTTGATACCAACGTGATCGGCTATCAGCAAAGCTTCTGGCAAAACCTGCCCCCTACAAGCGGTACATTCTTTCTCAGAAATCTCATCGATCGCAGTGATTCACCAGTGTTTCTGCTAATTGCAGTGCCTCGATCGATGTCGTGATTTTTGCTTCGGCTCTGGCTAGCTGAATGGCTGCTAGCAGCTTGCCAATACGAGGTCCAGCAGGCAAATTCAAAGCCGTCATCAAATCCTGTCCTGTAAGCAAGGGCATGGGATGAGCGACTGGATCACCTGGCGTGAGAAAGCGGTTTACCAGAGGTACGATCGCGGCTACAGGTGTGCCGATCGCGATCGCCAAGAGCGCGATCGCGGGAAAGGTTGCCCCTGCAAGTTGAAAAAACTCGTATTGCTCCCGCAGCGATAGGTCTAACTGGGCAAGCGGTTGCAGGTTCCAATCAGCCTCACCGTCCTCGGTCTGATTACTGTCCTCGGGCTGACCAGGAGCGCACAACAACGGCAAGCACTTCAGGATCGTGCAAACCGCTTGCATATCGGTACGGCTATACTTCAGCCGTCGCAGTTGCGCTTCTGCTTGAGCAAGATTGGCTGGCAGCAAACTGGTCAGCTTCGCGGTGGTGAGCCAGGTACGAGTTGAACCCGATACAGCTGGTAATAGTACTGTCGAGTCTCCGCTGCCAGCTTCGCCCTTAGACGCTTGCTGCTTTTTAGCACCCGGACGCATACGGCTGAACAATTCCCAGGCAAAGTCAGGCAAGGTTTCTTGCAACAGTGCTGCCGCCTGATCGATCGCTCCCACCAGCGCTAAACTCTGAGCCGTCGCCGCCGGAAACCAATCAGCTAACAGAGCATCCTGCCACGCTATTGTGAGCCATGTTGCCCCTCTCGTCGAATTGAGAAGGTAGTTTAGCTCTGACTGCACTCGTTCTGCCGCGATGCGTTGCAGCAGCGTTGCTAAATCACGAATCACCACCCGTGTTTCAGCCTCGACCGTAAAGCCAAGCTGCGCTGCCTGTCGATACGCTCGCAGTAGACGCAACGGATCGTCCCGCAGGTTTTCGGGCGAGATCATGCGAAGCTGGTGCTTTTGCAGATCGGCATATCCCTGAAGCGGATCGAGGAGTTGGTCAGTATGAGGATTGTAGGCGATCGCATTGACCGTAAAATCCCGTCGTTCCAAATCGGCTTCCAGCGTTGGACCAACCTGCTGTGCAAAGTCTGCCGTACCTTGCTCAAACACCACACGGGCAATCTGACGCTCGGCATCCAGCAGCACAAAACCTGCTTTGTAGTGACGTGCGATCGCCCGTGCCGTTTCGACTGCGCCAACTGGCAGCACAAAATCGAGGTCTAAATACTCGCTTTCTCGCTCCAACAGCGCATCTCGCACCGTACCGCCCACCAAACACGCCGAGTGTGGCAACCACTCCAGGCTAAAGGGCCAGGTTTTAGGAGAAAGCGCAGAAGACACTGCTGGAACACGTAATTGATACTCTAAATCTAAACGCTGATTCAATCCGGTCTAATCCAACGATCGCTGACAATACAAACTGGCTGAACATCTAGCAGCCAAACGGCTCCCTTCCCTAGCCGGCTCACCCCAGCCTAACGCTGCCGGAAGCTCCATGCACGTTAAAACAAAAAGCAGTGCAACGAAAATCAACCTGATGAGCGCTGCATGATGAGAGCGCCTGAGCTAGAGTAACAGAAAAGCATCTGACATTCTGAGTGTTCACACTTCGATGCGAGAAGTAAAGCCATGTGTATTTGCATCAACTGCCACTACGTCGATCGCTGCACCACCTACAATGCAGTCGAACATCAGCACCAGCAGCCTCATCTGACTGAAACGCCAGACTTTGAAGCAACCGAACCAACAATCAACGTCAATATTCGTCATGATGGCGATGTGATTGAGATGGAATGGGATGTAGTTGGCTGCTTGAGCTTTACTGAATCAAAAGGCAAGTGGTCGAAACTGCGTCCAGGCGAACTGGTGCCCACCTGATGATGAAGGTTGAAGCGAACAATGAGCACCCAGCAGTTGGTTTAACTGAGTTTAACTTCCAAGCCCATCCGCAGAGAGTTTTGACGGCACCGCTGCCCGACCCGATCGCCCAGAGTATTGATGCGATCATCTCACTTCATCGTCAAGAAGCGCAGGATCTGCCAGCGCATCAAAAATCACTGGAGCAGATCTCGACGTTCTTTGGGCAACCCAAGTTTTTGTACAGTTTGTTGGCAGGCTTTTTGTTCTGGATTAGCGGTAGCCTGCTGAGTCAGGCGGGTCTTCTGCCACCCTTCCTACCACCCTTTCAATGGTCACAGGAGGGGCTAGACATGGCTGCCTTACTTATCTCGACCGGGGTACTTGTCCGGCAATCACGACAAGAGAAGTTTGCCGAACAGCGATCTCAACTCATGCTACAGCTCAATTTGCTTTCAGAACAAAAGCTTGCCAAAGTTATTGCGCTGCTCGAAGAACTCCGTACCGATTTGCCCAACGTGATTGATCGACCGGATCTAGAAGCGCAAGCAATGCAAACAGCTGCCGATCCGATCGAAGTCTTAGACGCACTTCAGGAAAACTTGGCGCAAGAGTTGGCAACTGATGTTGCAACCGATGCCCTGAAGCCAAAGTAATGCAGTCCTTAAACTTAACAAGCTTGTCTCTGTAGCTAACCCTACTGTAGATAGTGCTGCGTCCACTCTCAGCCACATCTAGCCATCTTATTTGAATGCTGATTGAATGCTGAGAATTACGCTGGTATGAGCGGTCAGCGGTCAGCAGCCAGCAAAAAAGCGACGTTGCTGAATTGATGTCTGAATGCTCCGCTTGACCCTCACCCCAGCCGTCTCCCTAATGGAGAGGGAACAGGCGTTCTACGTCCTTCTCCTTGGGGAGAAGGGTCAGGGATGAGGGCAGTTCATACCTACGTTCAGCAACGCCAAAAAAGCTGACCGCTGACTGCTAAATAGTTCAGTCTTACTTACAAATGACTTAGGACTGCTATAGAGCCAGCTTTTTTGTGAAGAACATCACAGCGAAGTTTTACGGGCATCTCCTTCGTCTTGGGGATGACGGTAAATCTTTCGAGCGAGGGATTGTAGGGTAGTGCAATTCCGGCTATTTTGCTATTAAGACAAAAATAAGACTATATCAGCGAGTTTCTCAACATCTTGATCCGGCAATCAACGGCAGTTTGCCTGTAGACGCGATCAGTTATGGGCAAGATTAAATTCGCCATCAATTCACCCTATCCGGATCACTACTATGTCTGAAACAAACGGCGTTATGATGCAGTACTTTCATTGGTATCTGCCGCCGGATGGTCAACTTTGGAAGCAGTTTGCCGAAGCAGCAGACACTTTAGCAAAAGTTGGCGTTACTTCTGTCTGGCTACCACCCGCCTATAAAGGCACTGGCGGGGGCTATGACGTAGGGTATGGTGTCTATGATTTATTTGACCTAGGCGAATTTGACCAGAAAGGCTCTGTACGCACTAAATACGGCACGAAAGAAGAATATCTGCACGCTATTAAAGTGGCACAGAAAGCGGGTATCCGAGTCTATGCCGATGCGGTGTTTAATCACAAGTTGGGTGCTGACGAACAAGAAGAGGCAGAAGCAACGCCCTTCAGCATGGACGATCGCAATGCACCCATTGGCGAGTACCAGACGATCAAAGCCTGGACACATTTCACCTTTCCTGGACGCGATGACAAATACTCCAGCATGAAATGGCATTGGTGGCACTTCGATGCGATCGATTACAATGCCTACAACGATTCTGAAAACGCGATTTACTTGCTTAAAGGCAAAGAGTTCGATCGCAACGTTGACCTAGAGAACGGCAACTTTGACTACCTGATGGGTTGCGATCTAGATATGAATCATCCTGAAGTCGTCGGCGAACTCAAGTATTGGGGCGAGTGGTACATCGATACAACGGGTGTCGATGGCTTTCGCTTTGATGCTGTCAAACACGTTTCAGCGGACTTCTTTCGAGAATGGCTAGCTCATGTTAGTCACTATGCTGAACGCGACATTTTTGGTGTGGGCGAATACTGGTCGTATGACGTAGAAGCACTCCATAGCTTTGTTGAAACAACCAACGGCAAAGTGACGCTATTCGATGCACCGCTCCACTACAACTTTCACGTGGCGAGCCAGTCGGGCAACGGCTACGATATGCGACAGATTTTTGACAACACGTTAGTGCAACAACAGCCCACCCTTGCGGTAACGCTGGTCGAAAATCACGATTCGCAACCGTTGCAATCACTCGAATCAGTAGTCGAGCCTTGGTTTAAGCCCCTTGCCTATGCGCTAATCTTGCTGCGTCGTGAGGGCTACCCATGCCTTTTCTACGCTGACTATTACGGCGCACACTATACAGATCATGGCAACGATGGTGAGGAGCATGAAATTTGGCTAGATAGCTTTCAAGAAATACTTGATCAAATGCTCTCGGCTCGGCAAACCTATGCCTACGGTGAGCAGTACGACTACTTTGACCACCCCAACACGATCGGCTGGACACGTCTGGGCGATGACGAGCATCCTGGCGGGTTGGCAGTGCTTCTTAGCAACGGCGATGAAGGCACTAAGCTGATGGAAGTGGGGCAACCAAACGCAACGTTTATTGATATCACTGGTCATATCACTGAACCAGTGACTACCAATGACGACGGTTGGGGTGATTTTCGCTGTAACGCTGGCTCAGTCTCTGTCTGGGTGCCCAAACACTAAATAGAGCGGCTAAACCCCTGCTCCGATCGACACAGCAAAATTTAGTGCAGGATAGTGATGGTGCTGGTCGCCGTTCTGGCATAAATGCGTGGATGAGTTGCCTTTTACCCATCCATGCCTGTGCTAGCGACAGCACGATCGCCAACGTCTGAGTCACGTACTGTACATCTTCAGAACGATCGACATGGGTGCTTCGACTGTCTTAAAAAACTACATCAATGGTGCTTGGTGCTCTTCTAGTGCAACGACTCATCTGGATATCATTAATCCAGCGACAACCGACGTATTGGCAACGGTGCCACTGTCGTCTGCTAGTGAAGTCGATCAAGCCGCTCAAGCTGCTCAAGCCGCGTTTGTAAGCTGGCGGCGTACACCTGCCACCGATCGCATTCAATACCTTTTCAAGCTGAAGACTTTACTAGAAGAACAACTTGAGGCGCTGGCACAAACCATTACGCAGGAGTGTGGCAAAACGTTAGCCGAGTCAAAGGGTGAACTGCGACGGGCGATCGAAAACGTTGAAGTCGCCTGTGGCATTCCTATCTTGATGCAGGGCTACAACTCTGAAGATATCGCCAAAGGCATTGACGAAAGCATGATTCGTCAGCCACTTGGAGTGACAGCCGTGATTGCACCTTTTAACTTTCCCGGCATGATTCCCTTCTGGTTCATGCCCTATGCGATCGCTTGTGGCAATACTGTCATTCTCAAACCATCTGAGCGAGTGCCGCTGACGATGCAGGCGATCGTGCAACTGCTAGAGCAAACGGGCTTGCCAAAGGGTGTGGTCAATCTGGTCAATGGTGACAAAACTGTTGTCGATGCCATACTTGACCACCCACTGATTCGAGCGATTAGCTTTGTGGGTTCGACACCCGTTGCCAAATACGTCTACAGTCGTGCTGCCGCTAATGGTAAGCGCGCTCAGTGTCAGGGCGGAGCCAAAAATCCAGTAATTATTTTGCCGGATGCCGACATCGACATGACAACGCGCATCATGGCGGATAGCGCCTTTGGCTGTGCGGGACAGCGCTGTTTAGCAGCCTCGATCGCCGTGACAATTGGAGGCGCACGACAACCTTTTACAGAGGCGATCGCTGATGTGGCTCAGTCCCGCATTGTTGGCTATGGCTTAAATGACGATGTGCAGATGGGACCAGTCATCAGTGCCCAAAGCCAGACGCGCATTGAAGGACTGATTCAGAAAGGGGCAGACGAGGGCGCAACGGTTTTAGTAGATGGTCGTCAGCCGAGGGTTTCTCGCTACGAAAAGGGCTACTTTGTGCGACCCACGATTCTTCAGAACGTTGACCCTACAGGCGACATTGCCCGCATTGAAATTTTTGGTCCTGTCCTGAGTCTGATGCATTTAGAAACCTTTGAGGACGCGATCGCCCTGATTAACAGTGGGCAATATGGCAACATGGCGTGCCTCTTTACCAGCAGTGGTGCCGCTGCACGCAAGTTTCGTTATGAAGCCGAAGTTGGCAACATTGGTATCAATATTGGTGTTGCGGCTCCAATGGCGTTTTTCCCCTTTAGCGGCTGGAAAGACAGCTTTTTTGGTGATTTGCATGGGCAGGGGCATCAAGCCGTTGAGTTCTTCACGCAAACAAAGGTAGTAGTTGAGCGCTGGAAGGACTGGACGCGGCAGTTTTAGGGGGAATGCAGGGGCGAATCGATTAGGTTGTTGTGGTACAAAAAACAATTGTCCGGACATAACTCAGGGCCTGTGCAAAAGTAACTATCAGGAATTTTTGAGTAAGGTAACCGCAACATCGGCTTGGGAGTGGGGCGGTTGCAGTGAAACATTGGCATATGTTGAGGTTGTGGAGTGAAGTAGCTGGGTGCAATTAACTGAAAGCGAGTTTGAGGTGGGAGGTAAAAGCTCCTGCTTAGCAGCAAAGCCCCATATCCCCTGCTTGCATTTAATTGAGGCTACCTACTGACTAGCTTTGTTTTCTTGGGATGAAACATCGCAGCAAAGCAAGCTTATTCGATGAACGTCTTCTCAACAAATGGCACCGCGATCGCTGTAGATCATACTGTTCTCACTTTGCCGAGGTAATGCGAACAGATGGTTGCCTTCGCTGCTGGCTCTTACTAGCAATGCATCTTCGTACTTTTAAGTAGCTTCATCAGCCCCTGTTGAAAGAGTGAATTTTATGATGACCCTGACTGCTCCACAACAGCTTACGCTGGGCGTACTTGGTGCAGCGCTTCTGGCTTGTAGCATTAATAACCCTGCTCAAGCAGCAGTGCTTTTTAACAACGGTGCGCCCAATTTTCAACTTGCGATCGAGAGTGATTTTGCTTTGCCAGTAGAAGCGGGTGATGATTTCACGCTTACTAGCAGTAATGACGTGACAAAAATTACCTGGAGTGGATTGTACGCTGCTGGGCAAGCTGTTTCCGTTACGCCCACGATCGATCAATTCTCGGTTCGTATCTTTGAGTTTCTTAACGATAGACCTGCGGTTTCACCCATCATTGCCTTTAATGACATTAGCGTTGCGCGAGCAAGCAATCCACAAAGTGTATTCTTCTACAACTACTCGTTTGCGCCATCGCAGCCCTTTACGCTTCAGGCTGGCAGCTATCTACTCTCAATTGTCAATAATACTGAAGCCGATGCTAGCCTTAACTGGTTTTGGGCAGCAAGTAACGAGAATGGCAACGATCTTGGTCGCTTCCAGCCTGGTGATCAATGGTTTGTTGATGTCAATACTGC
Organism: Phormidium sp. FACHB-592; assembly: GCF_014695795.1. Classification (NCBI taxonomy): domain Bacteria; kingdom Bacillati; phylum Cyanobacteriota; class Cyanophyceae; order Oscillatoriales; family Oscillatoriaceae; genus Phormidium; species Phormidium sp. FACHB-592. Next base: position 57,702 of record NZ_JACJOZ010000052.1, read on the forward strand.
CGAACTCTCGTTTGCTATTGAAGGCAACTCTAAATCTGTACCAACCCCTGCCTTACTGCCAGGATTAATTGGTCTAGGCATGGGCATTTGGCGAAAACGGCAATTGGCAGCAAAGGATCGTAGCGGTAAATGACTGATCGTTGGCTAAGTCATTCGTTCCAGGGAAGTGCGATCGTCTTCCCTGAACTCCTGCGGTCTATCAGTCAGAAAGATGGTCTGGGCGTTTGGCAAGCTCAAGTCAACACACATAAGGGCAAAAACTTAACTTCTGCCCTGTGATGACTCTACCTCAATACATTGGTTATAGATAAGGCTCGTTCGTTGGATCTCGTACTATTTAAGCGTCGTCAGGCGTTGCTTTGTAGCTGATGAGATTAAAACGCGGTTGATAGCGTGAACAACCCCATTAGAAGCGGCAATGTCGGCTTGAATGACGCTGGCATTGTTAACAACCACTTTATCTCCATCTACGCGCACAGCTAGACCGCCACCCAGCGTTTTCACTAAGCCAGTCTTCAAAGCGCTAGACGGGACTGTGCCAGGAACAACATGGTATGCCAATACTTGTCTCAAAAGTGCCTTGTTCTCTGGTTTCAACAGCTTTGCAAGCGTGCCCGCAGGTAGAGCTGTAAACGCTGCATCTGTAGGAGCAAACACAGTAAAGTTACCCCCCTGTTGGACAGTCTGTGTTAGTCCAGCCGCTTCTACTGCTCTAGCCAGCGTTTTAAAGGAACCTGCCTTCGCCCCTTGTTGCAATAGTGTAGAAAGCGTGAGGTTGCGTGTCGATCGCGGTGCAGGGTTTCCACTTGCAGGCGACTGCCGGGGAGTGGGCTGCGTTGTTCCAGCAGGCACTTGGCTAGGGCTGCCAGGCCGAGTGCCAGTGGGCGTTGGTCTGGGCGATGGTTGCCCTGGTGATGGTTGTCCTGGCGCTGTTGGTGTTGGTGATGGCTGTCCCGGTACTGTTTGCCCGGGTACTGTTGGTGCTGGCGATGGCTGCCCTAGTGATGGTTGCCCTGGTGATGTTTGTCCGGGTACTGTTTGTCCTGGCGCTGTTGGTGTTGGTGATGGTTGCGTCACCCCAGCAGGCGCGGTCCCTGCACCAGGAGTTGTCTGCGTCTGGGCGATCGTAGGAGCCACAACTGCAACTCCTAAACCAGCAACGCCTGCCAGAATAGACAGCGTTTGAGACATCGTTAAACGATAGCGTTTTTGCATCTTCTTTCTTTACCGTTAACAAATATGAACAAAGGTTCAATGTACCGATGTTGCAAAAACAAACGCTCTACCTTCCGGTAGATTCTGATATATGCGGAAGCAAGCTATTGCACAAGCGCTATAAAATTCATTGCATAGCTACACAACACTATTTTTTAGCTATAGGTCATGCTAGTTCAACTTGAAAGCTAACCGCTGTAACCCTTGCCTTAGGGTGTTTTGGATTCTTCTCCTTAGTTAGGAAGGTTTTTTAAGCTCCTGCTTACTTCTAGGCTTGATCTCAATATTGTGCTCATACCAGCGCATTAGTGGCGTTGCAGTTATGCCATGTACCACTACTGAAAGCACGATTGTAGTGAATGTAATCCAGGCAATTAATTCTCCTGTGTCACCCTCAAGCCCATGCCCAAAGGCATAGGTCAGATAGTAGAGAGAGCCAACGCCACGAATGCCAAACCAGCCGAATAACCAGCGGGTTGCACTGGGTACGGGTGACCCAATCATGCTTAACCAACCACCTAGTGGACGAATGAGGAATAGAAGAAGCACGGAAACTAGAAGTGCAGGTCCAGCAAAGCGTACCAGCGGCTCAACACGCAAGAGAGCACCTAAAAGCAGAATCGCGGCGATTTCAACCAGTTTTTCCACACGCTCAATAAAGCGCAGTTGAGACAGAGATTTATCGCGCTCAGGAATGCGACGTTGCATCACTACACCCGCCACAAACACAGCCGCAAAGCCATAGCCATTGGCTAGCTCGGTCAGGGCATAGGTAATCAAAATGGCTGCAAGAGACAGAAAGTCTTCAAGGAGTTCATCAGCTTGTCGGTGCGCTTGCAGGCGGTGATCAAGCCACTGTACGGCTCTAGCAACAACAATGCCCATGACAATGCCAACAGTTATTGCCCAAAGGACATCCACTGCAACCCACTTCCCAAACCACGTTTGCCAGTTGTCGTTTTCCAACCAGTGCAGCCCAAAATAAACGAACGGAAACGCCAGCGCGTCATTCAAACCACCCTCGGAAGTTAAGCCAAAGCGTAACTCATCACGATCGGACGGATTATCAAGCTGCACTTCTGAAGCAAGCACTGGATCAGTAGGTGCGAGAATCCCCCCAAGAAGGACAGCAGGCCCCCAGTCGAGCTGCAAAACCCAATGGGCGATCGCTGCGATCGCAAAGATGGAAAGCGGCATCAAAAAGCCGATCAGCCGAATGGTAGAGTTCCACGCCCACGCCGTTAGTGGACGGTTCATCTTCAAACCACAGCCAAACAGAGAAATCAGCACTGCAAACTCTGTCAGCCGCTCTAGAAACTTGGCATCTGGTCGCAGTTGCACCAAATTAAACCCATAGGGGCTAAGTACAATGCCAACCACTAAATAGATCAAGGCGTAGGAGACCGGCAAACGAGCAATCCATCCTGACCCTAACGTGATGAGCAGCAATAGCAACCCAATGACTAATAAGTCAAGAATGTAAATATCCACAAAATTTGTGCCACAAGAACTAGGTAACCGTGCCTACTCACTGTACGCAGCAGTGGCATGACTGTACCTCAACCTCGGGGGGATTTTGCGGCTGGGATGAGGGATGAGTGATGAAGGCTAAAGGACTACCAAAGCTGACCGCTGATGCCTGACTGCTGACCACTTCCTTAGAGCTTCGAGGCATAAAGAGCGGCTCCTAACAGCCCGACCTGGGGATTGAGCACTACATGAACAGGCACCATTTCTAGCAACGGCAGCATCCGTCCCTTATCGATGAGAGAGTTAAGAAAGTTGCCTTCTTGCATAAGCGGCAAAATCTTGGGTGCAATGCCACCCGCAATATAAAGTCCGCCATAGGGCAGCAGTTTTAGTGCCAAGTTGCCAGCTTCAGCACCATAGGCATCTACAAATATTTGCATCGTTTGCTCTGAAAGTCGATCGCGCTTTTCTAAGGCAGCCTGAGCGATCGCAGCAGCAGGGTCAACGCTTTTCTCACGTCCGATCTCGCGTTCCCAGGTTTGGACGATCGCGCCTACTTCGGGTGCTTCTGCTGCTACTTGACGATCGCGCAAAAACTGATAGATCGAGACGATGCCCTGTCCAGAGACCACACGCTCGACTGAGATGCGCTGAATGTGATGTTTCTCAAGTAAATAGCGCGAAAGCTGAAATTCCATTTCTGATCGCGGTGCAAAGTCAGAATGTCCGCCCTCGGTGCTATAAACGCGGTAGTCACCCTCCTGATGGATTAAAAAGCCCTGTCCTAAGCCCGTTCCTGCTCCAATCACGCCGATCGGCGCTTGCGGGTTAGGTTTGCCTGCTTGCAAGGTCAGCAAGTCGTCACTCTCTAAACCCACAACCCCATAACCAACGGCTGCAAAATCGTTAATAAGCGATGTCTGAGGAATGTTTAACTCCTGGCTCAAGCGCTGTGCTGAAAGCGTCCAGCATAGATTAGTGAGCTGAGAGGTATTGTCTACAACAGGACCCGCGATCGCAAAACACGCCTTTTGTGGCGCAGCAAGGATGCTTGACGCTTGCTCTGCCTCTGCAAAAAACTGTCGCACCATTGGCACCAAATCAGGAAAGCTGGCGCTAGGATAGCGTTGCTCATGCAGTGGTTTAAGCGTTACCCCTGATGTCGATGGCACTGTCTCAACCAGGCGCAGAATTGTTTTTGTCCCGCCAATATCGCCAGCTAGTAATACGGTCATGTGCTTACTCCACGCTCTGATGCAACGTCGTTTCGTCAACTTTGTTTGCAAAATACCTGTCTAAGATACCTGTAAACCTACGATCTTCAAGGGTTAATCCCTCTAACTTAAGTCATGCTTTTAAGACTGCCAGTACTACGCCTTCAGTGGTCTACTTTCGACATCTTGACCAGTCACTTTCTGCGATCGCCAACGAAAACCTCTGGCAGCACCGCGATCGCGTTAGCGCTGTTGGTCGCGTTATCCTCTGCTGCAAATGCCCGCCCTACGGGTCTACCGTCGGCTGTTAAACCTCAACTGGCATCGCCTCAACCGACATCATCAGCGGCGTTACCTGATCCTAAGACGGCTAAGGAGTTTAATCAACGTGGTACCAGTAGAGTGCAAAACGGTGACTTGGATGCGGCGATCGCAGATTTTAGTCAGGCAGTGCGGTTGAAGCGTGACTATGCAACGGCATACTACAACCGGGGCACTGTCTATGCCAGCACGGGTAATGTGCGTGCGGCATTAGCTGACTATACGCAAGTCATTGCACTTAAGCCAAACAATGCTGCTGTGCGCTACAGCCGTGGTTTGCTTCGTGCCAATACAGGCGATCGACCAGGGGCGCTTATAGATTTTCAGCAGGCTGCCGCTCTCTTTAAGCAGGAAGGCAACACTGTCTTTTATCAAAAAGCTCAGGACTACATCAAGCAGCTTCAGCCTGTATAAGGTGCTGGTTTCGATCGATTAGTAACGTACAGCTTCCCACACTCGTTACAGCGATCGTCCGATGCGTTTTGTATGCTCACTGCTTAACCAAGGCATGAAGGGTAAAGCAACGTTACCTGGAGTGCAATGAAAGATGAATCTAACTTTTTGGGTGAAGAATGTGGTATCTGTCATCTGCCAGCAGAGTTCGATCGCCCTTGCGTAATAACGTCCTCACGTTAGCAAGACGGTGATGAAAGTGGCGTAGGGGATAGAAACTGTATAAAACAAGGTAGCTTGTCTTTCTACAGTTAGACCTTGAACCGCTACACAATCGCTCTTCTAACAGAGATAGCAGCCGTATGGATTGTCTAGGCTACAGAGGATTAAGCATTAGCTGCTCTCGCGATCGCCCTTAAGTCTTGTTATATGGAACGGCATCGTTAAAGAGGAGAGCAAGCGTAAAAGCATTCTGAAGGAGCATTAATATGGCGACTCAAACACTGAGCCAAAAGAAAGTAGCCATTCTTGTAGCAGATGGGTTCGAGCAAGCAGAATTGACCGAGCCTAAACAAGCACTGGATGAAGCAGGGGCACAAACCCATATTGTTTCCCCGAACAGCGACGCGGTTCAGGGTTGGCAACATTACGATAAGGGCGACAACTTCCCTGTGGATGTGACGCTGGACAGCGCAAACCCAGATGACTATGATGCTCTGTTGTTGCCAGGTGGCGTTGCGAATCCAGACCAACTCCGCATGAACGAAAAAGCGGTTCAGTTTATTCAGGCTTTCTTTGCAGCGAGTAAGCCTGTTGCTGCCATCTGCCACGCACCCTGGACGCTCATTGAAGCAGATGTGGTGAAAGGACGCAAAGTAACATCTTGGCCATCACTGAAAACAGATCTAAAAAATGCAGGCGCTCAGTGGGTTGATCAAGAGGTTGTTGTTGATAATGGGCTGATCACAAGCCGTCGACCGCACGACATTCCAGCGTTTAACCGCGCGATCGTCGAAGCCTTTGCAACCGGTCTTCAGGAAGACCAACCGCTTGCAAGCGTCAGTTAGTGAAGTTGGTCCTTCTTAAACATCAGTAGCTTATAGCGGGGCTGTCTAGGATACAGGGTCTAGCTCTTGCCTACATCCCATATCCTCCACTCCACAAACCCCGCTATTATCCACAAATAGCTTCATAGCTAACGAAGATCTTGCTTGTTGCTGCTAAGACGAAACTGCGTAGTGCACCAATTGAGCCAGCTTTCGGCGCAGGGTTTCTAAACCCAGACGTTCACTGGCTGAAATGAAGATTGCCTGAGGGTACTCTTCTCGTGCCAGCTCCAAAGTGTCACCGTCCACCTGATCGATCTTATTGAACGCCACCAATGCCGGACCCGGTGCGATCGGCATCTCTGACAAAATCTTCATCACTGCGCGAATCTGGCTTTGCCATGCCGGATGCGATAGATCGACGACATGCAACAGGGCGTCTGCTTCAGTCACTTCCTCTAGCGTGGCGCGAAAGGCATCCAGCAAAGAGGGCGGCAGATCGTGGATAAACCCTACTGTATCGGTAAGAAGAAGGGCAAGCGATTCCTCAGTCGTAGTATCGGTTACTACCAGCCGTCGTGTGGTCGGGTCTAGCGTTGCAAACAGTTGGTCAGCAGCATACACCTCGGCGTTGGTCAGCACGTTCAGCAAGGTAGATTTACCCGCATTTGTGTAGCCTACTACTGCTACTGAGGGCACTTCCTCATGTTGTCGCCGTTGTCTCATCCGTGCCCGGTGCGCCTGTAGCTGGTCAACTTCCTGTTGCAAACGAGTGATCCGCCGTTGGATCGCTCGTCGCTCCGTTTCTAGCTTGGTTTCCCCTGGTCCTCGTGTGCCAATACCACCACCCAGTCGAGACATTGCTTGCCCTCGTCCCGTAAGGCGCGGCAGCATATATTCCAGTTGGGCAAGTTCGACCTGAAGCTTCCCAGCACCCGATCGCGCTCGTTGGGCAAAAATATCCAGAATAACTTCGGTGCGATCGACCACCCGAATACCAATCTGGGTTTCCAAATTCCGCACTTGAGCTGGGGAAAGATCGCGATCAAACACAACCAAATTTGCGCCAACCGACTGTGCTGCTAGCGCAATTTCTTGTACCTTTCCTTCACCAACAACCGTTTGATGGTGAGGATGCGATCGCTTTTGCTTCAACGTCTGCAGCACTGTGCCACCGGCTGTTTGCACCAACCGCTCTAGCTCTGTCAGCCCATCTTTAAAGCGCTGCGTGGCTCGATTGTCAGTGATCAACCCGACGAGCAGCACCTGATCATGGTCACGATCAACCTGTCGCGCCGTATAATCTCGCCGGAATTCTTCTTCAAGCCCTTCAACGAGATTGAGAAAGTCTTGATTGGTCAGTAGATCCAGGCTGAGCGGTGGCGAAACTGTCCAGGCTGTTTCAGGATGAGGGACAAGATGCGACAAATAGGCTTCCTTAACGTAGCCCGTTGCACCACCACCACGACGCTCAAAGCCGCCGCCTGTTAGTGTTAGCGTCACTAGCGCATCCAACCGCTGCATTGCCATCGCTGTGAGGGCAGAATCACTCGGCGGCTCAAACTTCAACTGAGTCGAAAGGCAGCGGATACCGCAAAGCCGCTCGGCACCATAACGGGGCAGTTCCAGTGCGGGAATCTGCGTTTGTCGCGGTGTGCCAACCCCAACGCGCATGACCTGACCACGCCGATTGACATACGCACAGACAGGTTGATTCAACTCGGTGCTGACCGCTGCTAACCGTTGAGCAAACTCAGGTGTAGTAATGCGATCGCCCGGTAACCGCTGATGGTACAACCGTTGCAACTGCTTAACTTGACTGGTCTTTAGACCCTGGAGATTTCCATAAACCGTTTCGATAGAGGCAACTAGCCAAACGCAACTACTTTATTTTAGTCAATTGTGGAACCGTAAGAACGTTACATCGAACGACCCTATAGTTTATAGCTATTTAAGTTGCTGAGTGGTTGAACCGGCAGCGACAAAAGCCGCGCTGTAGATTGTCCAAACTATTCATCAATAGAGTCTGTGGAACAAACTTCGTTCTTGTAAGCACGGATTCGACTCCCCAGCTTCGACTTTAGAAATCGACATTTGGATTGATGAAGCCAACTATCTAGTCCGCTACCCTAGTTTATGACTGTAAAAACTCTGGAGTCGTTTGGATGCAGGAATACGATGTAATTGTGATTGGTGCAGGGCACAATGGGCTGGTCTGTGCTGCGTATTTGCTGAAAGCGGGCTATAAAGTACTGTTGCTGGAGAAGCGATCGGTACCGGGTGGAGCCGCAACAACCGAAGCAGTGATTCCAGAGTTGCCTGACTTTAAATTTAATCTGTGCGCGATCGACCACGAATTCATTCATCTTGGTCCCGTCGTGGAAGAACTGGAGTTAACCAAGTACGGGCTGGAATATCTCTTCTGCGATCCAGTCGCTTTTTGTCCCCATCCTGATGGCAAGTATTTTCTGGGGCACCGATCGGTCGAGAAAACCTGTGCCGAAATTGAGCAGTTCAGCCCGCGGGATGCAAGGAAATATGCTGAGTTTGTAAACTATTGGCAGCGGGCGATCGGGGCAATGATTCCGATGTTCAATGCACCGCCCAAGTCTCTAATTGATATTGCAGGCAACTACGACATTGCCAAGATTAAGGATTTGTTCGCGGTGATTGGTTCGACGGACAAAACGCTGGATTTCATTCGCACCATGCTGACCAGCGCCGAGGATATTCTCAATGAATGGTTTGACTCAGAGTTTGTCAAAGCGCCCCTTGCTCGCCTCTCGGCTGAACTCGGTGCCCCACCATCGCAAAAAATGCTGAGTATTGGCTCCATCATGATGGCAATGCGGCATAACCCTGGCATGGCAAGACCAAAGGGCGGCACGGGTGCGCTGGTGGATTCGTTAGTACGGTTAATTAAGGATTTGGGCGGCGACATTCTGACAGAGCAGCACGTCGCTAAAATTTTGGTAGACGATGGCAAAGCTGTAGGCGTACGCGTGGCGAACGGTAACGAATATCGTGCGACCAAAGGGGTAATTTCTAACATCGACGCGCAACGGCTGATGGTTCACATGGTTGACCCTGCTGATCTGGATGCAGCGGATCCTGAGCTGCGGGAGCGGTTACAGCGGCGCATTGTCAACAATAACGAAACCATTCTCAAAATTGACCTGGCAATGGATGAACCACTGCGGTTTGAGCATCACAACCATCGGGATGACTACCTCATCGGCTCGGTGCTAATTGCGGATTCTGTGCGACACGTCGAAATCGCGCACACTGAGCCGGCGATCGGCAACATTCCTGATGCTGATCCATCGTTCTACTTAGTGCAGCCAACGGTACTTGACCCATCAATGGCTCCTGATGGCAAACATACGGTTTGGATTGAGTTTTTTGCGCCTTACAAAATTGCGGGACTCGAAGGTACTGGGCAGCATGGCACAGGCTGGACAGACGAACTGAAGAATAAGGTTGCTGATCGCGTCATTGATAAGCTGGCGGATTATGCACCGAATGTGAAAACAGCTACGATCGGTCGTCGGGTCGAAAGCCCCGCTGAATTAGGCGAACGGTTGGGTAGTGTTAATGGTAACTACTACCATATCGACATGACCCTCGATCAAATGATCTTTTTCCGTCCGCTGCCGGAAATTGCCAACTATAAAACGCCGATCGATGGACTGTTTCTCACTGGAGCTGGAACCCATCCCGGTGGCTCGATTTCAGGAATGCCAGGACGCAACTGTGCTCGTGTGTTCTTGCAAACGCAGCAGCCTTTTGTGCAAACCCTACGCGATGCGAGAGAGTCAATTAAATCAACTGTACAATCCGTTTTTCGCCCCAATTAGTGCCATTAATCGCTCTGCGGCTTCTTAAAGAAGTCATCGATTTAGGCAATGATCCTTTTTAAAGTTTAGTGATGTCAAAGCGAGTTTTAATCTTAGGTGGACGGGGACGAGTGGGTAGCCATGTTGCTGCTGACCTCGCTGCTCATACCGATGCTGAAATTACGATTACAGGTCGGAGTCACCAGCATTCCAAGCAGATTCCTGATTTGGGTTCGCACGTTAAATTTATCGAATTGGATTTAGAGGATCGGGACAAGCTAACAGCCGTGATTCGCGGTTTGCAGACCGACAGTGGCGACAGTCGCAATGTCGTGATTCACTGTGCAGGACCCTTTCACTATCGTGATGGACGGGTACTCGAAACGTGCATCAACGAAGGCGTGAACTATGTGGATGTGAGCGACCATCCGTCCTTTACCCGCAAGGCGATCGCCTATCGAGAGGCAGCAGAAGCAGCAGGAGTCACGGCGATCGTCAATACAGGCATCTTTCCTGGTATTTCCAACAGCATGGTGCGGCAGAGCATTGAGCAATTGGATACCGCTGATACTGTGCATCTCAGCTATGTAGTGGCTGGATCAGGCGGCGCGGGTGTAACGGTGATGCGAACGACGTTTTTGGGCTTGCAGCGTCCGTTTCAAGCCTGGTTGAATGGTCAGTGGCAGGCTGTGAAGCCTTATAGCGATCGCGAAGTGGTGGAGTTTCCTGCCCCTTATGGTCGTCTTGGCGTGTATTGGTTTGATGTGCCAGAGGCATTCACCATTCCTAGCGCCTTTCCTGTCAAAACAGTCATTACCAAATTTGGCACTGTGCCCGATTTCTACAATTTTCTTACCTGGAGCGTGGCGCGCTGGTGGCATCCGCGGCTCTTGCAAACCCGTGCTGTAATCGAGTTTTTGTCGCATGTGAGCCATTTTATGACGGATGTGACTGATCGCTTCAGCGGTATCGGTGTTGCCATTCGGGTGGAAGTCAGTGGACAGAAAGACGGCAACTCTGCCAAAAGCTACGCCACGCTGGTGCACGAAAATACAGCGATCGCTGCTGGTGCTGGTACGGGTAGCGTGACCCAAATGTTGCTGTCAGGCAAACTCGATAAACCAGGGGTTTGGGCGATCGAGGAAGCATTACCAACTGCTCTCTTTACACAGGCAATGCACAGCCGTAGCGTTGAAATTAAACAGTCTCTACAGATGACAGCTTGAATTTAAACGTTGATTTTGAGCGTCAATTTATAGAGTTGTTGCACAAAGCTTAGGATATTAAAAGCAGAGGGGCTGAGTTTTCAGAGCTTTGGACTGGGGCGATCGCCTCCAAGCTTAGGTTGCGTAGTGAGAAAATGGGTAAAGGAAATTCTTAGGGTAACCTTGAAACTCTTTAGAGAAGACTATGTGTGAGTGGGAATATAAAACAATTAAGTTCTTTACTCAAGGAACATTTGATGCAGGCAAGATTGACGAAAGAGAACTTGAGGCGGTATTGAATGAAGCTGGAGCGAGAGGCTGGGAGTTAGTGTCAATTCTTCCTGGTACTGGTGCTGACGGTGAACTGTGGGATTTTGTGGCAGTACTCAAGCGGGAGGTTATTCGGTAGCTAGTGGTGCGATCGCCCGCAAGCTATCAGCGGTTGCAGTGAGCGATTGAGTGCAAAGGTTATTGGGGGAGAGTGCAATTGCCAAGACTTTGAAGGCGCTCTAGTTTTAGTTCACAGGCACAGTCTAACCACTTCAATGCAGGCAGACGGTCGTCGAACGCGCTGGTGCTGAATTTAAGCCTTCCCGTCGCCGCTGATTTGAATTGCTATACAGAAAGACTGAAACCGTGAAATGCCTTTAAAGGCAATCCCCCTTAACTCCTAAAAAACGGGGCAACAAACCAAGGTTTGAAGTCCCTCCTTTTAAGAGGTCGAGGGGGATTAAGGGATCTGCTGACAAGCCGAGGCTTAACAGCGATTTACCTCAGGCTGCTACTATTCTTAAGGTCTATGCTTGGGACCATAGCCAATTACCGCAACCTTGTGACGGTAGACTAGCTCGGCACCATACCAACCCGTAATGCCAATGAGTGTTGCCACAAACAGCGACAAAATTAACCCCGTTGGCAGTACGGCTCCGGTTTGATTGCCCCATCTTAGGATAAAGCTAACCAACGATAAGCTCAAAGCGGCAACGTTGCCTACCATGTGTACCCATCCAGCCTGGTGTTCGCGTACACGATCGATCTTTACGAAATCCATCATCCCCGTTGCTGCTGCTACAAGCCCCGAGACAATACCTGCACCAAGCAGCCAGAATGAGGCACGCGCCCAAAAAACATCACCCGTCAGCCAGTAGCCTACATCTGTACCCAAAACACCCGTTAAAAAGGCGATCGGAAACGTCACAAGCAACGGATGCAACGGATGACCCGCGATCGCTACAGTGCTAGGAACACCGCTATCGCGGTACTCACGCTCATCACTCTCAATCACTGGTGGAATATTTGGTGTTTGAGTCATACGACCAGTTGTTAACTCCATGACATTACTGTCAAAAGTAGCAATACCAGAGCCGATGCTTACTCTTCCCATAGAGTGAATCACCCTACAAATGGGCATCAAAAAGTACAAACCCTTACTGAACTAGCGGTTTGCTTAAGCTGATCTGAAAGTAGCTGTAGCGACTTTTCTATACTGCTATTTTTAGCTAAACGAACGCTTATCTGTAGAGATACTCCATGCAGACTGTATGCCCCTCTAGAATCTCTTGGCATTGAGTGGCAGAATGGACGGTACGAATTTCACTAGAAACACCATGACGATTCTTCCCACGCTACAGAATGCTCTAGATAATGGACACGCGCTAAAAATTATTAGCGGTCTGCACAACTTTGATGCCGATCGTGTGGCTGCAACGGTCAACGCTGCCGATCGCGGTGGTGCAACGTTTGTAGACATTGCTGCCGATCCAAATCTGGTGCGGTTAGCTAAACAACTAACCCATTTGCCTGTTTGCGTCTCGGCTGTGGAACCAGAGAAATTTGTGATTGCGGTCGATGCCGGAGCCGATCTGATTGAAATCGGTAACTTTGACAGCTTCTATGCGCAAGGTCGTCGCTTTGAAGCTGATGAAGTTCTGGCGCTAACTCGTGCGACTCGTACACTGCTGCCAACCATTACCCTCTCTGTCACTGTGCCTCACATTCTGACGCTCGACAAGCAGGTACAGCTAGCAGAAGCCTTAGTCCAAGCCGGAGCCGACATCATCCAAACTGAAGGCGGCACCAGCAGCCAACCTATCCATGCTGGCACCCTGGGACTGATCGAAAAAGCGGCTCCCACTCTAGCGGCTGCCTACGAAATCTCCCGCGCTGTCAATGTGCCTGTGTTGTGCGCGTCTGGATTGTCAAATGTGACGGCTCCACTAGCGATCGCGGCTGGTGCATCCGGCATTGGCGTTGGCTCTGCCATCAACCAACTCAATAGCGAAGTCGCCATGATTGCGGCTGTGCGTAGTTTGGTTGAAGCGTTAGCAACAGTCAGCCGGAAACCTCTGTACGTTTAGAGAGATCGATTTGCGACATGAAACTTCCTGTCTATCACTCCAATTTGGAATGATAGACAGAGACATAGAGCGATCACGCAGGTTTGGTTGAGGCAGAGAAGCCCAACACACCAAAGCAATAGAAAACTCCTGGTACGTTAGTAGGGCATGGAGCCGATTAAGTGCCTCGTCCTAGAATTGCCAGCCTTAAGTTTGAGCCACCGTTACCTGAAACGCTGAAAGGACGATCAATCATGTAAAAATCGAACGTTTACAAACCTTAAAAAAGCTCTAGAACTACTGTGTGCTACAGCCCACAAGCGCGTATGCGAGACAAGAGAACTCCGCCTCCCTGTTGTGGCGACTCAAACCATCCTGGAAGTTCTCCCTTTTGAGATTCCTTTAAGTCAAAAGTTAAGTCAGAGTGATATAACCAGTCGCCGCTTTTACTCCAACCGACACATTCGCAAAACATTATCCAATCTTCTACCCGACTGTCATCGTCAAACATTGGGCTATCGTATTCCTGCCAGATGCGTCTCTGGATGCTAAAGCCCCATTTACCGTGGCTGTACTTCACCCAGAGTTGATCTAAGGTTCGTAAGTCTTCACAGGGAAAGTTTTCGAGGTCTTCAAGATCAAACCATTGCCCCTCTTCTTTACCCACTGTGGTAAGCATCAGCCAATAGGTTTCTTCGTCTGCTTCACGCCATTGCTGGGTCTTCAGCAGGTCTTCTAAGGTGGCATAGCGCGAGGTCTGAAGGGCGGGTTTGAGTGCCTGAAGTGACGCTTCGATGGCAGGATCGAGGGTGCGCTGCGTCTCTTGCCAGCATGCATAGGCAAGGTCGGTTGCCCCTTGACGAATGGCTTCCTGAATCAGGCGCGTGGGGTTGGTCTGAGCGGCATAGAGCAAAATGGTTTGTCGCCACCATGATCGGTCATCGCTAATAATACTGGCGGCGTGTAGACAGGGGTAGAGTAAACCTTCCTGCTGCAAGTCTTTGATCTGCTTTGCCGCGAGAAACTCCTGAAAACTCAGGTGGGCAAACTCACAGCCTTCCAAACCCTGTCTTACAATCAATTCACTTACATCAATGATTTGCTTGAGCAATGCCTCTGGTGCCACAGACTTTCCTTGCATCTGAAGCGCTTGAGCCACCAACTGCACCAACTCCGCTTCTGGAATGAGCTTAAGGGTTCGCTGCATCATCTTGAGGGCGACGGCTTGCAGCACTTTTTGACGGTCTTCCCAGGACAACGAGAGTTCAATACCACGGGCGGCAGGTCGCTTGCGGAGTTGCAGTGTGCAAATATCTTGATACAGTTCTGCTCGTTGGCGCGGTAACTCAACACCCGGATCGCTGCGGTGGTAGGTGGCTAACAGGTTCAGCAGCAGCGGGTTTTTGGCTAAGTCTGCGAGTTCAGGACGATCGGGATTGTGGATCTGGTTGAGCAAATTATCGGCGTTGCGGGTTGCTTCGCGCTGCACCTCTGGAGTATTGCGTCCGCCACGATCGAGCTGTTCCTGACACCGATACCACTGGCGCACAAAGGCTTCTTGCTGACTAGGCTTCAGCGGTCGCACCCAGAGTTTGGTTCGCAGCGGTTCTGCAAAGTCATCTTTGTAAGCAGTGGGACGCGACGTAAGAATAAACACCGAGCGATCGAACCGTCTCATTTGCGCTGTAATCCACCGACCCAAGGCAGGGCGTTCGCTTTCGGGGATCTCATCAAACCCATCCATCATAACCAGGGCATCGCCGTTGGTCAGCACGTCCTCAAACCATTTGGCGGGGAGCTTTTTGAGCCGTGGGTTTAGCTCTGCTAACTGAGTAATATGGTGCTGCATGACCAGTGCAGGCAAATCGGGCGGTTTCTCTTGCGCGAAGAGCGATCGATAGCTGCGTAACGGGAGCAACACTGGAATGAGAAATGGCACCTTAAACTGACGGTGCTGCTTTGTCCCATAAATAAAAGCAAGGTGCTTGAGCAAGGTCGTTTTGCCAAAACCACCCCAGGCAACGATCGCCAGTTGCCGATAGGCAGGTTGCCGTTTCGACTCCCTCAGAAACGCCCAAATGTCAAGCTCTTGAAAGGGTTCTATCGTTCGCCGATCGCGTGGCTGCAACCCTGGTGCAATGGCGCTGGAATCTAACTCCAGGGGTACAAAGATTTCTTGTAGCTGGGGAATAGAGATGCGATCGCGGGCACCCATGCCTTCTGGTTTATAGTCGCGGCAATCGAGCGCCTGACAAAGCAAATAGGCATCTTCAGCGCGGGTTGCCTTGGCAAAGAGTTGTTCAATGGTGTGGTCGATCGTGCCATCGATCGCGGCTCCTGTCGCTTTGAAGCGCCGCTCGTTGCCCTTGTGAATTTCTCCCCACAGGTTTCCACCATAGGACAGACACATCCCAATCACAGCAGAGGCGATCGCTTCAGCCGCTTTGTGTTCAATAAAGAGTAGCCAGAGTCCATAAGCGCTACCAACCCCCACACCACCGGGTTTGAGTACCTTGACTGCCAATTCTGCCAGTTGGTCAGGAATGGACGGTTGCTTAGATGGTTCTTCCGGCATCAGTTTGCATCAGCGATCAGTCTTTCCTTTCTAACCTAGAAAAGGACTGTTGACGCTGTGTTAGCCGATCAGCAACCGTCAATGCCGACCGAGGAGTTTATCGCGGAGGTGTTTAATGCGATCGCGATACTTCGCTGCTTCTTCAAACTCCATCTTTTTCGCTGCTTCTTTCATCTGCGTTTCGAGTTGTGCGATCAAGTCGGGGATGTTTTCAAGGGGTAAATCCTGCGAGTGTTCGTAGACTTGCTCTAGCTCTTGGGCATTGAGGCGACGAGACACATCCAGAAAAGTCAGAATCGAGTTGTTGGTGCGTTTGATAATGGAGGCAGGCGTGATGCCATGTTCTTTGTTGTAGGCGTTTTGAATTGCGCGACGACGCTCCGTTTCGCTGATAGCTTTTGCCATGCTATCGGTCAGATTATCGCCGTAAAGGATCGCTTTACCTTCCACGTGACGAGCTGCCCGTCCGATCGTCTGGATGAGCGATCGCTCTGCCCGCAAAAACCCTTCTTTGTCTGCGTCCAAAATGGCTACCAGCGAGACTTCAGGAAGATCCAAGCCTTCTCGCAGCAAGTTGACCCCAATCAGCACATCAAACTCGCCATTACGGAGGTCTTGCAGGATCTCAATCCGCTCGATCGAATTAATCTCAGAATGCAGATAGCGCACCCTCACGCCGCGTTCCTGAAAATATTCGGTCAAATCCTCCGCCATCCGCTTCGTTAGCGTTGTGACGAGCACTCGTTCTTGTAGTGGGATGCGCTCTTGAATTTCGTGCAGCAGATCATCCACCTGACCTGTTGTAGGGCGAACGAAGATTTCAGGATCAAGCACACCTGTAGGACGAATGACCTGCTCCACAACATTCCCTGTACCCTGAATGTAGCCTTTTTTGCCTGCTTCCGTTTCGCTCTCAAACTTGCCGCCTGACTGGTCTAGTTCCCATTCGCCAGGAGTCGCAGAAACAAAAACGCATTGGTTCACCTTGCTCCAAAACTCCTCAGCTTTGAGGGGTCGGTTATCTGCTGCACTAGGCAACCGGAAGCCGTGGTCAATCAGCACTTTTTTGCGCGCCTGGTCACCGTTGTACATCCCGCGCAATTGAGGAATCGAGACGTGCGACTCGTCAATTACCAACAGCCAGTCTTTAGGAAAGTAGTCAAGCAGACATTCAGACGGGGAACCTGCTTCACGCCCTGCCAGATGACGCGAGTAGTTTTCTACGCCGTTGCAGAAGCCCACTTCGCGCAGCACTTCTAGATCGTAGCGAGTGCGTTGCTCTAGTCGCTGTGCTTCCAGCAGTTTACCGTCTCTTTCCAGTTCGATTAAACGGGCTTTGAGTTCTTGCTCGATCGCCTCGCATGCAACTTGCAACCGCTCTTCGGGTGTAACAAAGTGACGGGCAGGGTAGATGTTGACCCCATCCATGCTTTGCATCGTGGCACCTGTTACCGGATCAATGTAGCGAATCGCATCAATTTCGTCGCCAAAGAACTCAACGCGGATAATGCGGTCTTCGTAAGCCGGACCGATTTCCAGCACGTCGCCTTTGACGCGGAACTTACCCCGACCGAGGTCTAAATCATTACGGGTATACTGTACCGACACCAAATCGCGAATGATCTGGCGTGGATTCATTTCAGTGCCCACACGCAAAGGAATCGAGGCTTTCAGGTATTCAGACGGAATTCCCAAGCCATAAATGCAGCTAATAGAAGCGACCACAATGACATCCCGCCGCTCAAACAGCGATCGCGTAGCGGAGTGCCGCAGCATATCAATCTCTTCGTTGATTGACGCTGTTTTTTCGATGTAGGTATCCGTTACAGGAATG
The DNA here is from genome assembly GCF_014695795.1 of Phormidium sp. FACHB-592. Taxonomy (NCBI): domain Bacteria; kingdom Bacillati; phylum Cyanobacteriota; class Cyanophyceae; order Oscillatoriales; family Oscillatoriaceae; genus Phormidium; species Phormidium sp. FACHB-592. The sequence continues at coordinate 75,147 of NZ_JACJOZ010000052.1, forward strand.
TATGCCTCAGGCTGGTAATAGTCGTAATAGCTGATGAAATATTCAACCGCATTGTTTGGGAAAAATTCGCGCAACTCGTTGCAAAGCTGGGCTGCCAACGTTTTGTTATGTGCCAGCACAAGCGCTGGTCTGCCTAGCTCATTGATGACACGGGCGATCGTGTGTGTTTTTCCTGTACCTGTTGCGCCCAGCAGCGTCTGATAGTGGTTGCCTGCCTCAATGCTGGTAATCAAACCAGCGATCGCGCGGGGTTGGTCGCCAGCGGGTTCAAAGGGCGCTTGAATCTGAAATTGTGCCATACAGGTCGCTGCTATCCACTCAAGATAGGGGCAAATTCTCTTCCATGATGACGGATTTTTGCCTGAGTTGACGGTACTTAACGCCACAATGTTGCAGCATGTGTCGTATCATAATCATAACGACTACGGCTTGCTGATTGCCTGCATAGCAGTCGTAAGTTGTGTAGAAAGGTGTAATGTTTTCGTAAGGTGGCAGCAAGGGGCAGAGGCTTGACCATGAGGATGACCGCATTCTCTGAGTCAGCGATCAATGCCTCCTCTCAGTCTTTCCTCACGTCTAAGCGCCTAACTCTCAGCGTTAAATTCTAAGCGCCAAACTTCAAGTATCATTCAAGCGTCAAATCTAGAGAGCTAAACTTATGTTGCCAAACCGAGAAGGACAAAAAGTTCCTAATGTTACGTTTCGGACTCGTCAGAACGATGAGTGGGTTAATGTAACGACTGATGAACTGTTTGCTGGGAAAAATGTCATCGTTTTTTCCTTGCCAGGCGCATTTACGCCGACCTGTTCTTCTACACATTTGCCGGGCTACAACAACTTGGCGCAAACATTTAAAGACAATGGCGTTGATGACATTATCTGTATGTCTGTAAACGATACGTTTGTCATGAATGAATGGGCAAAAGACCAGGATGCCGCTCATATCAAGCTGATTCCCGATGGCAATGGTGAGTTCACCGATGGTATGGGGCTACTGGTCGATAAGACTGACCTGGGTTTTGGTAAGCGCTCGTGGCGCTATTCCATGCTGGTTAAAGATGGCGTGATCGACAAGATGTTCATCGAACCAGAGGAACCCGGCGACCCCTTCAAGGTGTCGGATGCTGACACGATGCTGCGCTACATCAATCCCGAAGCGGCTAAACCCAAATGCGTCTCTATCTTTACCAAAGTCGGTTGTCCGTTCTGCGCTAAAGCCAAGGCAATGCTGCAAGAGCATAAACTGCCCTACGAAGAAATGGTGCTAGGTAAGGATTACACAGTGCGATCGCTCCTGGCAGTGGCAGGTGCAACGACCGTGCCCCAAGTCTTTATTGATGGCAGGCTCGTTGGTGGCTCAGAAGCACTAGAAGCGTACTTTGCAACGGCAGCTGTATAGCGTGTAGAGCATTCACGCCTGTAGAGCATTCACGCCTCACCGCGATCGTCAGTATTTGGCATAGTCAGTGCTGACGATCAAAAGCGCTCGTGCCAGCTTTTCAGCGAGAGGCTCCTTGCCAGAGGAGCAATCGTGTTGCTTATGCTAATTAATACCAATGTCGATCGTGGTCGCTGCCTGTGAAGGTAGGTTTTGCTCTGAAGCAATTGTACAGTTGATCACGTTTCGCCCAAGTCCACCCTTAATCACCAACTAAAAGTAAGCCCTTGCTCAAAGGACGTTTCAAGGTTTAGGTCTGTCCTAACGTTCTCTTCACCTGTTACAGAGTCGATCGCCTTGAAACGTGTCTCGTTAGAATCAAGGCAAGTTACTTTTAACTAGATTCTGGCTAGATTAGATAGCTTTCCAGCAACAGACTAATCGCTCAAACTACGACCTTTGACTGCGGCTAGAATCGCCTCTGTTGGCACCTCACCATCGGTATAGTAGCCAGCAGCTTTCTTTGCTTCCATTTCAACCTGGGCATCTGCAGGAATCAAGTCATCTGGAATCGGGACGCGCTCGACGACTGTAATCCCAGATTGGGTAATGGCGTTGTACTTCATGTTGCTCATAGAAATCAGGCGATCGATCCGGGTAATGCCAAGCCAATGCAGCACATCGGGCATGAGTTCCTGAAAGCGCATATCCTGAACGCCTGCAACGCACTCTGTACGGGCAAAGTAGGCATCGGCGCGATCGCCGCCTTCCTGACGTTTACGAGCGTTATAGACTAAGAACTTAGTTACCTCGCCTAACGCTCGACCTTCTTTGCGGAAATAGACAATAACGCCTGCGCCACCTGCTTGTGCGGTTTGTACACACGCTTCAATGCCATGGACTAAATAGGGGCGACAGGTGCAAATATCTGACCCAAAGACATCCGATCCGTTGCACTCGTCATGGATGCGAACTGCAAGCTGACGATTGGGATCAGCAATTGCCGCCACATCGCCAACGATATAAACAGTCATCCCCCCGATCGGCGGTAGAAAAACGCGCAAATCGGGGCGTGTCACCAACTCAGGAAACATCCCACCTGTCTGCTCAAAAAGCGCTCGTCGCAGAACTGCTTCTCCTACACCCAGTCGTTTTGCTAAGCCTGGCAGATACCAGACAGGTTCGATCGCTGCCTTCGTCACGACCAGATCACCATTCGCTTTCATGATGGTGCCATCGACTTTGAGGCGACCCTTTGCTGCCGCTTCCTGAAGCTCAGGCATATTAATGTGTGCTTTGGTAATGGCGATCGTCGGACGAATGTCATAGCCCTGCTCGTATAGCGGCTTGTAGACTTCTCCAACTAACGCACCAAACGGGTCAAGCGCCACAATCTTCTCTGGGTCAGCCCAAGCGGGATGCGGTCCCAGGAGGGCTGCTGGAGCTGTATTGGTCAGGTCTGCTCGATGGTCAGATTGCAATCGCCCGCTAGCCACTGCCAGCGCTCGATAAATGCCATACGCTCCAGAGTGGCTGCCAATGACGTTACGCTGGGCTAAATTTGTCAGGGTGCCGACAATGGCTCCACGTACCAGGGGATTGGCTTCACCCCATCGAATCGCGATCGGTTTAGGACCAAAACTGGCAGGATGGGAAGTCAGTACAATATGCTTTGCTTGAGAGCCGTTTTTTTCGCTTGACCCTGCTTTTTCACTTGACGCTGCTTTTTCGCTCGACATAGGGCACCCAGTAAGGAAATGGAGTAGAAGCAACACTGACGCACATCTAGCAGTCCATTACGCTTGGAGTCTACCGATCGCGTCATTTAACACTACTGGTATAAAGCCCAAAACCAAACAACTACACCTGTTTGGAATGTAATCTTTATAACGAGTAGAGCCTCTGATTCTACCAACAGGACCTTCCTGAGAGAGTACCCTAGGCGGCAGAAGCGGGTAGAAAAGTTAAAGGCTAGAGGTTAAACGGTGAAACGCTATCTTTAAGCCGTTAGCCTTCATCCTTTGCACTCCCCTTCCTCAGTGCCTCAATAATTTGGAGGTTTGCCTTGGGGAAGGGATATTGGTCAAGCTCTGCTAGCGCTACCCAACGCACTTCGTCACACTCGATCGCCTGTGGCTTACCACTGACATGGCGGCAATGGTGGACATTCAGCGTCACTCGAAAATGGCTGTAAGCGTGATCAACAACGATCAGGCGATCGCCCACGGCTATTTCAATCCCTAATTCCTCGCGAATCTCACGCTGGATGCAGGCTTCAATGGTTTCACCTGGTTCAACTTTACCACCCGGAAATTCCCATAAGCCACCAAGCAAACCTTCCTGGCGACGACGATCGATTAGAATTTGTCCCTGATCATTCCAGATCACCGCAACACCAATCACTTTGTGCGGTATGGGCACACGCGTTTCAGACATAGGCAGTTCCGCTTGAATGCCTTGATTGTAAGCCCGACAGTGCTCCTTCCACGGACAGTTTGCACACAATGGCTGCTGCGGTGTACAAACCGTTGCGCCCAAGTCCATGATTGCCTGGTTGAAGTCACGGGGAAAAGTCGGATCAATCAGCGCTTCGGAACAATGCCAGAGTTGCGTGATCGCCCGCTTTGGTGGAACGGGTAATGCCAGGAGTCGCGCCAGCACCCGTTTCACATTACCGTCCAGAATGGCGATCGGCTGATTGAACGCTGCACTCAAAATGCCACCAGCAGTCGTACGCCCAATGCCAGGCAACTGCATGACGGTGGCAAAATCACTAGGGAAAACGCCATTATGCTTCAGCACAACCGCCTGAGCGGCACGATGCAGGTTACGGGCGCGGGCGTAGTAACCCAATCCTTCCCAGGCTTTAAGCACCTGCTGTTGCTCTGCGATCGCCAACGCCTGCACGGTTGAAAAAAGCGTGAGCCAACGCTCGTAATAGGGCAGCACTGTCTTGACCTGCGTTTGCTGAAGCATGATCTCTGACACCCAAATGGCGTAGGGATCACGAGTCTGTCGCCACGGCAACGTACGCCCAGACTGCCTATACCAAGTCAGAAGTGCCTGCCGTAAGCTAATAATTGCAGCACTCGACAGACGATCGTAATCATCCGTCGAGCCTGATATATCCTGGTTTAATTGATGAGAGGCGATCAACTTCGTGCGTGTCACTCTGTAATGGCAGCATCAGTTTCCGTTGCAACAAGGGAAGTCTCAAACGCCATCCGCTGCTCGGCGTTATGGAGAAAATAGCCACTCATCATGGCAGATGCAAGCAAACGACCCAAGTCTTCACGACTCGTTGTCACTGTAACGTCAAAGCCTTCTGGTGGCAGTGCGCCCAAAAGCCCAATGATGTTCCGTTCCATCACATGAAAGACATCAGAGGAAGCGGGACGAGAAAGGCGGGCGATCGTTTCTGGGCTTAACGACTGCACATAGTTCAGAAACTGGTTGGCTGACTCAGACTCACCGCCCAAAAATTCTGGCAATCGATTAGATGTGTTATTCACTGATAAACCTCGATCTACTGTCGGCTTGTATAAATAAATGTATCAATGCTCCATGCAAAGTTGCAGTGTGTAGAACCGAACCTGGTGTTGGGTAATGAACGCACGTGGGTAGGCAAGTGCATTAAACTTAAGCGAGCTTTAAAGGGGTGAAGAAGAGAGAGGGTAGAACAACCAATGTACATGGTTAAAGATGACTCCAGTAGTCTCTCTTAGTTCCAGCGTAGCAGCACGACACTGTGGAGATGGCAGTAGGTGAAGGTTGCAAAAAATCATCAAGGGGAATCGGAGGAATTGATCATGACTGCTAAACCACTTAGCCCGGAGGATGCTGCTACGATCGCTTACCTTCGTTCTCCTACTGCTATTCGGGAGCGGTGTGGGCAACTATTCGATCTGGCGTGTGCTGACAAGCTGCAATACTTTCGTTGCGACCTGAGCCAGCTTGAGAAAGTAGCTGATTATGTGCTTCAGGTGACTCGCGAGAGCTACCCCGACCTGAATATTCCGTTTCACAGCCGTTGGCGACATTTTGAAGTCGGTAATCAGGATCGCCTCACTGCTCTGGACGCTCTAGCACCGTTGGCAAAAGCGAAGGCAAAATTTGATCTGGCGATCGTCAGCGTGTTGCTTGATGCGGGCGCAGGCGATCGCTGGCAGTATACGGAACCAGGCACAGGGACGGTTTGGCGACGATCGGAAGGTTTGGCGATCGCCAGTTTGCACGCGTTTTTTCAGGGCATTTTTTCAAGTGATCCGCAACTGCCGTTGCAGGCAGACGCGATCGGGCTGCAAAACCTGACTGAGGAAGCTTTGAGTCAAGCCTTTCAGGTAAGCCAGGACAATCCCCTTGTCGGGCTATCAGGACGGTTGGCATTGCTGCAACGCCTGGGAACCGTCATCCAGCAGCAGCCCACGTTGTTTGGTTCTCAGCCTGCACGTCCTGGAGAACTCGTTGCCTATCTGTGCGATCGTGCTCATGCTGGCGATCGCGCCCATACTGGACAGATTCACAAGGGACAACTAGAGGCAAGTACCGTCCTGAGTGCTGTTTTAGAAGGCTTTGGCGCTATCTGGGCGGGACGAATCACGCTGGCAGAGGTGAATCTAGGTGATGTTTGGGTTCACTCCGCTCTAGCCCCCACTCCCGACTCCCAACTCCCGGATCCCCACTCTCCACTTTCTACCCTTGTTCCCTTCCACAAGCTCTCTCAATGGCTCACCTACTCCCTATTGGAACCCCTTCAAGAGCTTGGGTTGACCATTACTGGGCTAGATGCACTCACAGGCTTGCCAGAATATCGCAATGGTGGCTTATGTGTAGACTTGGGCTTGCTGCAAATCAAAGATCCGATCGTCTTACAACAGACGCATTTACCCGGTTCAGAGGCGATCATCGAGTGGCGTGCGCTGACAGTCATTTTGCTCGATCGCCTTGCAGAGACCATCCGGCAGACACTCAATCTGTCTGCAACTGACCTACCGTTAGTCAAGATTTTGCAAGGCGGCACCTGGACTGCTGGACGACGTATTGCTGCCACCTTACGACCCAACGGCAGCCCACCGATCCAGATCGAGAGTGACGGCACTGTTTTTTAAAGCTTCATCTTTACTAGCGTTTATTGCTAAACGCTGACAGCTATTGTCTTGGCGTAAGTTCGACGAATAGACCTAACTCGAACTCATGTTATCTACGTTTTAGTGACGCACTTCATGGTCGAACTAGAGGTGACGCAGCTTTTCCCTGCGACTCTATTCTTATAGAAGCTAATGCCAACCGTTGTCTTTTTGTCTGCACTTTCCCAAGTTAGGGAAAAGGTTGGTGCTTGTCCTTGTTCACGTGTGGGTGTACCCAACAGCGATCGCACCTCATCAGGACTCATACCAAACTCAATGCGGCTATAGTTTTCTGAGTTTAAACTACCGATACCCGTAATTACTGGAGCCGCCGTTGTAACCACAGCGGCAGCAGGCTGACTCTGCTGCGACGCCCTCGCTTTCTCAGCAGTATTATTTGTTGCTAACTTTTTCCCTTGCTGTTGAGCCGTTTTCAACTGCTGCTGGTAAAGGGCTAATTTCTTTTGGGCGATCGCGCGTTTTGGGCTGCCAGCAGGTACGGTTTTCATGAGGGCGATCGCCTGCTGAAGTTTGCCGCTGACCAAAGCCCAGTCTTCAACAGTAGAAGCATTGCGAGCGAGATTGGCTGCACTGATGGCTTTATCATCCGCTTTCGGGAACGGATCAGCGTTGGCAGTTACAACAGGCGTGCTGGCTACACTTGGCTTTGGTTGGGGTTGAGCAGAGGCTACGGGTGCTGGCGTAAGCGTTGCTGTCGGTGATGGGCTGGTATTGCAAGCAGACAGGAGGAAGAGCAAACCGACGATCGCAGGACAGCGAACAAGGTTCATTTTGGTGCTGGTAACCATAGTAGACCGAGGGGGAAGTTAAGAGAAGATAGAGCAGGGGTAAGCCAGGACGCAGCCAGACAGCCAACAGGAACCAAACCAAGACTGATCGCTGCAAACACTGACTCACTTGCACCGCAAAGCTTCTGACACATGGTTGGCAACCCAAGTAAAGTGTCTTTCCTTGTGCGTTAAGCGTGCTTACCGATTTGCTTAAGCTAAGACTGCCCTATTTTTCTCTGTATGCATCAGAGAAGTACATTTCTATGCAGATACACGGTTGTCACGACAAATGACCAACAGCTTCGCAAAAGCAAAGGTTGGAGAGCCAAAGTCAGGTGTACTCTTTAGTAGCTAGATGGTTGAAAGCTGGGGATTTGGAGCGGCGGCAGGCTGAGTGGAGGACGATCGCACCTGTTCGATCGCCCATAATGTTGCCTCTGGTGTTGCGGGAGCCGCAAGGAAAACTGCTGAAGCATTGCCAAATGCCGCTACGGCTTCCCGAATTGCCTCTCGTACCGACATTGCCAGCATGAAGGGCGGTTCGCCTACTGCCTTGCTGCCGTAGATCACGCCATCCTGCGCGGCTCGTGTCAGTAGATGAACGCTGAAGTGTTCAGGGATTTCGCAAATAGTGGGAATCTTGTACGTGCTGGGTGCATCGGTGCGAAGTCGTCCTTGATCATCCCACACCAACTCTTCCATCGTCAGCCAGCCCATCCCCTGCACAAACGCGCCTTCAATTTGTCCGCGATCGACCAGGGGATTCAACGATTCGCCTACATCATGTACCACATCGACTTGCCGTAGCTTAAAGGTGCCTGTAAAGCCATCCACCTCAACTTCGCTGACCGCTGCACCATAGGCAAAATAGTAGAAGGGTCTTCCCTTACCTGTTGCTTCATCCCAGTAGATGTGCGGTGTGCGGTAATAGCCCGTGGCAGAAAGACTGATGCGATCGTCGTATGCCTGTCTCACCACGTCTAAAAAGGGGATGCGAGTTTTGGGATAGGTTTTGCAAAAGATCCAGTCGTCTTCAAACACTAAATCTTCTGCTGCATCCAGGTTTAGCATTCTCGCTGCGACTGGAGACAGTCGTGCTTTGATGGTTTCGCACGCATCTTTGACTGCTTGCCCGTTCAAATCTGACCCACTAGAGGCAGCCGTTGCGGAGGTATTGGGCACTTTATCCGTGCTGGTGGGCATCATCCGAAAGCGGTTCATACCGACACCAAGCGCGTTCGCTGCCACTTGCAGCATTTTGGTGTGAAGCCCCTGCCCCATCTCGGTGCCACCATGATTGAGCTGAATGCTGCCGTCGGTGTAGATGAGCAGGAGCGCACCTGCCTGGTTGTAGTGCGTTTTGTTGAACGAGATGCCGAACTTAACAGGCGTGATGGCTAACCCACGTTTGTTATACGGATGGGTACGGTTGAAGTCAGCGATCGCCGCCTGCCGTGACCCAAAGTTGGCGTTGGTCTTCGCTTCCTGCCAGACGCGATCAAGGCGGTTGTCATAGATTTCTTGTCCGTAGTGAGTCGTGTTAGTTTCACCAGTGCCATGATAAAAATTGCGTTCGCGTACGACATCGGGTGGCAGGTTGAGAGCACGGGCAAGGCGATCGATCACCTCTTCGATCACAATCATGCCCTGGGGACCACCAAACCCTCGGAATGCCGTATTCGATACCTTGTTGGTTTTAGCAATGCGTCCTGTCACTTTGATGTGGGGAATGTAGTAGGCGTTGTCTACGTGCAGCATGGCGCGTAGCAGCACAGGCGGGGATAGGTCTAAACTCCAACCACCATCGGCATAGAGTACGACATCCAGCGCAGTGATTTTGCCTTCACTGGTAAAGCCGACCTTGTACTGTCCTAAAAAGCCGTGACGCTTGCCTGTTAAGGTCATATCGTGGCTCCGCTTCAGCTTCACGCGGACAGGACGACCCGTTTTCTTGGCAGCGATCGCCGCCACCGACGCATAGGGATTTGCCTGCGATTCCTTCCCGCCAAACCCGCCACCCATACGTAAACAGGTGACCGTTACCTGATTGCTGGTTACACCTAACACCCGCGCCACTATCACCTGCGTTTCAGCAGGATGCTGGGTTGAGGCGTAAACCTGATAATGTCCTTCACCATCGGGAATCACCCAACTTGCTTGGGTCTCCAGGTAAAAGTGATCCTGACCGTTCATTTCGATCTCGCCTTCAAGACAGCGATCGGCTTCAGCAAGGGCGGTGATCGCATCACCCTGACAGACCACCTGTGCTTGGTTGTGAAAGCTCTCCGCAGCGATCGCCGCTTTGATACTCAGCAGTGGTTCTAGTGCTTCGTAGGTCACAATAACCTTTGCGGCTCCCAATCGAGCGGCTTCGTCTGTTTCACCGACTACCCAGACGATCGCCTGCCCGTAATAGCTCACTGTTTCAGTGGGAAACAGCACCTCATCCTGCACAATTACGCCTGTATCGTTTTTGCCCGGTACGTCAGCGGCAGTCAGTACAGTGACAACACCCTCCACGGTTGCTGCAGCAGAAATATCAATGCCCGTAATCCGTGCATGGGCATAGGGCGCAACAACGGGATAAACAGACAACATTCCTACAGGCTGGCGCTGATCGTCGGTATACACCGCTTTGCCGCTGACATGGTGAACCGCGCTTTCGTGTTTCGAGGGTTTACCGACTGCATTCATCTCGTCACCTTTAATAGGTCAGCGTTGACGTTGCTAAATTCTACGAAAAACTTCTCAAAGAGATTGGCGATTAGCTGTTTGCGATAGTCAGCACTGCCGCGAAAATCCGTTAGGGGCGTAAAGGTTGCTCTCAGAGTGGGCTTGATCCGCTGGATTGTTGCTAATGTCCAGGGTTGCCCAATCAGCAGCGTTTCAATGGCGATCGCCCGTACAGGAGTTGCCGCCACGCCACCATAAGCAAGCCGTGCATGAACAATGCGATCGCTAGCATCCAGATCGATCGTAAACGCCGCTGCAACAATGCTGATATCATCCGTACCGCGTTTCCCAATTTTGTACGACTGGCTGAGACGACGAACGGCTCCGGATGCGATCGTCTTTGGAATGCTCACCGAGACGATTACCTCTCCTCGTTGGAGCTCCGTTTGACGGTAGCCTTTGAAGAAATCAGCTAAGAGAACTGTGCGAGTTCCGGTAGCGCTGGCGATCGTCAACTCAGCATCTAACGAGAGGAGAACGGGGGGAAGATCGCCGATCGGGGAAGCGGTGCCCAGATTGCCGCCCAGCGTTGCCCGATTGCGTATTTGTCGCGCTGCAAACCAGTGCAGCATCTCATCTAAGCTGGGGAAAATGCCGTGCAGATTGGTTTCAACATGGCTCAAAGGCACAGCGGCACCAATCACAACGGTCTCTGGGGTTTGTTCAACGCGCTTCAATTCTGCCACTGCTTCGAGAGACACCATGACGGGAAAGTGCTGACGGTGATGGCTCAGTTCCAACCCCAGATCAGTCCCACCTGCGACCAGTGTTGCGTCTGGCTGCTGCTGGAGCAAGGTCAGGACTTCACTTAACTGGGTGGGACGGTAGAAGTGCTGCTCGTTGCCACTGTAATCCAATGGTGTAAATGCAGTAGTGGCATGACTCAGCTGTTCTGCAAACGTATCTTCAGGCACAGCATTGTTCACTAACGCAGCCGCACGACGAATGGAGAGATAGCCCGTGCAGCGACACAGATTGCCTTCTACAGAAAGGTCATCCACGGTGCGATCGTAATACGCTGCAAACAGGCTCATGATGAATCCTGGCGTGCAGTAGCCACACTGGGAACCCAACGTCTCCACCATTGCCGCCTGAACGGGATGTAGTTCACCGTTGGCTACCCCTTCAACCGTAATAATCTCTCGTCCTGCAACAGACGCTAAGGGAATCAAGCAACTGTTCATCGCCTGATAATGGGGTTTGCCGTCTGCACCTTCAGCGACGATCGCTACCGTACACGCGCCACAATCGCCATCGCCACAGCCTTCTTTTGTTCCCACTCTGCCACTGGCGCGCAAATATTCCAGCAGCGTCACAGTTGGAGAAATGTCTTTAAGGCGGACATTCGCGCCATTGATGGTCAAATCCAGATTCACGTCTGACATACATCTCTTATTGCGGCGGCTTCAACGTCGTCTATGGTTCTACTGTGCCAGGTACTAAAAGACTTTGCTGTTAATTTAAAGACGTTGTGATTAACCCTTGCAATTCCGTTCGCCTCCAAACCTGATTATGCTGGAAGAGACGGGAAAAGGGATACGCATGAATCAGCCGCTACACGATCGCCAAACGAACGATCGTCAGACAAACGATCACCAAACGAACGATCACCAAACGAACGATTACCAAACAAACAATCGTTCCATGCAGTCGATCGCGCAACCAGAGAAACAGTCGACGATCGCGCAGCCATCGCCACAACCAGCACCATCAGATATCAAAATTGCTGTTATTGGCGATATCCATAATTGCTGGGATGAAGACGACGCGATCGCGCTCAAGCATCTAGGTGTCGATCTGGTGCTGTTTGTAGGAGATTTTGGTAACGAATCTGTTGAGGTTGTGCGGTCGATCGCCGCACTTGAGCTTCCCAAAGCTGCCGTTTTGGGCAACCACGATGCCTGGTACAGCGCGACCGAATGGGGCATCAGGAAATGTCCCTACGATCGCACCCAAGAAGACCGGGTACAGCAACAGCTAGATTTGCTGGGAGACGCGCACGTTGGCTACGGCAAACTCGACTTTCCTGCCTTGAACCTGACCGTAGTGGGCAGCCGTCCCTTTAGCTGGGGCGGGTCAGAGTGGAAGAACACGAACGCCTTCTACCGATCGCGCTATGGCATCACCAGCTTTGCCGAATCCACTGAACGGATTGTGCAAGCCGCCAGCAGCAGTACTTTCGATACGGTGATCTTTCTGGGGCACTGTGGACCGAAAGGTTTAGGCGATCGTGCCGAAGATACCTGTGGTAAAGATTGGCACCCTCCTGGTGGCGATCATGGCGATCCAGACTTTGCCGAGGCGATCGAGGTGACTCGCAAGCTTGGCAAAACGATTCCCCTGGTTGCCTTTGGGCACATGCACCACCAGCTACGTCACACTAAACAGCACCAACGAGTGCCGCTCGTGACGACAAACGGAACGACCTATCTCAATGCCGCCAGCGTACCTCGCATCGTCAGGACGGAAACGAGCTGCCTGCGTAACTTCTCGCTGGTATCGCTCCAAGGTGGCTCTGTGGCTCAAGCCTCGATCGTTTGGCTTGACCAGAATTTAACGTTGGTTTCAGAAACGTTGCTTTATCAGGATGAAACGTTCTCTAGTAAGCCTCATCAATGGCGGGAAGCAATCCTGTAGCTTACTTCTTCCAAGTATGTATGGCTCAGTTTAAATATCCCAATACCACTCAAATGCTGCTGGGTTTAGACAGACTTGCTATAGTATGGTGAGCAAACGTACTACTGAGCTTCAACTTGAGTTCTTGTGACTATGAGTGATGGTAACTCTCTCATCAATCTTGGAGATGTTTCAAAACCTGCGGTTGTATTGATTGAGAAAATATCCGATGCGATTGGAGGGCTTTTCAAGCCCTATTATATAAGACAAATTGCTCGCGCAGAAGCTGATGCTGACAGGATAAAATCCGTTGCTCAAATTGAGATAACTGAATTACAACAGCGAGCTTTACAGCGGTTTGTCTTTGAAGAAGCCAAGAAGCAAGCTAATATTGAGGCTATAGCGACTAAAGCTCTACCTTATCTTAAAGAGGATGCTAATCCTAATAATGTTGAAGATGATTGGATTACTAATTTTTTTGATAAGAGTCGTTTGATTTCAGACGAACAGATGCAAGAAATTTGGGCGAAATTGTTAGCTGGAGAGGCTAATAATCCTGGAAGTTATTCGAAACGTACAATCGATTTGCTAAGTTCGCTTGATAAAGCAGACGCATTACTTTTCAACACTTTATGTGGATTTTGCTGTTTATTGGATGAAATATTTCTATTAATTTATAACGAGGGAGATCCAATCTATGTTAATTCTGGAGTTAACTTCAATGCCTTAAACCATTTAGATGATATTGGATTGATCAGCTTTAATCATGGTGCAGGATCGAGCTATACTTACGCGGAGCTTTCAAAGACAATTAGTGTTGTCTGTCAAGCATCTTCAATAACTATTGACTTTCCAACTGATCAAAATAATCAGCTGGAAATAGGTAGAGTTATATTTACGAAAGCTGGTCAAGAGCTTGCTCAAATTTGCATCTCTGAACCTGTTCCGGATTTTCTTGATTATGTTTTAGATATTTGGAAGAAAAAGGGACTTATTGTTTCGTCTCCATATCCAAGGACAATTTCAGTGAGAGAAAGAGCAGCAAGTTGAGGTGATGCAGTAAGTTGAGATAGCTAGATAAAGTGGCACAGAATATAAAAACGTACGTTTACCACATTGGACTTTGTAAGACTGGATGAACGAGTAGGTTTGGTTAAACTGCCAAGAAGTGAGATGAGTAATTGGACGGGTAGCGTGTTGTTTAATCTGGTGCGTACGTTTGAGTGAAATCCTTGTATGCAAGCGTTTCTCACGCCCCTGGCTACAATCGATACCAAAACTCGATCGCCCATCTCGTACAATACGGCTGGTCGCCCCTACATCACACGACTCATGTTCAGCTTCTACCAGCAGCTTGTCGCCGTACTTCAGCAGGGAGCTGTTGCGTTGGCAACGGTCGTCAGTGTGAAAGACTCGGTTCCTAGAAAAGTTGGCGCGATTATGAGCTTTGCGCTGATGACGGTCTTGTTGGCACGATCGGCGGTGGTGCAGGCAAAGCCCATGTGGTTGAGCAAGCCAAGCAAGTGTTAATGACAGGCGAAAAGCAACAGGTCGATATTAATCTATCGGGCAATTTGGAGCAGGTCAAGCAGGGTATTTGCGGCGGCATTATGCAGGTCTGGCTAGAACGCTAGCAGGGTGAGAATGCGATCGCCCATTCACGAAACAACTTTCTTTTGCTGCTTCTGTCGCAAAAATTCAGCGAAATCACGGACTTCTGCTATTAAATCTTCTGGTAACTCATTCAAAGCAGCGGTTAATTGTCCTCGTATCCCTGTAGTTTCTTGTGCTGCTTTTACTAACTGCAACTGTTGCGGATATACCAGTTCTACGCCCAACGTTTCTACAAATGCATCTGGTTCGTCTGAGGCCACTGGAATGAAATTTCCCTCTTCATTACTTTTCACCCAGCCACCAAAGAGTTCTACTAAGTAGGCTTCGCCATCTTTTAGTACTTCAACAATAGCACCTGATGTACCTTCAGGTGCAAGCTCTCCGTCAGACAGCGTGATCGCTTCTGTCAACTTTACGGAATCAAAGAGTTGAAACTGAGCCATCCCTACCTCCCTAATCGTTCTGGAACGGCGGTAACGAACCTTGCTACATCTTCGCCAGTGAGCACAATCCAACCTGTACGAATGCGTCGCGCTACACCGGATGAGTCTTTGATTGTAATTGTCATTTGATAGCGATCGCCATATTCATTCTGTCCTTGAAACTGCAACAAGTCTACTGACACCGCTGCCAAAATTGCAGCTCGAATCTCTTCGGGTGACTCAAACCTCATAATCGATCGCCAGAACTTCTGTTTGTCACCGCCAGTGCCCGCTTCTGTGGCATAGCTAAAAAGGTACTCGGCTTTTCGCATTGGAAATTCTAGCTGAGTCGGTATCACGTTAGAATTGCGCCTCCCATCAGGCGGCAATAGCGGTAGTCTAGCTCTTGCTGCATGAGTGTCCAGCGGCTCAGGGTTTCGTCTTTTGCCATTACTTTTTCGGCTGCCTGTCGTGCCAGTTCCAGCACATCTTGATCCTCTACCAAACTTGCTAGCGCAAAGTCGGGTAAGCCAGATTGACGAGTGCCCAGCACCTCACCAGGACCGCGAAAGCGCATATCCATCTCAGAGATAAAGAAGCCATCTTGCGATTGTTCCAGCACTTTCAGCCGTTGGCGTGCCGTTTCGGTTTTGGAGCTGCTCATCAGCAAACAGAATGACTGGGAGCCACCACGCCCCACCCGTCCCCGTAGCTGGTGCAGTTGAGAAAGCCCAAAGCGATCGGCGTGTTCGATCAGCATTACCGTTGCATTGGGAACATCGACACCCACTTCTACCACCGTTGTAGAGACAAGGATTTGCGTTTCGTTGTCGCGGAAGCGGGTGATGGCATCATCTTTTTCAGCAGAAGTCATGCGCCCATGCAGCAAACCCACCGTAAATTCGGGAAAGACACTTTCTTGCAGTGTGTGATGTTCATCGATCGCCGACTTCAAATCCAGCTTTTCCGACTCTTCCACCAGCGGCAGCACCACATATACCTGCCGTCCCTGAGCAATCTCACGACGAATTAGGTCATACGCCTGCATCCGCTCTTTGCCTGCTAGCACAGTGGTTTGAATTGCCTTGCGTCCAGGCGGCAGTTCGTCAATTTGGCTCACATCCAGGTCGCCGTGCAGGGTGAGCGCCAGCGTGCGGGGAATGGGAGTTGCCGTCATGGTCAGCACATGGGGATGTTCGCCCTTTTGCTGGAGGCGTGCCCGTTGCTGTACGCCAAAACGATGCTGTTCGTCGATCGCCACCAAACCCAAGCGCTGAAAGTTCACTGTGTCTTGAATCAGCGCGTGCGTGCCTACCAATAAGGGCAATTCACCTGTTTGAAGCTGGGCGTGAATTTCGCGTCGCTTGGCAGCTTTTGTGGAACCTGTCAGCAACTCGACAGGCAGGTGCAGCAGGTTAAACCAGCCGACTAGCTTGCGATAGTGTTGTTCTGCCAGCACTTCAGTGGGAGCCATCATCGCCGTTTGATAGCCCGACTGAATCGCAGCCAGTAGGGCAACGACTGCCACAACCGTCTTTCCAGAGCCAACATCGCCTTGTACCAGACGATTCATGGGCGTTGGCTTTTGCAAATCGTTAAGAATGTCGTTAATCACCCGCTCCTGGGCATTGGTCATTTGAAAGGGCAGGTTTTCGTAGAACTGATCGATCAATTGACCTGTGGGAGCCATGACAGCGCTTGCCTGAATCTGACGTTGGCTCTGACGACGCTTGAGCAAGCCCAGTTGCAGGTAAAAGAATTCGTCAAACACCAGACGACGACGTGCATTATCCAAAGCCGCACCATCGGGCGGAAAGTGGATGTGGGCGATCGCCTCCTGAATGCCCACCAACCCGTACTGCTCTCGCAAGTTTTCTGGCAACGCTTCCTGAAGTTGCTTCACAGCCGGCAGTGCTGCAATCACCGCTCGTCGAACCAGTGCGGCATCGACGCCTTCCGTCAATGGGTAAATGGGTACGACCCGTCCCACCGTAAGGGAGTCGATCGCCTCACCAGAATGCTGCAAAACCTCAATGTCGGGGTTATCTAGCGTCATGCCAAATTTGCTTTTTTTGACTAGCCCAGAGGCGGCGATCGTGGCTCCCGGTGGATACAGCCGCTTCTGCTGCTCTTGCCAGCCGCGATTGCTATAGCGACTACCCGCAAAAAATCGACCCAGCTTGATCTGCCCTGTGTGATCACGAACGAGCAGTTCTAAAATTGTCAGCTTGGTATTGCGTGGGCTAGAAAAGCACGTACAGCGCTTCACAGTGCCCATCAGCGTCACCGTTTCGCCTTCTTTTAAGTCCCGAATGTTGACCTGACGCGCATAGTCGAGGTGGTCACGCGGGTAGTAAAAAAGCACATCCCGCACCGTGATCAGCCCCAGTTTTGCTAATTTCTCGGCGTTCTTCGGTCCAATACCGGATAGATACGTTACCGCTTGATCAAGAGTGGCAGCACGACCCGCCTCGACCAACGGAGTCGTTTTAGGAGCCTTCACCGCCCCTGTCGATGATGCCCCAACGCCTCGCTCCTCTCCTTTCTCTCCTTTCCCTGCGTCCTCACAGACTTGACGTACATGATGCAAAAACCGTCGCGTATCTGCGACTAAATGCTGCCGTTGGGAGAAGGATAGTTCTGAGTAGGTGGTGAATTGTTTGCCCAGTTCTTGCCAGCGATGTTGGTCGATCGCAGGCAACAGAGCAGGCAACTGGCTTAATGTCAGGCTAATGAACTCACTAAAGCGATGCTGTTTGCCTTCTAAATCATTGAAACCACGTTCTGCTTCGACAGAGAGCGCTTTTTGAAGGCGAATCCAGTCGGGTGCAGGGTGAGGAGAGAGGAGGGAGGGGTGAGGGGTAGCGGGTGTTGGCGATTCGGGAGCCATTGGCTCTTGTTCTGAGTGACTCATACTCATTTTCTACTCCCTACTCCCAAGTCCCGACTCCCCCTTCCTCTAGTCTTCTGTCCACGTTGATCGCCATGCGGCTTGCGCTTCTGCAATCGATCGTTCACGCTGCTTTTTTCGATACTCACGCCCTAAAGTCTTAAGTTGAGCGAAGAGGCTACGGATTTTGCTGCGGGCTGCCGTCACTGCTGGCGCAGCGAACTCAATTTCGGCAAGTCGTAGAGAGATAGCAACGATGTGCATGACCGAATGTTTGGGAGATTCATCGTCGTCGTTTTCAGCCGTTTTGCCACTCGTTTCAACTAATAAATTGAGCAGATTGGGCGTTCCGGCTCTAGCGTCTGAGAGATCTGCCTTTGCGGCGGCTTCCAAAACGGGTTCGGGCAGCTTTGGGGGGAGGATATTGGCTTGTTGCAACAGCCGATTTGCCGCGTGGGAGGCTGTTTTTAGTTCAGCCACGATCGCGTGTTCCAATTCTTCGTGCCATCGTGCCAGGTCAACCGGAGTCAGCGATCGTGGTTCTGTTGGGGAGGATACAGGCGCTACAACCGGAGCAGGCGGTGGCGTAGAGGGCAATGAATCTAAAGCCGTTAGCTCATCTACAACAGGCAAGGAGGCAACTGGCTCTACGTCTGGATCATCAATGACAACAGGAACGTGTAGTTGGGCTAAGACCTCTTCCTGCACCTGCTGCGAGAGCGTCCGCAAGCGCTGCTGCAACTGCTGTCTTTGACTATAGGACAACTTTAAGAACGATTCTGGATAGCCTTGTGTGCAAACGTGGTAACTGGCAAGAATCAACTGCTGACGCACTGCCTGCCCCAAGACCGTAAGGTAGCTTGAGTAAGCATTGTAGAACTCATCTGCGATCGCACCAGTTGCTTTGTCTAATGCTGCAAGTTCCTGTTCAATTCGCTCTACCGATCCGACCATATGCCCGTTTAACCTTGCCCTAGACAAGCCACTAT
This sequence comes from Phormidium sp. FACHB-592, assembly GCF_014695795.1. NCBI lineage: Bacteria > Bacillati > Cyanobacteriota > Cyanophyceae > Oscillatoriales > Oscillatoriaceae > Phormidium > Phormidium sp. FACHB-592. Next base: position 93,706 of record NZ_JACJOZ010000052.1, read on the forward strand.
ACCCCAGGATAGCGGGTCGCTAAACCTTAGTGTTATTCAAGCGCTAGACAACACAGCACTAGCGGCACAGCGTTCTAAAAAGCGCTGAGGGATTTCGGGTCTTGCGCCCCAGTGAAGATGGAGGTAAGAGGCATGGAGATTAGGGTAATGCCAGCCTTCATTGGGCAGTGAGGAGTGGGGAGAGTGTAGGGCGAAGAGGGGCGAGTGCGATTCTAAAGTGAGGTGAGATCGATGGAATTCGTGCCCTCGAATAGTGGAGCCTTTGTCTAGAAGCAAACCGTCTTGGAGGGCGATCGCGTCTCGATAACCCAGCGTTAAACGCTTGCCCATCATGGCTGTTGTCGGCAATACTCCCACCATTGGAAACGCTTGTCCCTCAAAATTGGTGATTTTTTCGCATAAATACATCAACCCACCACATTCGGCGTAGGTTGGCATTCCGTCTCGGATAGCGGATCGTACAGCCGCACAAGCTGACTCGTTTTCAGCTAATTGTTCGGCGAACACTTCAGGGAAACCACCACCGAAGTAAAGTCCTTGAATGTTGTCTGGTAAAACGCGATCGCGCATAGGACTCCAGAACACTAGCTCGGCTCCTAGTGCCTTGAGCAAATCCAGGTTATCGGCGTAGTAGAAGCTGAAGGCAGAGTCATGGGCGATCGCGATGCGGGGTGAGGGGGGAGGAGGGGGGAGTGAGGAGTAAGGGGGGAGAGGGGGAGTAAGTTCTAACCGCTGACCACTGATCGCTGACCGCTGTTCCAACAACGGCATCAATTGTGCCCAGTCAAAACAGGTGTCTCCCAGATGTGCCAGCTGCTCAACCACAGTATTCAGGTTTTCTAGTTCAGCTGTGGGCACAAGTCCCAAATGACGATCGGGAATCGTAATACCATCTTCACGGCGCAGGACTCCGAGAATCGGTATGTTGAGCGGTTCCAAAGCAGCTTTGAGGATTTCCAGGTGACGATCGCTGCCAACGCGATTCAGCACAATGCCCGCAACTTGAAGGCGAGGATCAAAGGAACGGTAGCCGTGGACGATCGCGGCGATCGAGTGCGATAGCCCCCCACAGTTCAGCACCAGCAGAATCGGCAAGTCTAGCAAACGGGCAACGTGAGCCGTACTCGCAAACCCTTCTTGCCCTGCGGCACCGTCAAAAAGCCCCATCACACCTTCCACAAGAGCATGAGTAGCAGTTTGAGCATGGTGATCAAAACATTGCTGCACATACGCTTCTGAAGTCAGCATCGGATCAAGATTGCGGCAAGCACGCCCCGTCACATAGCGATGAAACATTGGGTCGATGTAGTCAGGACCAACTTTAAACGATTGCACCGACACATTCCGCCGCTTTAAAGCAGAAAGCAAGGCCAATGTGACCGTCGTTTTACCAACGCCACTACGTTCTCCAGCAACAATTAGCGCCATCTCAATAGTGATGAGGTATTAGTTGTTAGAGTCTATAGCAAAAGGATGAAGGATGAGGGATGAATAGAGCCTTTGCTCAAAGGAAGTTTCAAGGTTTGATATCTGCCCTAACGTTCTCTTTGACTGCTCTAGAGTAGAAACCAACGGCATTTAGCCTTGTTGAACGTGGCGACAACGTGCCCTTAGCACAGAGGTAAAGGCAGTATTTACTACAGACGCAACGTCTGCATGTTGAAAATGTACCCGCTTAAAGTTGGGATCAGTGGTTGCTTTTAGGGCGTAGTTCAAGTTGCCCTGCCAACTTCAAAGCGATCGCGTGTTTGAGGTGACTATCGCTGTCCGGTGACGATATAAGCAACGCGCTTGCCAATATTGGTAGCGTGGTCTGCCATACGCTCCATATGACGGATCACGAGGATCATTAGGACGATCGGTTCCACAATGCCAGGTACATCACGCTGATGTGCCAGCAGGTCGTAAAGCGTTTCGTAATCGAGATCAACCGCATCATCTTTGATTTTGATTTGCAACCCTGATTCAGCATCAAGGTCAGACAGCGCCGCCAGGCTCATTGCCAGCATTGCCCGACAGCGATCGCACATCATTTGTACCCGTCCCATATAGCTTGGTGGCGGATAGGGAAAGAGAAGAATCGCAATTTCGCCTAGGTCTTCGGCATAGTCGCCAATGCGCTCCAGATCACGGATGAGTTGCATCATGGCGCTCAGGAGGCGCAGGTCTTGGGCAACAGGAGCCTGAAGTGCAATGAGGCTAACGCAGTCTTGCTCAATCTGGCGGTAGAGTTTGTCAATCTGCTTATCTTGAAGCGCAATTTTCCCTGGCGCATCTAAGTCGCGATCGAACAATGCCTGACGCGCCAGCCAAAAAGAGTTTTCCACCAGCGCGCCCATACGCAGAACGTCACGTTGGATGCGTTTGAGCTGGCGGTCAAAGTGGGCGCGGATGAGTCGTGGTGTTTCCAATCAAGTACTCGCGTAACAGAGCAGGCACCGAACTCAGATTGATAGCGAAGGATTCGTCATCGCCTTGCTGTCCTTGCTGTCCAAGTATAGCCAATCAGCTTACCTCAGATAAACGATCCTGACTGTCTGCGGATAACATTGGACTGATGGAGGGGGTGAGGGAGTGAAGAGGTGGGGGAGTGAAGGAGTAACGGGGTGAAGGGGTGGATGTGTAACCCACCGACAAGATTGGAGAAAGGGTTAATCTGTTCAGTCGCCCTTAAGTCGCTTACCATCGTTAGTTACGCCCGATTAACTTGTGGTCAGCTAATTTGCACTCGGTTCACTTGTGCCTGATCGATTTGTGCCCGATCAGCTTGTGCCCGGTTCACTTGTGCCCGATCGTGTAAAGCCTGATCGTGTCGTCTTACCTTCACCAGTTCTGCCAAATTCATGTCTGAGTTACCTGCTTTGTCTGAATCACTTGCTTTACCTTCGCTGTTTACTCAACTGCAAGTTCGCTATCCTACCAGTGGTTTGCTGACGGAGTTAGTGCAAATGGATGCCGATCGCTATGTGGTGCGGGCGCTGGTGCAGTTGGGCAGCATGACGCTGGCAACGAGCATGGCAACCGCTACAACCGTTGAACAGGCGGAAGATCAAGCACGGCTACGTGTATTGGCACTATTGGGCATTCACACCCCGTTGTCTAATGTCCCCGCGGGATCGTTTGGCTACAGCACGCCAACACACCCACTGACGAGTGCATCGCAGGAGACAACGCCACTGGTCGATCGGTTTGATAGCACAACGTTGAACCATTCCTCCACTGCTGCACCCTTGGCAACTGTGGAGCCGATCGCCCCTCCCATGTCCTTTTCGACCTTAGCCTTCGAGCCGACAGCGATCAGTGCTACCACTCCGCTCCCCGCCTTTGAGCCATACGTCGCAGATTTGACTATGGCGGAAAGGGAGCCAGAGCTATTTGATGCACCCCCTGATCTTGATGATGCGTCTTACAACGATGCAACGTATGAGGAGGAGCCTTATGACAAGGCACCATATGACGAGGAGCCATTTGAGGAGGATGAGCCGATCGTTGAGGAAGCAGCAAGCGATGATCGTGCCAGCGCTGATTCTAGTCCTGTTGCCGAGGAGCTAGCCGCTAAAAGCAAGCCCCGCAAGTCTAGTGCAGAGAAAGCACCAATGGCTGAGAGCGATACATCTAGCAGTGCGTCAAGAGACTTATCTTCTCTGATATCACAGATTGGCGTAGAGATCGATCGCATTGGCTGGAGCAAGCGCCAGGGCAGCACATACCTGCAAAAAACCTATGGCAAGAAAACCCGCAGCGAACTGACCGATGACGAATTAGAAGACTTTCTGACGTATCTCAATACCCAACCCTCAGCAACAGTCAGTTCGTAGGAGGAGGAGACCGCAAAAGATAAAGGATGATGGCTAAAAGCTCCACTGCAAAGCTCTCTCTGCTTCACAGCCGCCGTTTCTTTTTCACCTTTCCACCTCTTCACCCCTTCACCCTCCCACCCCTTCACTCATGATCCCCTCTCGTCGCGTCTATCAACTCTTACTGCTAGGTACCGCGATCGGGTTGGGCGTTGCCACGATCGGGTCTGATGTCATCAACCCACAGTTTTTGAGTGTTTCCATTCTGCTAACGCTGGGCTTTGATGCGGGTGTGTTGCTGCTGGCAGTACTGGATGCGCGACGGGTCAGCGCTAACCGCGCGATCGTGGAACGCCATCATGTCGATCGTCTGTCCATTGGACGCGAGAACCCTGTGCAGCTAACGGTGAAGACAGGCTACCAGCCTGCTACGCTGCAAATACGAGATTTCTATCCACAAGCATTCTCTGCGAAGACAGGCTCTATCAGCACCGATACCCTGACGCTCTCGTTGCCTGCTCATAGCCGCGAGGATCTGACTTATAGCGTCCTACCATCTAAGCGAGGCACGTATACCTGGGGCGATATTCAGGTGCGGCAGTTGGGAACCTGGGGCTTGGCGTGGCACGACTGGAAACTGCCCAAAAGTGAAACGGTAGCGGTGTATCCTGACTTGATTGGGCTGCGATCGCTCTCCATTCGTCTGACGCTGCAAACCAGTGGCAATATTCGTCGTGCCCGTCGTCAGGGTAGCGGCACCGAGTTCTCAGAACTACGCGAGTATGCGTCAGGCGATGATCCTCGCTTAATTGATTGGAAGGCAACGGCTCGTCGCAGCCGCGTGTTGGTACGGGTGCTGGAACCAGAGCAAGAGCAAACGCTGCTGGTGTTGCTCGATCGCGGACGGCTGATGACGGCTCAGGTCAAAGGCTTGGAACGGTTTGACTGGGGTTTAAATGCAGCACTAGCGCTGGCGCTAGCGGGGTTGAATCGAGGCGATCGGGTTGGCATCGGCGTGTTCGATCGCCAGATGCACCTCTGGATGCCGCCGGAACGAGGGCAAACCCAACTCCCCAAGCTAATTGAGCGGCTAACCCCAATTCATCCCGTTTTGTTGGAGCCAGACTATATGGATGCCGTTACAACCGTTGCTACTCGCCAAACCCGTCGAGCGCTGGTTGTACTCATTACTGAAGTCATTGATGCAACGGCTTCCATGGAACTGCTGGCAGCAATGGGACGACTTGCCCCACGTCATCTGCCCTTCTGCGTGACGCTGCGCGATCCTCAGGTCGATCGCCAGGCAAATACGTTTACCACTGCAATTCCCGACACATACGCTCGTGCCGTAGCGCTCGATCTGCTGTCGCAACGTCAGTTAGCGCTGGCAAAACTTAAGCAAAAAGGTGTGTTGGTATTGGATGCGCCTGCCGATCAAGTTAGTGACCAACTGGTCGATCGCTATCTCCAACTCAAAGCCCGTAGTCAACTTTAAAGCTATTAAAATACCCTCCAACTTCGTTAAAAGCTGGAGGGGCTTACGTATAGAAGTACTGATAACTTGCCTTGAGACTATTCAACTCTAAGCCATTCCTTTGTGCCTTAGGCTAATTTCCCATCAAGAAAGAATGAAAAATTGGTAAAGCTTGAGCAGCTTCTAGCCATAGCAATCGTTAAAGTAGCTAGGGCGGGGTGTAAGGGTAGAACTGCTGGCTAGAGACAATACCCCATCAACCCTTTGATGCCAATGTCTTAACCCTGGTGACAACCGCTACAGGTGCAGAAACCGGATTTCTTAACGAAACTGCAATTGCAGGGTGCGATCGTCATCCATCTAGCCTCTTGTTCCTTTTGCATGCTATTAGGATTGCTTGCATCCTCATCTGCTACGTTCTACTGCTGTCAAGCAACACGTTCTCTCTTCGTTGGCATAGTGCAGCAGCGTTGAATTGCTGCCTCTAATAAAAATTCGTATCCTTGCTGCTCTTCACCTCAGACATTGGGGCGGTATAATTGGCTCGACCGTTGCAAAAGTTAACCTCAGTTAGGGCTGTTCAGGCTGCTTTTAACCTTAGGCTGCTTTTCATCAAGAACTTTTTATTAGAGTGTTCCAAAAGCTTTTATTACCAATGCCGCAACGAACGTCGCCTAAAAATAACACTCCAGGTCTAAGTCTGGCATTCCTGCTCGCAATGCTTACCGCTTTTGAGCCGCTGATGGGGCTGATGGTGATGCAACCAGCCTTTGCTCAGACCCCTACACCGTCCTTCTCACCGCCCAATGTGGCTCCTAGCGGTACGACGGTTACGGTTAATGGCTCCAGCAGCATGGCGACGATCAACCAGGCACTCAAAAAAGTTTATGAAGAAAAGTATGCTGGCAGCAGTGTGACGTTGGCGGAGGAAGGCAGCGATGCAGCACTCAAAGCCTTACAAGAAGGCAAAGTTGACCTGGCAGCGATCGGTCGTCCGTTGACAGAAGAAGAGAAAGAGCAAGGGCTAGTTGCCACCCCGATCGCACGGCAAAAGATTGCCCTCATTGTTAGTCCTGGTAATCCCTTTACAGGGGAGATTACGTTTGATAAGTTCGCCAAGATCTTTCGAGGTGAGATCAAGAATTGGTCTGAGCTTGGGGGATCTCCAGGAGTGATTCGGTTTATCGATCGCCCTGTTTTAAGTGACACACGACAGGCATTTCGTTCTTACCCAGTTTTTCAGAAAGCACCCTTTAAAGCAGGCGCGAAGACGCAGAAAACTGCTCAAGACAGCACAGATGAAGTGGTTCAGGCATTAGGAACCGATGGCATTGGCTATGCGATGGCTAATCAAGTGTTTGACCGGAAGGATGTTCGCATCATCCCGATGCACGGCACCTTTCCCGCTGACCTACGCTATCCCTTTTCACAGCCATTGGCATACGTTTACAAAGGGACTCCCAGTCCTGCCGTCGCCTCTTTCCTTGCCGTTGCCACGGCACCAGAGAACCTATCAGTTATTGAAACGGCACTAACACTGGGCACAGTCGCAACAGCCGCAAGTCCTGCCGCTGTAAACCCCTCCGTAACGGCAATCGCTAGTCCCATAGATCCTAGCCCAGCAGCAAGCGCTACGGCTGCGCCAGAGGTAGCTGCCACTCAGCCAGGGGCTACAACGGAAACGGGCGGTGGGTTTCCTTGGTGGCTACTGTTGATTCCACTTGTAGGCGCATTGCTGTGGTTCTGGTTCAAAGGTCGTCGCACCGAAACTACATCTGGTGAGCCGCCAACGACTGTTGATTTTCCCACCTCGCTACCTGCTACAGGCACTCTACCTCCAGAAGCGCCAGCGAACGGACTGTCTGCTGGTGATGCTGCGATCGCTGGTGGAGCCGATTTAGCCGCTGGAGCAGGAACCACAGGACTGGCAGACGAAGCAACCATTGACCAGAGTGCTGCGATCGATCCTCCGACAGTCATTAAGCCACCCACTACAGACCCGTCTCTTGGAGCCGTTCCTTCGACAGATACACCTTCAGAAACCACTGTATCGGCTGACTTGCCTACTAGTGGCGATACTTCAAGTTCAGACACTCCAGGTGCAGATATTCCAGGTGCAGCAATCTTAGCCGGTGGCGTACTGGCAGCCGGAGCCGGAGCAGCAGCCCTTGCTGGAGCTAATGGTGAGCCAATGGCTCAGAGCAAAATTACCCTTACCTCCCTTGAGCAGACAGCAAGCAATGCAACCGATGCTAACAGCCCGCTAGCCTATGCCGAATGGGATGCCCTAGAGGTGGAGAAAGCAGCGCTACGGCAGCAAGGCGGGCGTGACTTGCGGCTACGGCTGTACGATGTCACAGATGTTGACCTGACGACAAAACGTCCCCAAAGCTTTCAAGAATTTGCTATTGCTGAAGAGACGCTGAACTATACAGCGCCCATGCGACCAAACCGCGATTACCTGGTAGAGATTGGCTATCTAACGGGCGATCGTCGTTGGCTAGCGCTGGCACGTTCTAACCAAACACGGGTAACGGCACAAACTATACCTGCTACGGCTGCTGCCAGAAGCCAAATCACGCTTACAGCACGCCCTGATTACAAAGCATACGCAAGATGGCAAACGCCTGATGATCACAAAGTCGAGTTACGGCAACAGGGTGGTCGCAATCTTGCCCTGCGGCTGTACGATGTCACAGACCTTAATCTAAGCCAGAGCCACTCTCAAAATTTTCAGGATTTTTCGGTTGCAGAGACGGCATCGACCTATACGGCAGACGTTCAACCCGATCGTGATTACGTTGCAGAAATTGGCTACGTTACGGCTGATCGTTACTGGCTATCGTTGGCGCGTTCTAACGCGATTCGCATTCCCTCTGTAGCAACAGGTGCCTCTGTGGGGGCAGGAGGGGCAGCGATCGAGGCTGGACTGGCGGCTGTACCGGACAACCAGGAACAGGTCACCGTCGAAGCAGCGAAACATGATGTCGGACAATCTGACCTCAGCAGCGAGTCATTGGCTTCGGTGGATGAAGGTCTGCCCGATTTGCCAGATGGCTACGGTGAAAGCCGCATTGTCTTAATGCCCCGTGATCCGCAGTGGGGTTATGCCTATTGGGATGCACCCAACGAACAGAAAGAAGAACTACGCCGACAGGGTGGACAGCGGTTTGCCTTGCGACTCTACGATGTTACTGGTGTGGAATTTAACCATCAAAGTGCACACAGTTTGCAGCAGTACGACTGTGAAGAAATGGCGCGCGACTGGTATGTACCTATTCCAGTGAGCGATCGCGACTACATTGCCGAAATCGGCTACCTTACAGGCGATGGGCGTTGGCTTTTGCTGGCGCGATCGAACCCGGTTCGCATTCCGCCTGTCTATCCTTCTGAATGGCTGGAAGACCACTTTATCTCTGTCGGTTGGGATGATGATCTGCGCGGCAACACACTTCTGGAGCTACTATCTCCGACCCAACGTGAACGTACCGTCGCCTCAGACAAACCTCTTTACGAGCAAATTTTTGGCATGGCGCAATCAACCGAAGCACTGCGGGTTGCTGGTTCCCTCTTCGGCTCCATGCAGCACGTTACCGGATCGGGGCAGCAAATCCCATCACAAGCAATTAGCTCTTATGTCTTCCCGTCAGGTGTCGGTATGGGTGCAGTACCGGGTGCTTTTGGTGTTCCTGGGTTTCCTGGTGCTCCAAACGTCTCAGGCTTAACGATGTCCGGTATCGGGATGTCGGGCGTTGGGTTTGGTGCTTCGATACCACTGCGGGCACGTAACTTTTGGCTCGTTGCGGATGCGGAACTCATTGTTTATGGTGCGACCGAACCCGATGCCATCGTGACGATCGACGGTCGTCCGATTCAACTTGAACCGGATGGCACGTTCCGGTTCCATCTGTCCTTCCAGGACGGTGTGATCAACTTCCCGATTATTGCTGTTGCAGCGGATGGTGAGCAGACCCGCTCGGTGCATATGACGTTTGAGCGTCAAACGCCCCATCGAAAGACAAACACGAAAGATGAAGCTGTGGATGAGTTGTTCTAAAAGCGCCTCAGAGCTTTCGCTCTGCTGCCTTAACAATCGAAGTGATTCATTAGAAGCTCTAGTCTGTGTGTTTTACTGGAACAGTCAAGGATGATCAAAACTGACGCACTGAGCGTTTGAAAGCTAGGTTTTTCCGCCTCCTTTAGAGAAAGGCGGGGATTCTGCAAAACTCTTCTAAGGAGTTCTGAAGATCGAGATCGATGTTGCGTCAGTGCTGAATTAGTGTTTAGAAAGCGAGTTTGGAGAGCACAATGGCGAATGCGGTTGGAATGGTTGAAGTGTTGGGTTTGCCGCCCGCCTTGGCAGCAGCCGATGCAATGTGCAAGGCAGCGAATGTAACGCTGGTAGGGATGGAGAAAGTCAGCGGTGCACGCTATACAGTCATTGTGCGGGGAGATATTTCTGAAGCAACCGTTGCAGTTGAAGCTGGCGTTGAAGCGGCAAAGTCCATTCTTGGCGACAAGCAGCTTTACCTGTCTTCTCACGTGATTGCTCGCCTCAGCGAGAACTTAGAGTCGGTGTTGAAGTCAATGCGACCCAATGCGAGACTTGCTAGCTATCTGGATCCTGTACCCAGCGATCGGCCCCCCTTAGTCAGTTAGTTGAGGGAGCACAAGCAAAATCCTTCACCCTAGTAGAATTGGCTTTCTTCGCTTCGGTAGGCTTAATAGCGGCTTGCGCTGCCTCATTTCAAAGACATTCGTGCGAAACTTGCTTGCTTTAAAAGGATGTGTTGCATTCCGGAAAGGATGTGTTGCATCCCTGCTTTTAGCTGCTATAACAAATTGTTTTGTCAAGATTGCCGCCTGAGTGTTGCTTTCTTTGTTTTTTGTTGCACTCTAGACACGCTATAACCGTCACGTCTTAACCGTCCTGTCTATGTTCTTTTTCCTTCCACCCGCTAGCGATCGTCCGCCCGTTCGGCTAATCGTTGCCACGTTGCTCACAAGCTTGCTAAGTACCTTGTTACTATCGCCCCAAGCGCAGGCGCAAGCAGCACCTTACTGCCAGCAATCGCAAGCCGCGATCGACCAAAAAGAAGCGCTGCGGCGGCTTGCTGCTAGAGGCGGCAATCAGGATGCCCAAAAACGCTATGCCAGCCTGGTGAAACAGCATGGAGAAAGGTTACAGAAGTGTCGCAAGCAGACCCAACTGCAAACGCAGGCAATCTGGTTACGGCTCTATCCCTGCGATGCCAAGCCAGGAGCCTTAGAGTCGGTTCTAGACCAAATTGTGAATCGAGGCTATTCCCAGGTCAACGTCGAGACGTTTTATAACGGGAGGGTACTGCTGCCCACAACGGACAATCCGACAGCCTGGGCATCGGTGCTGGGAGGCTCTAAAGCCCAGCAGGCAGATCTATTGGCAGAAATCATTCGCAAAGGGCGCGCTCGCGGCTTAAAAGTATACGCATGGCTGTTTGGCATGAATATGGGTGCCAGCTATGTTAGCCGCCCAGACAAACAGCAGACGCTTGCCCGTAATGGTCTGGGGCAAACCAGCCTGACAGCAAGCACAGTCGCTGGGTTAAGCGTTGATATCGGTCTGACCAACCCAGAGGAAGCCTTTATTGACCCCTATAGCCCTCAGGCGCGACAAGACTATGCTCAGATGGTGCAGGCGATCGTCCAGCGCAAACCTGATGGTGTGTTGTTTGATTACATCCGCTATCCCCGTGGGTATGGCAGTGCCTCGGTCGCCAGCAAAATACAGGATTTATGGGTTTATGGTGAAGCCTCGCAGCAAACGTTATTTCAACGCGCCTTAAACTACCGGGGTATGGAGTTGATTCGACGCTTCTTAGAGCAGGGTTACATTACAGGCGACGACTTAAAAGCAGTCAATCAGCTTTACCCTCAAGAGCGCGAACCGCTCTGGCAAGGTCTCGACCCCAAGCGCACCACAGCGTCCTTACCGCTCGCTCGGCGTGTAGCGCGCTTGCAAGCGGATCTCTGGCAGCTCTCGGTTGCCCATGCCTCTCAGGGAGTGCTGGATTTTGTCAGTGCAGCCGTTGCACCTGTGCAGCGTCAAGGCATCCCGGCTGGAGTTGTGTTCTTCTCTGATGGCAATAGCAGCGTCGGACGGAGTGGCTTTGATTCTCGTTTGCAACCGTGGGATCGTTTTTCCGGTTCCTTAGAATGGCACCCAATGGCATACGCGAACTGTGGCAGTGCCAAGTGTATTACGGCACAGATCCAACGAGTGCTGCAAGCGGCTCCTCGTGGCACTAAAGTCAAGCCTGTCCTAGCTGGCGTTTGGCAGCAATCGGTTAGCAATCGCCCCCCGCTCGAAGTACAAATGCAGGCACTCCAAAGGATGGCACCCCAGGTTAAAGGGGTCAGCCATTTTGCGTATTCCTGGCAAGAGCCAGGGTCCGATCGCAATCGCAAATATTGCCAACCGTAAGATTTTAAGTTTTGCTTTCGACCTAAGCTCAAGCCAAAGGGGGTTTTGAGTTCCTCGTAAGGCGAAACTCAAAACCCCCTTTTTATACCACCACGAAATTAACCAGTTTTCCTGGCACTACAATCACCTTTTTGATTTCCTTCTCGCCAATGTACTTACGCGCAACATCTGATTCGCGTGCGTATCGTTCCAAATCCTCTTTGCTTGATTGCGACGGCACTTGCAGCATACCTCGCGTTTTGCCCAGGATCTGAATCACCAGCGTAATCTCATCCGCTACGAGCGCTGCCGGATCAGCCGTCAGCCAGGACTGGGTATGAATTGAGTCGGTATTGCCTAACCCATGCCACAGGTCTTCGGCAATATGTGGCGCAAACGGAGCCAGCAGAATGAGCAACGCACGTATGCCATCGGCGTAAACGGGGGAGTCTTTGCACGCTGCCTCTGTCAACGCATTACTCAGCTTCATCAGCTCTGAAACGGCTGTGTTGAACTGATACTCACCTTCCAAATCATCGGTAATGGCAGCGATCGCCGTATGAATCGATCGTCGCAACTCCTTCTCAATTTTGCTCAGGTCTGAGCTTGGATTTGACTGCTGACCGCTGGCTGCTGACCGCTCTCCAAACTCAGTCACTAACCGCCAGACGCGATTCAAAAACCGGAACTGTCCTTCCACATCCGCTTCATCCCACTCCAGATCCTTCTCTGGCGGCGCTTTAAACAGAATGAACATCCGTGCGGTATCGGCTCCATACTTGCCAATGACATCACCAGGAGCCACGCCGTTGTACTTAGATTTAGACATCTTTTCGTAGACTAACTCCAATGCATCGCCCGTTTCGGGGTCAGTGGGATTGGTTAGATCGGCAATCTCCGTGGCAATGACATACTTGCCCGTGCGGGGATTTTTGTAGGTTTTGCCCTGCACCATGCCCTGCGTCAGCAAGCGCTGAAAGGGTTCGTCGAAGTTGAGCAAGCCCCGATCGCGCAGCACCTTCGTAAAGAACCGCGAATACAGCAAGTGCAAAATAGCGTGCTCAATACCGCCCACGTATTGATCCACTGGCATCCAGTCGTTCGTTTTTGCCGGATCAAAAACCTGCTGGTCATCCGTCGCATCGGGGTAGCGCAGGAAGTACCAGGATGAATCAATGAACGTATCCATCGTATCTGTCTCGCGCTTGGCAGGCGTGCCACAGGTAGGACAGGGCACGTTAATCCAAGATTCTAGCTTTGCTAAGGGAGAGGCTCCACGCCCCGAAAGCTCAATGTTCTCCGGCAATTGCACAGGTAGATCAGCGTCCGGAACGGCAACCGCTCCGCAGCTAGGACAATGAATAATCGGAATCGGCGCACCCCAATACCGCTGCCGTGAGATCAGCCAATCGCGCAGGCGATATTGAATTCGCGCCTTGCCAAAGCTGTTTTGTTCTGCATGATGAACGATCGCGGTTTTCGCCTCTACAGACGGCAACCCATCAAATGTCCCTGAATTGATCAGCACTCCCGGTTCAGTATATGCCTGAGTGAGTGGTGTTCCTTCTGCCTCTACCCCTCTGCCTTCTGACTCCTGACTCCTGCCTTCTACCGCCCCTGCTGGCGCAATGACCTGGACAATCGCCAACCCCTGTTCTTTCGCAAACTTAAAATCGCGCACATCATGGGCGGGTACACCCATCACTGCACCTGTGCCGTACTCATACAGCACATAGTCCGCAATCCAAATAGGAATTTCGTCACCGGTAAAAGGATTGATCGCCTTGCCACCGGTGGGAATGCCGCGCTTGGGCTTGTCTTCTGCCGTACGCTCTAGCTCACTTTGGCTGGCAATTTCTTTGACGAACGCTTCCACAGCGGCTTTGCGAGCAGGTGTTGTCACCACTTGCGTAAGCGGATGCTCTGGAGCCAGCACGATGTAAGTCACGCCATGCACCGTATCGGGGCGGGTGGTGAAAACGGCAATTTTTTCGTCTGAGGCGACGATCGGAAACTCCAGGTAGGCTCCAGTCGATTTGCCAATCCAGTTTGCCTGCATCAGCTTGACGCGCTCGGGCCAGCCTGGCAGTTTATCCAGGTCATTCAAAAGCTGCTCGGCGTAATCAGTGATCTTAAAGAACCACTGGCGCAGCAGTTTGCGCTCGACTTTAGCACCCGATCGCCACGATTTACCGTCGTTGTCCACCTGTTCGTTTGCCAGGACGGTTTGATCGATCGGGTCCCAGTTCACTGCCGACTCTTTTTGGTACGCCAAGCCCGCCTGAAAAAATTGCAAAAAGATCCACTGCGTCCATTTGTAATATGCAGGCAAACAGGTAGCCACCTCGCGGTTCCAGTCGTACGACAGCCCCAGACGCTTCAGTTCGGTTCGCATCTGCGCGATGTTTTGTTCCGTCCATTTAGCAGGATGGATGCCTCGATCGATCGCTGCGTTCTCTGCGGGTAGCCCAAACGCATCCCACCCCATTGGGTGCAGCACCCGATAACCCTGCATCCGCCGCACCCGCGCCAGTACATCCGTAATCGTGTAGTTGCGGACGTGCCCCATGTGCAGGCTACCGGACGGATAGGGAAACATCGACAGCGCGTAATACTTTGGCTTGCTGCTGTCTTCTGGTGTCAGGTCTACCCCCTGCTCTGCCCAGGTTTGCTGCCACTGTTGCTCAATTGAAGCGGGATTATAACGGGACTCCACGAAAACGGCTCCTACTCAGTCCTTTTGCTTTACTCTACCCTACTTGATTGACTGCCAAATCTTTTGAGCTAGACGGTTGTAGCGGCACAGTTTTGCTCTCGCCTGTGATCTAGCCAAAAAAGGGGGCAATGCCATCGTCGAGCATTAATGGCAGCAGATGACGGATAGGGACTAAAAACGATCGTCAAGCCTCTCTCGCATTGCTGGCTTGAGCAACTGCAAATTGCGATCGTCTCAGGGGTTGCTATTCACTTTCGCTTGCCGTATAGTACAAAGATACCAATGGGGACAAACGAGAACAAACCGTGACTCACCGCTCCGGATTCAGTATAGAGAGGAACCCATGACATCCGCCACTCGACAAACAAAAATTAGGAAGCCCGCTGCTGTGACCACTGAAACCCGCATCCTTGCACTGGATGCGGGCAACTATGACCTCAAGTTTTGGGATGGGGAAGCGCATCCAAAAGCCATCCGTTCCGTTCGGTTTCAGCTTCCTCAAGGTCGGGATGCCGTACGCTACACCGAAGCCTCACCGTTGATTGAGCTACCCGATGGCACTCGGTATCACTTTGGCGCACAGGCGTACAAATACCGCCGCCAGCAGCAAACAGTTATTGAGAATAAAGTCGAACTTTCACGGCTGCATCTCTATGCCTGTATGGAACCCTGGGAAGGCAATACCGAATTTGCGCTTGATATTTATGCCTCAACTCCCGAACCCGCTAAAAACGAAGACGCGATTCGGCAACAATTGCTGGGTATGCATGAGTTCAAGCGTAACGGTCTGGAGTACCGGGTACTCGTCGAGCGTGTTGAAGTCGAGCGAGAAGGCATGGGTGCTTACCACTATGCCCAGCGCTTAGGTTTGATTCCTGATACTGGTTATACGATCGTCGTAGACATTGGTGGCGGCACCTGGCTAACACGCCTGGTAGATGCTGAGGGCGATGTCATTGACGAGAACGTGATGGATCGCGGTGGTGCTTATGAGTTAGCCACTTCCATTAGCTTCGATCGCCGTCTTACCAATGCGCTTGGCACGACTGCTGACCCCAGCCTGATCATGGATGGCTTTCGTACAGGGCACATCTACGCCGACACAGAGCTAACCTGGCAACCCTGGCTGGAAGAGCACCTTGACTCCTGGTTTAAAGGCATCTTTCAGACCATCAAGGCTCAATACACACCTTATATGGCGCGGGTTACTCGGTTTTTAGTCACAGGTGGCAGTTCTCACCTGATTTCAGAGCGGTTGGCAGGGCGCAAGCTCTTTGCGGTGATGACTGACCCACAGTTTGCCAATGTGCGTGGTTTATTTCCTGTTGTGAATGGAGCACAGCTATGTATGACAACAAAGTAAGACTGAGTCAGGACGTGCTGGAAAAAGCCAGCCTCATTGCCTCAGAGTGGGGCTTGAAGAATGCCCGCGCTGCTGTAGAAGCCGTCTTTCGTAAGTATGCGGATGAGTATCTGGATGGCACTGGACGCACGCCTCAATGGGCAACTCACGACGCAATGCCTATGACGAATGCCTTTACCACAATGCCCGATCGCACACCGCCCGATCGCTGCGAAGCACTGAACGAACTGGATGATTTGTTAGGGCTGTAGTGCTTGAGCGTTCAGCCATTAGCCAACCGCTTTTTGCTGAACGCCTTAATTAAAATGCAAACCGCCTTTGGGTTGCACTGCCAGCAAGTACCGCTAGGATAGGCGTATTTGCCGCCGTTGCGGACTATTGCTGAACATTTTATGGTTGCTTCTCCAAATGCCAAGCCTGATGGCAATGAATCCCCTTTAGTTGGTCAATCCACCCTAGGACGACCAGAAGAGGCAATAGTAGACTTACCTACCGAAGCGCGATCGCCGCAGTGGTTGTCGCCTCAGGTAGTGCCACAGTCAGTGCCACAATGGGCTTCGCCACCAGAGCCAATCAACCAAATTCTGGATGCGCCATCAACGCCAGAAATCCTTATTTCGCCCGACAAGCAATGGTTGGTTGAGCTTACCCAAGCATCTCTACCAACGATCGCCGAGCTGGCAGAACCTGTAGTCGCGGTGGCTGGTTTTCGCCTCAACCCTAAAACCAATGCCCCAGCGCGTCACCGTACGTATCGCGGGATGCGGCTAAGAACATTGCGGTCAGGCATTAGCAACACGATCGCGCTACCCGACGACTCTCGTATTAGCTATCTCCGCTGGTCGCCAGATGGTCAGCAGCTAGCGTTTGTGCTGACGCAAGCCGACGGGTTGGAGCTATGGGTGCTTGCGTTGGCAGATGGTATGCCGCGTCGGCTGACGGCTCCTGTACTCAATGCAACCTATGGCGTTCCGTATCGCTGGCTGCCCAATGAAGCGCTGCTGTGCAAGTTTATTCCAGCCGATCGTGGTGCCCCTCCGGTAAAAGCTGCTGTGCCGACAGGACCAATTATTCAAGAGAATCTGGGGCGTAAAACTGCTAGCCGTACCTACACCAATCTGCTGCAAAACACTCATGACGAGGCGCTTTTTGAGTACTACGTCGCTTCCACCTTAGAGCGAGTGCGGCTAGACGGAACGCACGTGCGGTTGCTTGAGCCGTGCCTACTGGATGAAGCCATGCCATCACCAGATGGCAACTACATTCTGCTGAAAACGTTGCAGCGTCCGTTTTCATATCAGCTACCCAGTTCGCACTTTCCTCTGCGGGTTCAGGTGTTGGATGCAGTGGGGCAAGTTGTGTATGACGTGGCAGATCTGCCGTTAGCAGACAGCCTCTCGACCCAATTTGATGCGGTCATTGAAGGACGACGACGGATTAGTTGGCGGTGCGATCGCCCCTCCACGCTCTACTGGGTGGAAGCACTGGATGGTGGTGATCCAGATAAGGAGGTGCCTGAGCGCGATGTTCTATGGGAGCTAAACGCACCCTTTACTGACCCACCAACGGCACTCTGGCGATCGCAGTATCGGTTTCGGCGAGTGTGCTGGGGGCGAGACGATGTAGCGCTGGTCTGGGAACGGTGGCACAATACCCGTCAGACTAAACTTTGGCGGCTAAATCCATCTCAGCCAGAGAGTCCGCCACAACTATTGGTCGAGCGCAGCTACGAAGACCAGTACAGTGATCCGGGTACACCCCTAACCGTACCAGGCGCGTTTGGGTGGCACGTGTTGCAGTTTTCAGCCGATGGCAGCAGCCTTTATTTCAGCGGTCGCGGCGCATCACCAGCAGGAGTCTATCCGTTCCTCGATCGCCTAAACCTTGCAACAGGTGTGATCGAGCGCCTCTGGCAATGCCAACCCCCTTACTTTGAATCGGTGGTGCAACTGCTGGATCAGGAGGCGCAAGAGTTTCTCACCCGGCGGCAATCTCAGACAGAACCGCCTAACCTTTTCCTACACACGCGATCGAACGGGCAGTCACTGCAACTGACGCATGAGATCGATCGTGCTCCGCAGTTTGCAGGCGTTCACAAAGAAGTGGTCCGGTATCAGCGGGCAGATGGCGTGCAGCTTTCTGCCAAACTCTATCTACCCGCAGGTTACGACCCAGCGCGGGATGGAGCCTTGCCCACTATCTTCTGGATTTATCCTGAAGAATTTAAAGATCGAGAGTTGGCGGGTCAGGTGACAACGGCGGAACACACCTTTAGCCGACCGCACGGCACCTCTGTCTTATTTTTGCTGACGCAAGGCTATGCGGTTTTGAGTAGTCCCAGCCTGCCGATTATTGGTGAAGGTGAGGCGGAACCAAACGATACGTATGTTGAGCAGCTTTTAGCGGGCATTGAAGCGGCGATCGCCTACGTTGTCGATCGGGGTGTGGCAGACCGTGAGCGGCTAGCAATCGGGGGACACTCCTATGGTGCGTTTACCACTGCCAACGTGCTGGCACACAGCAACTTTTTTCGCGCTGGCATCGCTCGCAGCGGCGCTTACAACCGCACGTTGACACCCTTTGGCTTTCAGGGCGAACAGCGCCATTTTTGGGATGCCGCCGACACCTATATGCACCTCTCGCCTTTCACGCACGTGGGCAAGATTACAGCACCGCTGTTGCTGATTCACGGTGCTGAGGATAGCAACGCGGGCACTTATCCCCTGCAAACGGAACGTTTTTATGATGCGCTTAAAGGGCAGGGTGCAACCGTACGCCAGGTTATGCTGCCGCTAGAAGACCACGGCTACCAGTCTCGCGAAGCCGTCGGGCACGTACTTTGGGAAATGGTGGAGTGGTGCGATCGCTATCTGAAAGGATAGAGAAATCACTCTCTGAGAGCACACGTCAGTGATGATCCCAAAAGTCACGGTGAACGCTGGCGATCGCCTCCTCTACTTCTGGGATAGGACCCCAAACCTGGATTGCTTTTTGACCACGATCGAACACTTCGCGGCAGGGCAGGTTCAACGTTGGGTTTTGCTCATGGTTGCCTGTCAGCTCTAACAAGCGCGTTTCGGCAATGCCATAGACAAGGCGACCGATGTTTGCCCAATACTGCGTGCCAGCACACATCGCACAAGGTTCAGCCGTTGTATAAAGCGTACAGCCCCACAGATAGTCTGCTGAAAAATTGAGCCATGCAGTACGGATGAGCACAGCTTCCGCATGGTTTACTGTATCGACATTGCCTTGCTCTAGCAGCACGGTTTCGCGATCAGGTGCTACCAGCAGCGCGCCAAACGGATGATGCCCAAAGTCACGGGCACGAATAGCAAGTTCATTCGCCCGCTGTAAATGCTTTAGCCTTTGTGCGGGCGTTGGGTCGCAGCTAGGCGGTAACGCGCGATCGATCATGTCGCTTCCGTTCGTTGAATGACACTAGTTTCCTTTGCTTCAACCATACACTGAGACAGCAAGTGTCTTTAGACTTCAGAAGAGAGTTAGCAGCGATCCATTCATTCCGCTTTAGCAGAAGGTGAAATTCTGATGGCAACTTATTTGGTTACGGGTGCGAATCGGGGCATTGGTTATGAATACTGCCGCCAACTGCAAGCACGGGGAGAGACTGTGATTGCGGTCTGTCGCACTGCCTCTGAGGAGTTGAAGCAGCTTGGGGTGCAGGTTGAGGAGGGCATTGATATTGCTTCAGATGCTTCGGTGGCAGCTTTACGTACTCGTTTGGGTGCTACTGCGATCGATGGGTTGATTAACAACGCTGGTATTGCCAAGCGTGTGACGTTGGAAGACCTGGATTTTGACAGCATTCGAGAACAGTTTGAAGTGAATGCGCTGGGTCCGTTACGGGTGACGCAGGCACTCCTGCCCTTACTCAATACAGGCTCCAAGCTGGTGCTGATGACGAGCCGCATGGGGTCGATCGCAGACAATACCTCTGGTAGTTCTTACGGCTACCGGATGTCGAAGGTGGCGTTGTCGATGGCAGGTAAATCTCTAGCGCACGACCTGAAACCGCGTGGGATTGCTGTGGCAATACTGCATCCTGGGTTGGTGCAAACGCAGATGACGAATTTTACGGCGGGGGGCATTACACCAGAAGCGTCTGTGAAAGAGTTGTTGCAACGCATTGACGAGTTGACGCTAGAGAATTCGGGTACGTTTTGGCACGCCAATGGTGAGGTGTTGCCGTGGTAAGACGATTATGAAGAAGGATCGGATGGGTTAATTTGCTGCTTGTATTGCGCGATCGCGTCTTCAATCACTTGAGTATCAACATCAGCGAGATCAGACTTGGAGTAGATCGTTGCAAGAATAATTCTGTCAACAGTTTTGATGTAGTAAATGACACGATAGCCACCACTTTTGCCTTTCTGGATATTGCTGTTTTTGAGACGGACTTTGAACACGGTGTAGTTCACTCCCGCGATGCGATCGCCCGGAAGCTCACCCATTTGAAGCTGCTCGATCAGGGGTTGGAGATCTGAGCGAACCTGGCGGTAGCGTTTAGCAAGGTCGCGGAGGTCGCGTTTGAAACGAAGGGTGAAATCAGTTTAGATAGAGGCTGGGTCAGTCGGCATCAATGCCATCCCACAGTTGAGCTAAAGGAATGGTTTGTCCGGTGAAAGCCTCGTGTAAGCCCTGGCGGATACCTTCAAGGATAACTTCGTTGGGAGTATCGTCTGGGTCGATTTCGTCGTCTTCAGAGATGAGGACGATGACCCGAACACGCTGAGATTTGGCTAAGTCGAGAGGAGTATCCAGAGTGAGCTGTCCAAGATCATTAATGGTGGCAGTGGTTTCGATCGCTTTCATAGGGTGTTGATCCATTGGAGATGTTGTTCGATCGCACTTCTCTTTTGCTCTTGCTTTAAGATTCATTCTCGCGCAGGAGATGAGAGCAGGAAACGATCGACTGCAACAAATTTGCATTGTCACGCAGGGTGATCGTCCTACTTTCCTACTATGAGTGCCCACTGATAACGTTTCCGTTAACCCGTAGAGGAAGACTATAATCGACTCAGCAAGCCTACTCAACTCTTGCCGGAGAAGTCAGTGTCAGAAGAAGCGATCAAAATCTTTTACTCGTATTCGCGCAAAGATCTGGACATGCGAAATACGTTAGAAGATCACCTTTCAGCGTTGAGAGAAGCAAAGAGGATTGAAACCTGGCACGACCTTGAACTGGAAGCGGGAACAGAGTGGGAGCCAGCAATTCTGCATAAGCTCGACACAGCAGACATCATTCTGTTGCTGATCAGCCGTAGCTTTATTGCCTCGAAATACTGCTACGGCACCGAACTGAAGCGGGCGATCGCACGGCATGATGCAGGCACAGCGCGAGTGATTCCCATCATTCTGCGTTTCTGCGACTGGAACCATGACTATGTGCCCTTCAGCAAATTGAATGTTTTGCCAACCCATGCCACGCCGATTACAAAATGGGAAGACCGGGATGAGGCATTTGCGATCGTGGCTCAACGGATTCGAGAAACAGTTGATCAATTAAGAGACCAAAAGCAGGCAGCACGACAGATGCAACAAATGCCGATTCATGAAAAGCAATTCCAAGAAGAAGAGCAGAGTAGACACGCATTTTTTGTACAGGATGACCTAAGTTCAGAGCGGGGGGTTGACTACCGCAAATTACAAAGTCTATTAAAAGGTCAGAGATGGGGAGAAGCTGATTTAGAAACTTTAGAATCAATGTTTGTTGCTACAGGGAATAAGAAAGGAGCATTAGAAACAGAAGATATTACGTGCTTTCCCTGTACTGATTTACAAACAATTAACAATCTTTGGACTAAGTATAGCAATCATAGATTTGGATTTAGTGTGCAGAAAAAAATCTATTTAGAATGTGGAGGCAAACCTGACTATAGAATAGATGAAAGAGTTGAGGAAAAGTTTGGCAAAAAAGTGGGCTGGAAAAACCAAAAAACTTGGCTTTTTTATCCAGATCTGGTTTTTGATAACGAAGCTCCCTTTGGACAGTTTCCTGTGTTTGCCTATCTTGACTTTTGGTACACAGTTGAATCAGGGGATGAGGCTATTGGGTGGGTCCCCAGTCATCTTTCACTATTGATGCAGAAGATTATACGTTGCAATATCCAGTAGATTCAGTGAGTAAGGTGGGTACTGCCCACAGCGTTTACACCATTCCAACCTTCTCTTCATCTTGATACCCCAAGCTGCAAAAATAATCATGGCTGTACAAACCAAGGCTCAAGTGTTTTCTCTCCTACAGTAATAGTAGCGGTAGGGTGGACAGTGCCCACAATATCAACCCCTTTGATCGCTCCCCCATATTCACATCCTCAATTAGAAGTTGTTGATACTGCTACTATTCAAGTTCTTATGAATTGAAGGGATTAACAACACTTAATCCGTTAATTTGCTGAAAATCTTGGGTGTTGCGTGTGATTAGAGTGCTGGTCGTTTCCAAAGCACACGCCGCAATGAGAGCATCGGGTAGAGCAGTTCGATAAGCTCGACGAATTTGAGCGGTTTGATTCAAGATGCTTTCTGTAAGGGCAACACAGGTCAGCGATCGCAAAAACGCACGCATTTGCTCTGCTTCTGCTTCTGTTAATGCTGGGTAGCACAGCAGTTCGACCCAACTCACAGGACAATAGAACCCTGTCGCAGTTTCAGTCAAAATGTCTTCTACAAGCGGTTGAACAACTGGATCGCCGTTGAAATAGTAGATGAAGATGTTGGTGTCAAGTAGATACCGTCTACTGGTTCCACTCATCTCTTACCTGTTGCTGAAACTGAAGTGGGTCAATGCGTTGAGGCAAGAAGCCAAAGAAACTGCTTGATGGAGGTACTGTTTCAAAATCAGGCTGCGGCATCGACTGCACTACAACGACCATCTCAACTAAACCAGGCTGAATGCTATCCGGCAAGGTAATTTCCACCTTGCGATCGCCCTTGACCTCAATTACTTGACGAATAGTTTCCATCTTTGATGATAAAAGCGTTCTAATGTTAGTCTACTGCCTCAAAGCCAGCAATTAGTAAATAGGGTGGGCATTGCCCAACACTTCTTAGGGCATCCTCTTAAACGATCGCACCGCCTCATGCGACTTTGATGGTGCAGGTGGTAGCGCAATTAGCAATGCCCACTTATTCAAACCTCAAGAAGCTTGGGATTACAGCCGACTACTTCGTTGGCAACGCTGGCAGTGGCACAACCAGCAGCAAAATTGTAAGCAAGAACGTAATCAAGTACGGCAAATTTGACCAAGACTTAAGCGTGCTGGGAAGCTGCCCCAAAAATTTAGTTGATCCATCTGGCTTGAGAAAATTACCTTGCACCTTTTCGATCCATGCATCATCGTCATTGGTGCCATAACCACTAATCATTCGAGTGAGCCGATTAGAGTTAGCGCGAAACTTTCGCTCCAGGTACAAGTAGTAAAGATCTAAAACACCGAATAAGGCAAACGCGACAAACGCCAGCAGAAATAAATAACGATTGGTCGTGGTAAATCCAAAGCCCGCGATCGCCGCCCAGACCGTTAAGCCAACCTTTTTGATTTCTAATGAATTGTTTGCCATGCGAGTAATTGCGCTTTGCAACATCTCGCTTTGCTTGATCCAGAAGTCCCGGTTTTCTGCGTTTGGGGTTGGTATATTGTCTGATATTATTTGCGATCGGCGCTCACCGCTTCATCATCGAAGCTCACTTATTCTACTGGAAGAGTTGCGCTTGGAGCTTAAAGTAGCCAATTTGGCAGGCTACGTAGTCACAATCCTTCAAGTACTCAAATGGGTGCCATTCATTTCGCCCGATCGACTCTAAATAGGTGCCATCCTGTTGTGCGGCATCAGGCTTTATGCCCGTAACATCGGCATAGTAGAGATAACAAATTTCATTTACTTGAGTACCTACGATGTACTTGCCGAATGATTGCACTTGCACGCGATACCCCGTCTCCTCACAGGTTTCTCGCAGCGCAGCGGCTTCTGGCGACTCTCCCTCTTCCAGCGCTCCAGTAATCGGGCAAGGAAAGAGAGTTAGCATTCCATCCACTTCTCGATTGTCAACACAGAGATGCTGCTGCCGAATCAGAACTTCATACTGCTGCAAGTTCACACTGCATTTTCTCAACAAAAAGACGGCAACAGAGTCTTTACCCTTACGTTCCAGGTATTGAAACCCCCTGAGGCTTTCCTTTACAGCTATCCACTGCGTTTGGAAGATAATCCGATCCGTAGCCATTGCTTGAGTCCTATGCTTTATGTACGTCGTTCTGCACAATGACAGCATAGTTAAGCAGGTAGGCGATCGCGCTGTTGGTTGGCAAAAAGTTAGCACGATCGCCCATTTCTTAAATTCTTTGCACCTTTATAGCCAGAGGTTACAAGTGAGGAGAATAGACGATCGCGCGTTTCAAGCCAAGCACTAATAGAGCTAACCCACCGTCGCTCTAGCTCCATTTCCGTTTGTTTCCACGCTGGGTACTGCGGCAGGGGCAATCGTTGTTGCAGTTGGCATTACGATCGTCGATTGACGCGTCGTGCGCTTGCGTAGTTTGCCGCCTGCCTGTACATACTGCAAACTATCCTTGCCGTAGCGCGTTACCACACCCATCAACATCTTTTCCGAATAGGTGCGTAACTCTTGCTCCATCCGCTTCACCGTCCCTGCCATTTCATCTAGCGTCGAAAGCATCGTGTTGTAGCTAGCCAATTGCCCTTGCAACGCCTGAAGGCGGACATCGTACTCTGCCAAACTTAACCCAGAACCAAACTCTAGCGGATCGTGGATCGATCGCATCCCTGCCAGCCGACGCATTCCTTTTTCCAGCACACTAGAGCCGCGTTTCAGACGTGTCATAGATACCCCCTACAAATATGATTAAGCACGTTTACGTTCACACTTTAACCAGCCGTTCGCTGTACCACTCTGAGCAAAAATCAGCAAAAATTTGAGCCTTTTACTGCCCAAACCATTCAATTTTGGTTAATTTTACTCAGGGCAGTGGCGCAACACGGTATGAAACGCCTTGTGGACTACAAAAACGTTTGCAGCGATCGCGTTTGAGTGCCCAAAAGCCATGTTGCAGTATTCAACGATCGCATTCAGGTTTCCTCATATTGTGTTTGAGTACCCAACAATCGTGTTGGAGTTTCTAATGATCGTGTTTAAGTACTCAAATATTGTGTTGAAGTAGGCAAAGGTTGTGTTGAGGTTCCCAAAAACTGTGTTTGAGTACCCAAAAGTTGCATTAAGGTACTTCAACACAATGTCTGGGTTCCTAACGATCGTTTTTGCGTTCTCAAACAGTGCCGTTGCGTTCTTCAACAGGCTGAATGCCTTTAGGTAAGGGAGAACGTCAAATTAAAACAAGGCGAGAGTATTACAGAGGCATTGATGGATCAAGTAGGAGCGCACACGTAGGGAGAGCAAAGCTGAGGCAGCAGCAGCGTGGTGACTTCCAGAGACGCTAAGTGCAGACAGCGAATGGCGTGATTATTGGTATCAGCAATATATAGTCGATCGTTGGCATAGGCGACTCCAGATGGTTCTGAGAAACGGGCAGCTATTCCCATACCATCTTCAAAGCCTGCCACCCCACCTGCAACAGTCCGACAGGTTCGAGTCGCTGGGTCAACCTGCTTCAGCTTGTGGTTATAGGTATCGGCAAGCCAGAGAGACCCGTTGGCAAACGCAACACCAGAACAGTGCTGAAGCTGAGCATCAAAGCCAACACCATCGCGATCGCCAAAGACAAACAGTTGACCCTGCCCACACACGGTTTGAGCGATGGGAGTTGCCTCTAACGTAAGGGCACGAATCGCACTGGTTTCGCTGTCGGCTACAAACAGTTGCTTGCCATCCGTTGTCATGCCATAGGGCTGAGCAAAGGCAGCGATGTCTGGTGAACCATCCACACACCCTTCTGCGCCTGTGCCCATGAAGGTTTGGATCGTGTGCTGCTCCAAACTCATTACCCAGATTTGATGGGAACCTGCCATCGCAATGTAGAGTTCATTGCCAAGCAACGTTAAATCCCAGGGTGAATTTAAGGCAACGTCCAGCGCTTTGCCACCGTGTGGAAAGATGAAGCGGCTCTGGCTGCCCGTTCCCGCCAGCGTACTCACCTCTTTTTGCAACACATCAAGCCGACGCAGCAAATGGTTACCCGAGTCGGCAACGTAGAGGCTTTGTCTGGCAGCATCCCATGCCATGCCTTGCGGTGCAGAGAATTGCACCGTTTCCCAATCACCATCCTGCAACCCTGCGGCTCCAGTGCCGATCGTGGCTTTGAGCGTTCCATCCAGCGTCGTCAGCACTAGCCGATGGTGCCCCGTATCAGCAATGAAAAGCGTGCCGCTAGCAGCATCTGCCAACACCTTGCCAGGAAAAGCTAACGGTGTGATCAGCAAAGCTTGAGACTGCGTGATTGCCTGTAAAAAAGGCTCACTGAGCGTTCCCTTACCCGTATGTTCCTCAAGCAAACGTTGAATCAGGTCATCCAGTGCTTGTCGCCGTCCCTCACCCGCCAGCGTCGTCACAATGTAGCCCTGCGGGTCAATTAAAACGAAGGTGGGATAGGCACGCACTGCATACTGCTCCCAGAGAGTGCGATCGCGATCCACGACAACGGGATGGGTCACGCCATAGCGCCAAATTGCCTGCTGAATGCTCTCTAGATTTTGCTCATGGTCAAATTTAGCCGTGTGGATGCTGATAATGGTGAGATGTCCTGCATACTTCTGCTCTAGATATTGCAAATCAGGTATTACGTGCAGGCAGTTGATGCAGCCATACGTCCAAAAATCCAGGAGCACCATTTGCCCACGCAACGCTTTGAGCGACAGGGGGCGATCGCAGTTCAACCAGGGCAAGGCTTGATCTAAGGCTGGCGCTCTCACACGAACCATAAGACGAAACAAACAAAAGCGGACTTAAAAAGATTAGCGTGCGTCAGCCCTTGTTTACCTTCCGAGCGCCCACATCTCTACAGCAGTTCCTCAAACTGACCGCATGTATTTAATAGCACGCTTGCTCATCACCACAGTACACCTCAGAATAGACAGAAAGATTTTGTCTATCCATCTTCAGGAGCGTATTATACGGAAGGATTCTACCTAAGCGCTAAAGTTTGAGTGTTATGCTGAATCCTTCTGTCTATTTACCCAGTTTGGAATCTTAGGCGGAAACTTTCAGTCTAGTAATAGTTAGCCTACTGGGTTATCAGTGGGGTAGCAACCTGAAAGCTGTCGATAAGCGTTCAAAATCACATGAACTTGTTTATAAAACACAGTCGCTTGCTTTCAGGAGATTAAGAAATTTTGGATTAAGATTTCGATATGAAAAGGCAACTATCTCCATATCTAGCTAGTGAAGGGCGGCTTGCTGACATAATTGCAGCTATTCAAGTGATGGGCGCACATCCGAAGTTTGCCAGTCTTGTAGTTTCGGAGTGGGATAAAAAGCTTGATAAGCCTACCAGTGCCTCTAATTGGGCGGAACTATGTGATGAACACCCTGAATTTTTCAGAGTGAAAGAAACCAACGGAGGTCATCAAAAGTGGGTATCTTTGCGATGGAGATGGGCATTAGATCCAAATTACGATCCCAATGAAAAGCGTTCTCTATCACAAGAAGAAATAAATCGTCTATCGTCGCAGAAAAGGAGTGAATTAACTAGAGCACCACTAGAAACATCACAGATTGAGACACTTATTGACGCTGCCATTTCTTTGCATACACGGGCTATTGAACATGAAAGACAAAAGCAGTGGTGGGTGCCAGTAGTCATTCCTGCGCTTACAGCGCTGATCGGAACGGGTGTGGGTGCTTGGATAGGTAAGTAGCTTCACCAGCGCAGGCTAACAACCGCACTGCACCGGAACGCCCACTACAGTTGGTTGAATTGCAAAGGTTATTTGCGTCCGGTAACCACGATCGTTAGAAGTTAAAGGCGATCGATGAAGAATCGAGGATTGTTGGGTAGAGGGTACGAAACTTAACCTACAAAATGGTGCGATCGCCATCGACGCTTATTAAAAGCGAGTAATTTCGATTGTGCGTCGCGATCGCTGAAAACAGACATCAAATGCTCGAAAGAAGTTTGTTTGCCCAAGGAGTAAGGGCACCTGAGAGACTTTTGCCCAAGCAAAGGCTAGGCGAACTGGTTCCAGACTCCCGATTTGAACATGCACAAACAAACCTCGTGCTTCAACTGTTGCAAGATTTCCAGCTAATGGCAAGCGGACAGTTTGCTCCTCCCAAATTGCACCCAATTGCAGCCCAACGTCATAAGGTAGGAGGTTGACCGTAGACCCCGTATCTAACAATGCATTTGTGGAGACAGAAAAGCCTGCATGACTTAGAATGATGGGAATTGTGGGTAATGCTTCGTCGTCAGCAAAAGGAAACTCAACTGTACTAAGCATGAGTAGAGGTCTCTTGGTCATCCTGAATCATCTGCATCAAGATGCTTGCAGCTTCCGTTGCGTCGTAGGGCGACCCAATTGGATACTCTGATGCAGAAAAGATGACTTGTAGTTCAGCATCTGGGATTTGTGCGGCTAGGAGTTTGAAGAGTGATAATTTGTCTGTCTGACTCAGATTGTTAACTAAAGAAAGCAACTCAGCGAGAGACATGGTTGAACCCTCCGAACCTACGAGAATATATTGATCATAAGCGATCTGTGAGGTACGGTCTAACAAGTCCGTTGCACACCGATCGTATTAATTTTGTTGGTGAATCCAAAAGGTTACGGCGGCGGGTGAACGGGAGCGTTAGCTGGCTTCGTTTTTGGGCTGGGACAGTACGGCGAGGTTATCGGTTAGGAATGGGTGTTAAACTTGACTCAGAAACACTAGGAGAGCGATCGCTGTGACTTCCATCACAATTGATCTTTCAGACAGCCAATATCAAAAGCTACAGGATTTAGCAGAAGTACATGGCATTGCGATTGAAGTGCTCTTGAGGGCGAGCCTGGATGATTGGCTAAATCTGCAAAAAGGCGATTTTGTTAATACAGCCGATTATGTGCTGATGAAGAATGCTGAACTGTATCGACGTTTGGCATGATCCGCTATCTGACGCTAATAGAGATACTAGAACTGCATCGCAGAATTCTTGAGCAATCTGGTGGAGCGTCAGGTATCCGAGATATGAGTTTGTTAGAGTCAGCGATCGCTCAGCCCCGCATGACGTTTGGCGGAGAAGATCTGTACCCAAGCTTGCTAGAGAAAGCAGCAGCATTAGGGTTTTCCATCATTATGAACCATCCATTTTTAGATGGAAACAAACGTACAGGTCATGCTGCGGTGGAAACTTTTCTTGTCCTGAATGGAATGGAAATTAATGCCTCTGTGGATGAACAAGAGCATGTGGTGTTGGCGATCGCAGCAGGTGAGCTAGGGCGCCAGGCATTTGTGGAATGGTTGCAAAGGAACACAATCACCAGCTAACAAGCCGACGAAGCAACCATTTGAAAGCTTTTCGATCCGTTCTAGTTCATTTGTCGCCGCTTATCTTGATCGTTATGCGGCTGAAGTCCCTGGTAAAGGCAATCCTTGTAACCCTCGGTCAGCATTAGAGCCTGTTCTCCTACTGCCTCTCCAGGTAAGCGGTGTAGGATGGTAACAAGGAGGGCAATATGGATATTCCTATCATCGACGAAGTTGTTGAACAGTTGAAAGTCATGCCTCAGCCTTTGTAAAGGCAGGTGCTTGAATTCGTTCGATCGCTGGTAAAAGCGGAAGTTCGAGGTACACCAGGGCAGCAATTGTTGCGTTTCGCTGGTTCAATTCCCTCTGACGACCTTCAGTTAATGCGTGAGGCGATCGAGCAAGATTGTGCACGGGTAGATATTAATGAGTGGTAGGTTCTTGCTCGATACCAACATCGTTATTGCGCTTTTTTTCAGACGAGGCGATCGTCAAAGACCATCTTGCTCAAGCCAGTGAAGTTTTCATTCCAAGCATTGTCATTAGTGAACTGTGTTATGGAGCTAGAAAGTCAGGACGAGTTGAAGCAAACTTAGCAAGAGTTGATGAATTAGTTGCTGGCAGCACAACATTGGTATGTGATGCTGAAGCCGCACAGCAATACGTGAGGTCAAAAACAAGTTAAGGCTCAAAGGTCGTCCGTTACCTGAGAATGATATTTGGATTGCAGCCCTTGCACTGCAACACGCTCTAATCTTGGTAACACGCGATGCTCATTTTCAAGAAGTGGAGAGTCTGAAAACAGCAGCGTGGTGAGTAAAGCGCTGCATCACAACCCGGTCGGAGCGAACTGCCGAAAGTTCCCGCTGTGAATGCAGAGATTGTTGGCAGCCGCTCAACCGGAACGTGAGGCTGTCTCGTTGAGCGCAAGTGTCATACAGTAAGTATTAATATCTCTGCCTCATTGATAGACCCATGATTCAACCCGATCAATCTGCATTGAAAGCTCGGAACAAATTACTCGCGATGTTTCTGCTGCTCTGCATTCTGGATGTTGCCTTAGTCATTGCAGCGCAAGATCGCTGGGCGATCGGTCGGATCTTACTAACCGTTGTCGTGATGTACTTTGTCATCCAGGGAAAGAAATGGGCAAAATGGCTTCTGGTAAGTATCTGTAGTTTACTAGTCGTTAGTCTGATCACAATCGTTCTTGCACTGAGTTCAAAGCTTCCCACTGCCCTGATTGTTGGAAGTTTGGTTATGGCTATTCTCAGTGCTGCTATTGCCGTTTATATGGTCAGTAGTAAAGAGCTCAATCGTTACTTCTCCTGTCAAAGAAAAGCTAATCTCCAATAACTCTGATGGATGAATCATCTTTGTAAAATTGCTGCCTCACAATGCCCTTGTACAGCGATCGTCAAGGGTTTATCTGTTGAGATCGAGAAGATTCTACAGCGAGTGTTGGACAGCGTTCGCCTGCTTCATTAAATTAAGGTGTCAAATTTGGGTAAAGCTACCTCTTCCCTCTACTATTAATTCAGTTTTAAGGTTGTGTCAGTCTATGTATCCATCTGAGCAGCATTCAGCTCAAGAAACAAGTCGTAAAGAACCATGGCTTGCTGTTAATCTATCTCGACTTTTGCCAGGTATTGGGCAGATTTATGCTGGTAAACGGCTCAAGGGATATATCATTTTGTTGAGTCATCTTCTCTTGATTGGCATTGGAGGTTGGCTCATCCTTGGTTCTACTAATAATCCTCTAATCGGAATTGCAGTTTTGACGGCAGCATTGCTAGTTTTGCCAATTTGGAACCTGTTTGATGCTCATCAATCAGCAAGAAGTGCAAATTCTCTGAGATTTGAGTCAACTCGGAAGCAAAGTAAAGACGCTTGGTTAGCTGTATTTTTGTCTAGTTTCATCCCTGGATTGGGACATGCTTATCTTAAGCAGTGGTTACCTGGTATTCTTTTTTTTATTACTTTCATCGCAATTGCTATTGTAGCAGTATCAAAGAATTCGGTAATTGCTCTAATTGCAAATTTGTTGCAGATTGTATTAATTTTGATTGTTCTTTACCATGTTTATAATGCTGCGCCTGTGCGCCGAGAGCAATCGCAACGAACAATTATGCTGTTTATTGCAGGATTTGTTGGTATTTCAGTTGTCCTTAGTACGATTTTAGCGGCTGCAACTCGACAGTTTGTAGCGGAAACACGATACATTCCATCGGGTGCGATGCTGCCAACTTTGCAAATAAACGATCGACTCGTAATTGACAAGCTGGCTTATCGATTTCGTCGACCAAAACGAGGTGAAATCATTGTCTTTTCGCCAACACAGACTTTACAGAAGCAGAACTTTCACGATGCCTTTATTAAACGCATCATTGGGCTTCCCGGTGATAAAGTCCAAGTCAAGGGCGGACAAGTATATATCAATGACCAGCCAATGACTGAAACTTATATCAGCGATAAGCCTCAGTACAGATGGGGACCAGCAATAATTCCGCCAAACTCTTACTTTGTTCTAGGTGACAACCGAAACAACAGTTATGATAGCCATTACTGGGGCTTCGTGCCGCGCGAGAATATCATTGGAAAAGCAACTCAGCGGTTTTATCCTTTTGATCGCGCTGGTTCACTTGTAGGAAAATGAAATGCTAAAGCTCAATCGAGTAGGGTAGCTAACTGTTATAGTCAGCAGTCAAACAATTCAGTTGCAGCAGATGAATGAGATATTCTACGCTTCGTTTCAATCTTACTTATAGCCGTTGAATCAAGTCGTTCGGCAGCTTGCGCGCGACCTTATATCTTGAAGTAATATGCCAAATCATCCTGTACCAGAAAGCGAACTGCTACGCACAGCGTATGCTGCCTTCAACGCGCGTGACATTGATGCCGCCCTTGCCCTTATGACTCCCGATGTAGCTTAGTCAAGGGCATTCAAAGGCGGTTTTATCCGTGGGTCTGAGGCAGTCCGCGCTTACTGGACAGAGCAGTGGAGTGAGATTAATCCACACGTCGAACCGCTTGCCTTTTACCCAGAGAACGCTGGGCAAGTCTTGGTCGAGGTGCATCAGGTCGTGCGCGATCTAGTCGGAGCCGTGCTTGCTGATGAGCACGTTGGTCACCGTTTTACTATTGAGCATGGCTTGATTCAAGCGATGGAAGTCTGTCCACTTCCATCATCTGAACTTTGAAATTACTGATAAGGTGCTTGAAGTTGAAAGCACAATATTCGTTCCACTGTGCGGCTAGGAGAAGGTAGAAGGCTGGGTGTGATGTTGTAATTCGCCCATTCAGCCACTCGTCTGCCTAGGCTCGAACTGGCTGAATCTTTAACTCTGCCTGCCATTGCGTCAGATTTTTTTCCCAACCCTCCTCCCACTTCTGGGCAAAGAGTGATTTGGCAGTTTTGCCCATTTGAAAGCCCTGTGCGATCGCTGCCAGCAATTCAGGCAACATTTCTAGCTTCACAGTGTGCTGGCGATCAAACTATTAGCGGCTAACCTGGTTGCCAGCGGATAGGGAAACTGCGGCAAATGGAATGCCTGTAAACCAATTTCACCAATCTCAGAGGTGTCAAAGCCTGCCACAACGTGCTAGAGGTCATGGGTCTGGCTCAGCCGCAGCTCGACATAGTGGGCATCAGATGCTGCCATCATTCCAACATGGAGGTTAGGATCAAACCCCGTTTTCTTCATCTGGGTTGCGTCAATGTACCCCAGAGAATCGGGAGGATAAGTGAGGAGAGTTTCAAGATCATGGGCAGGAGGAATGTAGCGATCGCAGTTCAACCAGGGCAGCATGATCTAAAGCGGGCGCTCTTACACGAACCATACGGCGAAACAAACAGAAGCGGACTTAAAAACATTAGCGTTAAAAACATTAGCGTGCGTCAGCCCTTGTTCACCCTCCAACCACCTACGTTTCTACGGCAGTTCCTCAAACTGACCGCCATTAACATTCTCTCAAATGTAATGGTGCCGATCGCGGGGCTACTGAGTGTCGCCTTTCTGGGGCACCTGTCTGACATCCGGTATCTCGCAGGTGTCGCCTTGGCAACAGTCGTGTTCAACTACCTGTACTGGACATTTGGCTTTCTGCGGATGAGTACAACAGGCATGACAGCACAGGCAATCGGGCGCGGCGATGAGGAAGAAGCGCTTTTAATTGGTCTGCGGCATGGCATTTTGGCGTTGCTATTGGGTGTGGCGATCGTCATCCTGCAAATGCCCCTGCGACAGATCGGCTTTGCCATGCTCAGTGCCACGACCGAGGTAGCCACCGCAGGCGAGGCATTCTACAACACTCTGATTTGGGGTGCGCCTGCTACGCTGATCAACTTTGTCATCATCGGGTGGCTGCTCGGACGGTCTCAGAGCGATCGTGTCCTTATCCTCGCTGCCGTTAACAGTGGTGCGAATGTCGCGCTGGATTATTGGTTCATTGTGCGCCTCGATTGGGCAAGTGCTGGAGCCGGGCTCGCCACGGCACTGAGTCAATACCTCATGCTATTGGTGGGTCTAGTCATGCTCATCCAGGAAGTGCAGCCCAAACAGATGCGGGTCAATACTCAGCAACTATGGGATGCATCAGCTTTAACTACGGTCTGGGTGCTCAACCGAGACATCCTGATCCGCACCTTTGCACTCATCTCTACCTTTGCCGTTTTCACCAATCTTGGCTCTGCCTTTGGCACCGTACCTCTCACTGCCAACGCGCTTTTGATGCAGGTGGTAACGCTGGCAGCCTACTTTATTGATGGCATTGCCTTTGCCACTGAAAGCCTAGCAGGACTCTTTTGGGGTCAAGGCAACGTGCGCCAACTGAAACAACTGGTGCTCATCGCGGGCGGGTTGAGCCTCTGCATTGGTGTGCTGTTTGCGATCGCGGTCGTCAGCTACCCAGATCCCTTGTTTGGGCGGCTTACCTCTCACATCCAGGTGCTACATTACCTGAAGCAATACGTGGTTTGGCTCCTTCCGGTGCTGGGTTTTGGCTCCCTTGCGTATATGTTCGATGGCTATTTTCTAGGGCTGACCGAAGGACGGATTTTGCGGCAGGCGACACTGCAAGCCGTGCTGCTTGGATTCATGCCGAGCGCGATTGTTGCCTGGTATGGCCACAACAATCATTGGCTCTGGTTAGCACTTACGCTCTTCATGGCAGTGCGAGCGTTAGCTCTGGGATGGCGCTGGTTGCATCACCACTATAAAACTGAAGCAACTGAAGCTGATTAAGTACATTAGAACTATAACAAGCCTTTCGATGGAGGGCAGTTTTTGCACCGGATTCTACAACAGAAAAGAACGATGTTGTAAGACCAGGAGTAGTCTCAATGGCGCTGCAAGAATTACGAAAGAGCGAGATGATGGCACATCTATTAGATGCTCTAGAGAAGGGAACCGATATTGGGCACTATGGACGGCTCACGTTTGCAATGGTGGCTCACCATTTTCTTGAAGAAGCGGAATTAATTGAGTGGTTGCAGAAAGACAAAGATATCAGTGAAGCTGAGGCAAAAGCGTTGGTGTTGCAGGTGGAGGGGAAAGACTATAACCCACCGAAACGCGATCGCATTCTGGAGTGGCAGCAGCAGCAAGATTTTCCCATTTGCCCAAACCCAGACGATCCTGATACCTGCAACGTTTACCGGGAGTTGAAGTTTCCCGACCACGTGTACGAGCATATCTCTAACTATTACGAGCACAAAGCCGAGCAGACAGCTTCGTAGCGTTTAACGGCACTGTTTCTTCTCGAAATACTGTTGGTGATCTTCCGTTGCTAACCAATAGTTGGATGCTGGTTGAATGAGCGTGACGATCGATTGGTTGTACTTACCAGAGCGTTCTAGTTGCTCTTTAGAACGTCTGGCAATGTCTGCTTGTTCCGGTGTGTGGTAGAAAATCACGGAGCGATATTGTTCTCCCCGGTCTGCACCCTGCCGGTTCAAACTGGTTGGGTCGTGAATACGCCAGAACGTGTTGAGCAAGTCCTCATAACTGACAAGGGCAGGATCATAAATTACCTGACACACTTCAGCGTGACCCGTAATGCGAGACAGCACATCTAGATAGCTGGGGTTTTCAAAGTGTCCGCCCATATAGCCTACAGAAGTGGAGACAACACCCTTCACTGCTTGAAAAGCCGCTTCGACTCCCCAAAAACATCCAGCTCCAAACGTTGCTTTCATCTTGCTATCCTCAGTTGCACCTTAAATTTTGACCATGAGTTTGTACATTGTTGCAGGGTAGTGTTGCAAATGGTACAGCGCTCAGTTGACCTTCCTGGCAATTAATCAAAATCAGTTTGCCAGTCTGGATGACGATAATGCTCAAATAAGCGAGTAATCTGACTTGGCACCACACGCGATACTGATAAAGCTGGAATTTCGGCTTCTGCAAAAAAGGTTGCGTCTTCTGTTTCAATGCTATTCACGGGTGAGCCACTGAGCAACTCGCACAGAAAAAACAGCTTGTAGACGTGGTACTCAAAGGGTGGATGCTGATGACGCGGATGGTCGCGATCGTACAGTGCTATCAACTTTACAGCCCGTGTTTGATAACCTGATTCTTCATAAACTTCTCGTTCAACGGCTTGGCTTGGTGGTTCTCCCACATCCACATAACCGCCTGGTAGCGTCCATAGACCATCAAACCGTTCTTTGACAAGTAGAATTTTGTCATTCTGAAACACGGCACCCCGGACATCGACTTTAGGGGTTGCATAGCCAGTCTCTTGTTTAAAGAGGTCGAGAATCTCGGCTGCTTTAAGGTGAGAGCTTGTTGCCATCATTTCAGCCGCCACTTGCTGCACCTGTTGGAAGCGATCGATGTCAAACGGATTTTCACTATAGGCTAGCCCCGTCTGCGCGATCGCCTGTAGTTTCTGTGCCCACTCCAGCCACTTCATAGCCATTGTTACTCTCCCTACAGGATGTTCTTTGATGGCATCCAACTATTATTTTTAGTTAGATATTATTAACTGAAACAAGTACCTGCCTTTAGGGTGCCTGATCATTGCCCTTCCCGCAATTTATGCCGTAAAAACTGAAGCTGCTTAAGGCTTTGGGTACGATGACTTGCTAACTTCATCCAGCGAGGTAGCCGGACTGCAAGGCTGTGATGGTTTCCTTTGCTCCCCTGACGTTCTCGGATGGTGGCACTGATATACGTTTCAAGCCAATGCAGATGCGCTTCGTTGTATACCCACAAAACTTCTCCACAGCACGGCACCTGCAACCACAGCGGCAAACCAAAGAGAGGATCGACAGCACTGTTGTATTTGCGATACTCCGTCCACCAGGTTCCAGTCCACCAGGGCATAGGTTTTTGTTGGGCGCTGGCTCGTGATGCTGTGCGGGTGTAGCTACAGTGAGGGCAGGCAATACGCCAGGTAAGGCGCTCATCCCGGCAACGAGACAGCACCGGACGATCGCATCGAGGACACAGCACCCAAATCGCGTCCTCAAACTCTGCTAAGCAGGTAATGTAGTCTCTAAATCGGAACACCCTCATTCCATACGGCTCCTGGTGTTATTTAATGGCTTTGAAGCGGGCAAAGAGCGCAGGCAAATAAGTTTCATAGCGATCGTTAGACAGGTACATGGCATCAATCGTGCAGCTACCACAGCCCTGCGATCGCTCGTTTAGCAAATTAGTCAACACGTAAGATGAGACACCCGCCCAGGGGAAATGCCCCGGTGGTGCGGCTGCTGTGTAATTCAGTTCCGTGTCTAAGCGCCATAGGGTGCCGCTGATCTCCATACCAACAGGATTGTTTTGAGGCAAGGGCTGGGTTCTGCGCCATCCCACTCTTTGAGCAAAGCGTTCTGTTTGTACTTTGGCATTCTTGGAGCCTTTTGCCACTTGTTGCCAGAGCCGTTGTTGAGCACTAAAGCCAAAGCGCCCACCACTGGAGTTTGACCAGAGCGTATCAATAGTTTTTAGGTCTGCTAACGGCAAGCGAGGCAAGACTTCTTTGCTGCTGTACAATAAATCGCCTTTTGGTCCGGCTAACCGTTGAAGAATTGCGCGCGTCTCAATATCGGCTGCTTGCCAATCTTTTGCTGCTAAAAGACGTTGCAAACGGCTGTAGTTGATCCGCCATTTTGAGGCAGTGGAATCAGGACTGACATCAAAGGTAAAACTGGCAAGAACGTCCTGGAACGTTTGTCTGATTGGCGCTTTGGCATCGGCATACCCTGCCTTTAAGCGAAAAACATACCGCCCATCTGGGCTGCTGAAGAGCACATTATCAGACTCGTAAAGCCCGGTGGATGTATAGGCGATCGCAGCCTGTCCAGCGACAGTAAGGGGGCGATCGTCGTTACGGCTAAGTTCGCCTTTCCACTGGGTAAGCGACAACCGTTTAGCATTGTTGTAAACGGCAATGCTAATGATAGGAGGCGTTTCCGGCAAAGACGTGCGGTTCGCAAAATCGGCTTTTTGCCACAGTTCCACCACGTCTAACGGAACTGGTGTTGCTGACTTGGTTCCGAAGGGTTCAATGGTGTAACCATTAGGAACCACAATACGAAAGCCAAAGCGATCGCTCAGGTAGAAAACATCGCGAATTGATCTGGGCTTAGGTACAGGCTTAGAAGTGATTGACGGACTGGCAGCAACCACCTTATCTACTTGTGTTTGTGTCGGCAAGAAGAGCAAGGAAGCAGCGCTACCAACCACCAAACAGGCTAGAAAGCTAAGAGTAAGAGTGCGTTTCATGGGGCTGACTTAAACAAAGTGACGATCGCAAGACGGTTCAGCAGAAAGACTTGCAGTAAACAGACTTGCAGCAGACAGGCTTAAATTCAACGGGCGATCGGGCAATTCCTTAAAGGTTTTTGGCTGACCGACTGTAAACCGATAGTAGCGTCACTGCCGGGTTTGCCAGGGAAGTGTTCCTAAATTTGAAACCGTTCTGAGAAATCCATCGTCTGAAAGCTTGTTCGCATTTCTGCAACCGCAAATGAGTTAGCCCTTCGACCTGGTTACGGTAAGAAAAGCTTAAAACGATTGATCTATTTCTTCTTTGGAGCTTGTATGAAAAGCACGTCACAAAAAATGGCTCAATGGCTCAAACCTGGTGTCGCAACGATCGCCCTTTTGAGTCTCCTTACGATCGGAATGCAAAGTCTTAATGCAAAGCCAATTCAGACTGAAGCCAGCCCACCAGTGCCAACACTAAAGCCTGTGCCAACACAAAAGGGGACAGCACCACCCCGCCCAGCGCCAGCAGTTCGCTTACCAGGTTCAGTAAAAACTGCCGTTTTGCGGGCTCATGCACGTGACTTTCAGATGTCAATTAAAACGCTACGTGTCGTGTCGTTTAGCCAAGAAACCTGGCCAGACAGCTGTTTGGGCTTGGGTCGACCAGAAGCAACTTGTGGACTAGCGCTGGTTAGTGGGTGGCGAGTCGAAGTTAGCAACGGTGCTAAGCGCTGGTTCTATCGCACCGATCGTACGGGGCGCAATCTACAGATGGAAAACACCAATAACGCTAGTTCTCTTCCCCGGGCGATCGAGCAAAAAGTATTGGCGATCGCTGCTAAAGATATGGGCGTTCCCGTTAACCAACTTAAGCTTGCAGCCGCACGAGCACGCGGCTGGGATGGTTGCCTGGGTGTAGCCGATCCAACAACAGGGTGTACGATGATTTTAATTCCTGGATGGCAGGTCATTGTCACGGCACCCCAGCAGTATGGAGTGTATCACCTGAATCAAACAGCAACGTTAATCAAACAAAATCCCACTACGAGCGGCAAAGGAACGTTGGTACCAACCTTTTTGCAGCCCGACCCAAGCACGGACGGGTCAAACACCGGAGATGTCATCTTTCAATCAATGACAAGTGGCGGCATTGCAGGGCTAGCTTACAAAACATTGCTCATGAAAGATGGAAAAGTGATGCGAATTGATCTGCGGCAACAGACCCCGGCAGCACCAACGTTAATCCGCCAACTCACTTCTCAGGAAGTGCAAGCGTTTGTCGCAACCTTGCAGCAGAATGAATTTTCAGACTTTCTAGGCTTTAACTATGCACCGATCGGAGGGGCAGATTACTTTACGATCGCCCTTACGGCTTCTGGAGCAACACAGAGCACACAGTATGTCGATATAGTTCAGGATCAAACGCCTCCTAAACTCCAACAGATTATTCAAGCCTGGAACCGTATTACCAACCCC
This sequence comes from Phormidium sp. FACHB-592, assembly GCF_014695795.1. NCBI lineage: Bacteria > Bacillati > Cyanobacteriota > Cyanophyceae > Oscillatoriales > Oscillatoriaceae > Phormidium > Phormidium sp. FACHB-592. The sequence goes on from NZ_JACJOZ010000052.1 coordinate 133,126, forward strand.
CGCTAAATGTGTGGAGTTAAGGGACTGGTTGCCAGAGAGGATACCACGGCTCAAGTGATGCACAGGGGATCAAACTCTCATCCAAGATGAACTCTGGCAATCTATGAAACAACGGGCAGGCTTGAGAAGCTTTACAGAACGTGTGACCAAATGTAGCAGTTAAAGAGAATGCTAAGACAGACACAAACCTTGAATCTTCCTTTGAGTGAGGGCTTCTATTTATCCTTGATCCTTTATCCTTTCGCTATAGGAGTTTAGAGAGATTGATCAAGGTGTAGCTAACCCTTTGCTTAAGTTGGCACTTAACTACTAGATCTTGAGTGGCGAAAATTGAAGCAGTTTCGCAGACTGGTTTAGTGAACGTTTGAACATCGTTCGTAAAAGATGTCAGCGATGAATCTGTTGCAATTACTCTGTCAAGATGGACAAACAGTTTGGCTCGATGGGTTTGAGCGCGGCTGGATTAGCCGTGGTGAGTTACAACAGTACATTGAAAAGGATGGTTTAACGGGTGTTCGATCGAACTTTGAAAGTTTGAACCTTGCTATTCAAGGGCAGGAGTACGATCGCGATTTCACGGCATTAGCGCAGCAAGGAATGAGTCGGACTGCACGATCGAATTATGACTATTTGATTGTACGAGATCTGCAATTAGCGGCTGATTTGCTGAAACAAGTTCATTCTCAGACGCAGGGACGCGGTGGCTATGTGCAAATGGATCTGCCACCTAATGCGCTGCTTCAGCCCGAAACAGCGATCGCCGCAGCGCAAGAAATTTGGCGGTCGGTTGGGTGGAGTAATTTGTTGCTGAGAATCCCAGCGACTCAAATCATGCTGCCAGTAATTGAACAATTAATTAGCGATCGCATCAATGTTAATGCAACGGTAGTGTCTTCCCCAATCGTGTATGAACAGATATTCGATCGTTATCTTAAGGGGATAGAGAAACTGATTCAGCGAGGTGCGGTCGGTGAGGTTGCTTGTTTTGCCAGTGTTCCAATGGTTCATTTGGACGCAGCAATCAATGGATCGATCGCTCACTCAGAAACATCTTTCGGTATGATGCAAGCCAATCTGCTGTACGAGCGCTATCACAAGCTCGGTCAAAGTGCACGCTGGCGATCGCTTCCCAAAGGGGCAAAGCCACTGCGTCTAGTGTGGGATTACACAGAGATTCCACCTGCATCCGCATGGCATTATCTTCAGACGCTAGTAGCTCCTGGAACAGTGGTAATGCTATCGCCATCAATGCTAGAAATGTATCGTGAGGTTTCTCTGCTGCCCACAAGTTTGACTGGCAATAAACGAGCTAAACAAATTCCGGCAAACGAACCGCAGACTAAAATTTCTTTGGATGAGCAAGTTGACTTTGCGAATGAGGACATAGCGCGATCGTTCAAAGACTTCCATCAGTTATTAGACGCGATCGAGCACAAGAGAAAGCGTTGAGTCTGGGCATCCAATGGTACGGAATGCCCGTCAAGGGCGAACCTTTAGTCAGTTGCTCCTAAGGCTTTAAGGGTAGACTTTTGAGCCACTGTCAATCCGGTTGTGCCTGGAATCTTCATGCCCTCATAGAGACGATCGACCGTCAACGTGTTGATACAGCGTCCTGTTTGCACGTCCCAGAGCTTTGTGGTGCGATCGTCACTCCCACTAAACAAGATTTGACCATCAGCGCTAAAGATAATTGAGTGAACCCAACCGCTATGTGCATCTAGGACATGAAGGCAGTGACCTGTTTGCAGATTCCACAGCCGAATGGTTTGATCAACGCCGCCACTTGCTAAAGTTTGACCATCTGGACTTATGGCAACCGTCCACACAGCTCCGGTATGCCCGTGCAAAACCTTTAAACAGGTTCCAGTTTGTACGTCCCACAAGCGAATGGTTTGGTCATGACTGCCGCTTACCAAGTGTTGACCGCTGGGATCAAATGTTAGTGCGAAAACGGCTCCCGTGTGTTTCTGCAAAACTTTTAAACAGGCTCCAGTTTGCACATCCCATAAGCGAATGGTGAAATCAAAACTGCCACTTGCCAACCGTTGACCACTAGGGTCAAACGCGATCGCGCGAATAGCGCTCTCATGTCCGCTTAATACCTGCAAACAGTGATGCGTTTGCACATCCCATAGCCGCACGGTGCAATCATAACTACTGCTGGCTAAAATTTGTCCTCCTGGACTAAATAACACTGCCCAAATGGATGCATTATGCGCTGACCATCGAGTGAGTTTCCCAGTTTGAATATTCCATAGAGCGATCGACTTATCATGTCGATTGATCGCAAGAGTTTGATTATCTGGACTAAAGCAGACGTTGCTGAATGATGAAATCCGGCGCGACGGACTGGGACACGTTTTGTGTGGGTGAAGTTGCGACAGATTGCGATCTAACTGCAAACGCCACACCTGAATCATTTCATTCTGACCGCTACTGGCAAGCAGTTGACCATCGGCACTGAGGCTTAGAGAGTGAACCCCACCTGTGTATCCACGCAGCGTTTTTAGGTTTCGTCCACTCTGTAAATGCCACAGCCGTACCGTTTGGTCTTCTCCTGTACTGACCAACAACTGACTATCGGCACTAATAGCAAGCCCATAAACATCGTGGGTATGCCCCTCAAGTACATGAACAGATTGCCCGTCTTGCACATTCCAAACGCGCAGAGTGCTATCGCGACCACCGCTCACTAAGAAACGACCATCCGGGCTAAAGGCGATGTTCCAAACAAAATCGGCATGTCCCTGCAACAACTTGAAAGCGGGCTTTGACGATCGATCGCTAGCAAAATAACCACTCCACAATCGAATCGACCCATCTCGGCATCCACTGACAAGCCGTTGACTATCTGGGCTGTATCGCACACACCGCACACCGCTGGTATGCCCCTGTAGGATACTCAGACAGTTTCCATCGCTCACATCCCAGATCCGAATGGTTGTATCACTACTGCCACTAGCTAAGGTTTGCTGATCCGGAGCGAAGTGGACAGCGTAAACGCTTTGGGTGTGTCCTTTCAAGACACGGAGACACTGCCCTTGCAAATTCCATATGCGCACCGTTTTGTCATCGCTGCAACTCGCGAATTGCTGACCATCAGGACTAAAACTCACTGACCAAACACAGCCTTTATGGTCTGTCAGCACCTGCAAGCAGCGTCCACTCTGGCTATCCCACAAGCGCATGGAACCATCGCTACTGCTGCTGACTAACGTTTTGCCATCAGGACTAAAACTCACCGACCAAACCCAGCCTTTGTGTCCTGAAAAGGTCTCTAGAAGTTGGGCTGTGCTAATGTTCCAGAGATAGATGTTGCCATTAGAATCACCAACGGCAATGGTCTTGCCATCCGGACTTAGGTCGATCGACCTCGCAACATTGAGGGTTTCTGAAAAGAGAGAATTCGCTAAGTCAGCATTCTGAAAATTGACCCCGGTTAAATCGACCTGTCGGAAATCGGCTTGCTGCACTACAAGATTAGAAAAGTCAGAACCGCGTAAATCCACTTGGAATTGCACCAGCAGATTAATCAAATTGCCTGCTACGTATCCTGACTTTTTTCCCTGTTGTATCAATAAGTGCCTAGCTTGTGCCTCGATCGCTGCCACACTGCCAAAGCGAGACAGCAATCGTTCCATCACCGGTTGTACAACTAAGCGCGTCTGAATCTCTCGAATATAATCTTTTGCCTGAACTCGCAATAAGGGATGGGTTTGCCAAACACTAAGTTGCTGCGTCTCAAACTCGATGCAAAGTTTCTGTACAAAGCGCTCTGTGACATATTCCATCACCACAGGTTGCAAGAAGAATAAGCCATCAGTCTTTTCAATGAGCGATCGCCTCAGTAGTGAGTTGATCAAATTAGGGACACTTTGTTGAGCCACAGAATCAACCACGTTCGCTCGAATATCTGAGATCGAGACTGGCTCTCGCAAAATCGCAAACCAGCACAGTGTTTTCTGTTCAGCTTCAGAGAGGCGATTGAACTGACGATCGAGCAAATCGCAGATATCTTCAAAAACAGCAACGCCCTGACTAAGATAGGGCAACACCTCTGTAATACTGCCGTTAAACAAATCCTGCGTGGCAGCTGCTACCAGTTTCAACGCTAGAGGATTACCACCGTAGTGATGGATCAAGGTCTGCCATTCGGTTTCTGAGCCTGTAAACGCTCCTTTTTGCCGCATAATGGCGCGTCCGTCATCAGGTGATAATCCACCTAAAAGCAGCGAAGCACAAGCGCGTTGCCCAGTCGTTCGCACCACACGTTCATCTTCCAGCAACGCCATTTCGCGTGGCTTTTCTCGGCTGGTCAGCAGCAAACAACTGAGGTGAGATGTTTCGCCCATGGTTCTGAGCCACTGTCCGTAACCTTCGTAGCCCGATCGCCATTGTCCTGCTTGCTCACGGTGCAGAATGGTTTCAACATTATCCAGAAGCAATAAACACCGACGCGATCGCAGATATTGCATCAATTTGGAAAGCTGCTGATCGAGCGTGGTAGGAATGATGGGATCTTCCCCATAGAGCGGCATGAGAAACCTCAAAAGGCTCGACAGGAGTTCATCTAGCGGCGGCGCATTGGCAAGCGATCGCCACACGACGATTTCAAACTCTGCTTGCATCTGAAGTGCAGCTTTGACCGCGAGCGTACTTTTGCCAATACCGCCCATGCCCAATAGCCCAACGACACGACAGCGCTCAGACACAATCCACTGCCATAGTTGCGCCAGATCTGCCTCGTGCCCATAAAACACTGAGGCATCCACCGCAGTGTCCCAGTCCTGTTGGGGATTTATTTGACGAATTTCCGATGCTTCATTGGCTGCAACCGGGGATGTAAAGTCTGCCTTTGTTAACTCCAGCCCAAAGGTCTTAAAGAGATACTCCAACGACTGGCGATCGACCCCCTGTTCGCGCTTGAACAATCGAGTCAGGGTATTGAGCGAAAGTCCGGTGCGATCGCTCAGTTCTTCCTGCGTCAAGTGTTTACCCCAGGTTTCGTTCGCTTCTACCTGCTGTTTTGCCGTTTGAAACTTCTGCCACCCCTGAGGCGAGAGGATGACTCCCCGCACTCGTCCAGTCGATCGACCCCGTCCAGATTTTGATAGGTTGGAATCCATAAAGCAGCTAAGGGTGCAAAGGACAGAGTAAGTCTTTCCTCAAATACCAAGCATTTCTTCAATCAAAGCTTAACGGATTTTGGTAGCATTGCCCAATCAGCAAATGATTTTATTTTATCTGAAGCATATCAGGTTTAACGGCTCCTGGCTCACTTCCTACTGCTTGCTCTTCAATGCAGAACAATTAAATCGCGTTTTAACTCAAAGAACTTGACTGTTCTGGATTAAGCGATCGCTGAAGAATGAAGTGTAACCAAAGCAGGCATTAAGCTCACCAACCGAACAGAGATCAAAGAGACCCCAAAACCAATACCTAGGTATCAAACGTTTGCTGCCTGTGACAAAACGGTTAGAACAACCAGGTATTTCTAAGCCATTCAAACCTTATAAACCCTTACACACATTACTCAGGAGCAATCATGGACAGCCTAACCAATCAGACTGTACTCATTACTGGAGCATCCAGTGGCATCGGTGCCGTTTATGCCGATCGCTTTGCAAAGCGTGGTTACAATCTTGTGCTGGTAGCACGCGATCGCACTCGAATGGAAGCTCTAGCCAACCGGGTGCGCCAGGAAACTGGGGTAGCAGTTGACATCCTTCAGGCAGATCTTACCGAAATGGGTGAACTTGCCCAGGTAGAAGAGCGGCTACGCACTGATACACGCATCAGTGTCCTGATTAACAATGCAGGTGCCAGCGTTGCCAGCAGTTTCGTCCAGCAAAGCCCGGACGAAATAGCTAAAATCATTAGCCTCAACATCACAGCATTGACGCGGCTCTCCAGTGCCGTTGCTCCACGGTTCGTCGAAGCAGGCGATGGCGCGATTATCAACATCAGTTCGGCAGTTGCGTTAGTACCGGAATTTGGTCTGACTATCTATGGCGCAACCAAAGCCTTCGTCCTCTTCCTCAGCCAAGGTCTCCACTCTGAACTTGGACCGAAAGGAATTTATGTTCAGGCTGTTCTACCAGCATCAACGCGGACGGAAATCTGGGAGCGCTCAGGTTGGGATTTGAATGCGCTACCGCCTGTGATGGAAGTGGATGATCTAGTAGATGCCGCCCTAGTTGGCTTCGATCGCCGCGAAACTGTTACCATTCCATCACTTCCCGATGCGGAGCAGTGGAATACCTTTGACGCGGCTCGGCAGGTCATGCTGCCCAATCTCAACCAAGTACATCCCGCAAATCGCTATCGCCTTGTAACGTCCATCCAGGAGTAATCCTTGCAGTTGCGATCGCCACATTCAATCTTGAACTTGAGACTTTATGGTAAGACACATCGCTACCGAAACGACCGAGATTGAAGAGCTATGTGTCTTGTCTTTCTCATACTAATGAAGTTATCAACGCGAGCGAGACGGTTGAAACTGCTGCTATGAGCTAATACTCAGTCTTTGACACCAATCCCAGATTAAAAGCCTGCTTTTAACTTTCACGATCGGGCTTAATGTTCACAAAATGGCTACTTCAGGTATCGCTAGCTAACTTCTTTTGATTCTTAGTACGAACCATCTGGCTACCCAATGGAAGAGAAGCATCCTTTCTAAAGATGAGGAGTTTTGTAGTTTCCATTTTCATGAGCCTTTGAAGTACCAAGGTAATTTTGTAATGAAGCAATGGCTCGGTAGTTCCCTTCCACAATTCTGGGAACAGCTCGAAAGCGAGCTATGAAACCTTCTAGCTGAATGATGCGCTCCTTCAAAGTAATCAAGGTTCGGTTGTCTTGCTCTTTTTTCTCTACCAAAAAATTGACAGGTGCTATCAAAGTTTCCGTTTGAACTAAACGGCTATCCAAATTGGCAATTAATTGGCTAGTTTCCTTAGCTTGCTGCTCCAAGCTCGTATCTTTGCTTAGAAGCGCTTCGATCGCATTAATATTAATAGACTCTACAAAGGATTCAATACGAGTTAGACGGCTATCTAACCCTGCAACCAGCTGATTAAGTTCCTTGATCTGTTCTAAATTACTCTTCTGTTGCAATGATGCTTCGATCGCAGCCAAGCGGTTTTGCAAGGCAATTGTTTCCTGGTCACGTTTATGTAATTGTTCAATCAAATTACCAAACTTTGATAACAAATCCTCGATCGGAGCAATGCGATCCGTAGGTGGGCTCTCCTCAGATTTGCTGTCAGAAGTGGGCTTTGATTTCATACTCCGATTAAGTAAAGTAATTAACCATTGCGCTACAGCCATAACTGTTTCTTCAACAATGACTTGTTGCACAGTTGTAGAGCTTTGTTCTTCTGGAATATTTGTGACCTGCGGAGGCTCAGATCTGTTTTTATTCAGTAGTCCTTGGAGCCAATGCATAATTATTCTTTGCTTCTTTTAGTATTAAGTTGGTTGTTAGTAAGTGTCTGCATCAGATCTAGCCTTGAGTAAAGCTAAGGGCTTCAGGTGGGTTAATCGAAAGCTTACTCATAGAAACTACCTATTAACATAATGTTAATAGGTAGCATAATTATGAAACCCCCTTTGTACATTGATAAAACTCGTGAAGCATCTAAATTACTCTAGGCTTCTCAAAGTTTTTAGAGGTTTACTTCATCAGCTGAGTTGATAGGAACTAGCTTGTAGAGCGTTTCACCACTTGATTTTTCAACCTTCGGTTGCGCTGAGGTGTTTATATCTTCAGAGACTTTCTTGACTGCTTCCAATGTCTCTTGCACAGTACCGTTAACATCCTTGCTTGTGTTTTTAATAGCACCTAGCGCATGTTGCACCGTGCCACTAACACCTTCGGCTGTCTCCTTAACTGTGCCACCAGCATCCTTCACCGTGTCGTTAACACTTGTAGCAACACTGTAAACGGCATCCCCAACCTCCTGAACAGTATCATTGACACTTACAGCCGTCGTTTTAACGGTATTGCCAACGTCTTTTACAGTGCGGTTGATGCGATCGACTACCCTTTTGTTTGTTAAAGCACCTGCAATTCCACCCAAAGTGGCTCCTATAAGCACCCCGAGCGCAACCCTAGCAAAGCCATTGTCTGTTATCTCAGAATCTGGGTCAGCGTAAGGGATTCTTGCAGGCTCATCAAGGACGGTTTCATCTCCTGTAGAACGCTGCTTGCTACTACTTGCCATCCTAATCTCCTTATCGTTCTTTTCTCCTTGGAATAGCTAACTTACATACTGGAGATGTATCCTTGGGTTGGGCTAAATTCAGTTTGATCACTAAACTCAGTTTGAGTCGAGATATCAGCTTCGACCTGCATTTCATCTAGCCCGTGGTTGATAGACGCTTCGATATCATCAGCCACAGCTTTAGTTGTTTCTGCTGCCTCAACAATTGATTGATTGGCTGCTTCACTGGAAGCTTCTACTGAATTCGCCATACCTTTTATCGCTTGGTTAATGCTCTTTGTACCGCTCTGCGCTACCTCAGCAGTAACAGTTCCTACTTGCTTAACGCCATCAGCAATGCCCTTTGCGGTGTCTACACTGCTACCAACTACTGCATAGCCGACGCCTTCGCCAATACTCTTAGCTGCATCTCCTACACCTCTAGCAGCGAGATTCAGCCCTGAACCTACCGTTTTAGCCGCATTACCTACACCTTCAACGGCATGGTTAACACCATTAGACGTTTTCTTACTGGCTAAAGCACCCGCTAATGTTCCTAAGGTTGCACCAATCAGTCCTCCCACTAATGCTCTAGCAAGGGTAGGATTAAAGCCTTTTCCCGCTGATTTAGTTTCAGTTTTGCTGTTGGGCATAACAGGCTCTTTCGACGGTGTTACGGTTGCAGATTCTACAGTCGTACTTGAAGGAGCATAGGATGAGCTGGTACTATCAGGTACAAAACTTGTACTATCCTGCATTTTTTCGCTACCCTGCATTTCAGGCTGCTGGTTACTGATCATCGTTGCTTCCCCTGTATATAAGATGGTTCACTAGTTGTTTTGAAAGCAAATCAATTCGGTATCAAAACTTACTTTCTTCAGGCTAAAAATGCCTTCAGCCTAACCTGAAGCAAAGCGTGGCATACCCGCTATATAAGCACTTATAACTAGCTACTTACCTTATCTGTGGATGTAGATCCTTAAGGCAAGAGTATACCTAAAGTTGCAGCTTCAAATGTAGTTGGGTAGTATACTTGGCTTCATACTATAAAGGCACATCGGCAGGCGTTATTTAATAGGGCTTACGTACAAGCTTTAAGCAATGGCTCTTTGAGTTACTGATAGAACCATCATCAAGTAGCTCACGTTTAAGTTGATAAGGTAATAGTGCCGTTTTGCAAATGGTAGAGAGAACAATAAGGGTAAAAGAGCAAGTTATTCAGCAGACTATGAAACTTTAATTGTTATACTTAGAGTGTATCCCAGACGACATTAACAAGAATGGGAAGACTCCTTTCTACCCGCAATCCCGTAGTCACAGTGTTCATGCGTTACTTAGGGATTACTCCAGTTTGTTTGGCAGCGATCGTAAACTATTGAAAGCCATTGACTGCCTAAAAAGAAGTATTAGTATGAATAATGTGTGAGCCAAGTTGCAACAATTGACGATGAGCAACTTTTCACTCAAACGTGTTTCTAATCAATTCCATCTATTAAAGTAGGACTTTTAAGCGGTTCCAAAGATGGAACCGCTTAAAAGTCCTACTAGGTCTAATTTAATTGAGGCAACGGATGGGTAAAGTTATTCCAACATTGAAGTGATACAACCGCTTCTAATCTAGAATTGCCCGTCAATGGTAATCAGAGAATATAGCGGTTGAGTTGGCTAGCTGACGATTGGTTTGCGCTGCCCTGCTTTTACTTGTTGCCTAACTGCACGTTGGGAGTTTGCACAGTGGGAGCGTATTGACCATTCCACTTCTCAACTCTGGCTTTCTCCACTTGTAGTTGTTCGTATTGGATTAATGCAGGTGTGACTGACTTCGCCAACTTTTCATTAGCGTAAGCATCAGCATCAGCCTGCACCCGTTTTACGCCAGCCTCACCTTCCGCTTTCGCCTTGTTAGCGCCTGCTTCTGCTTCTGCCTTCGCTTTGTTAGCTACTGCCGTTTGTGCGTCCTGCTGCGACTGAAAAGCACGGTTGATGGAAGCCTGAATGTTTTCTGGCAGTCGTGGCGGATTGAGCAAAGAGATTTCTTTAATGTCTAGCTGTGGAAACTTGTTAGCGAGACACGTCTGCACAGGCTTTGCAAATGTTGCCGCACTGCTTGCTAATTTTACAGGGTCAAGACCGCTGGCTGCTTCGTTTGCACAATCTCGCAAAGCATTCCGCAAGGCACCATTATTAAACTCATCTGGAGCGACTCGGTACAAGCGAAAAAACTCATGTAGACGAGTGTACTTCGGTTTATCGTCGCTAACGGGACTGTAACGGAAGCGGTAAGTCACGCCTAAGTCCATGCTGACCGAAGAACCACCGATCGAGAAATTGACTGATTGATCCTTATCATCTTCTTTGGCAAAGGAGTAAGTACGGAAGAAAACTGGGTATTCATAGAACTGTTGTGTAGCGGTGTTGTAACGGACACGCCCACCTTCAAAGATTTGAGCGTTCTCAATGCCCTTCTCTTGCCCGTAGCTATCGACCAGTAAAGCAACATAGCCAGGATCGACCAACTCACCGAGAATCACGTTGCAGCCTGATAGCCCAACGGTAGCAGCCAAAGCTAGACCACCGATCGCAACGTTACCGAGATTCAATTTCATTTTTCCTCTTTAAGAACATTTAGTGGTGATTCAAACAATTGGCGATCGGACTTAAACACTTCCAACCGCTCTAAGCACTCATCCCTAGACATTGGGGGCACATCTAAGCATTCCCAGCTTGAAACCCGTACCTTCGTCTCACGACGGATTAGCATGGCGACTTTCGTAGCTCGCTGCAACCGAGTGAAAACTCTGGCACCAAAAGCAATGGGAAAGACGATCGCGGCACCGTCCATCAGAAAGCCGACCCACCAGTAGTTGGAGTTGATCACCTGTGGCGCATTCCACAACAAAGCGATTGAACAACTACCACCAATCAATCCGGTTATGATCCAGGTTTTGAGTGTTTTCTGCATAAGAGTGAACTACAAGATTCGGTAGGTCTATTCCGGTTCGCTTTAACAGCACAACCTAAAATTCGATCGCGATGACATGAGCACGACTGTTAACACCCAGTTTCTTGAGAATGTGGCGCGATCGTAGCGCTATCACAGCATGCTACGAAGGACAATTTGCACGCTACTTACGGATCTAAAGCGTTACCACTGAAGGTCTAATGATAAAAGTTAGTGGTTGCAGCTAACCTCGAACATCTACCAATAACCGCTGCTCCGTCCGCACCAACAGAATGGTGGCTTTGGCGCTCATAAAGTGCAGTTGGCAGGCGTTAGGGCGATTGCCAACTCACAAATACTCTCGCTACCACCACCTTTGCTGGGGAAAGCCATTCTTAGCTACCCATATAAGGCTCTCCTGATTAAAGGAGCACGAGAAGCATACTCATCCAAAATGTAAGCGTCAAATAGATTCATAGAGCTAAGCAATATTCCACTGCAATACACTTGTTAGCTTGCTATTTAGCGGTTTCGGCTTCTTTTTTTGATAAATGCAGTTAAGAAAGACAAGCCAATACCCCACAAAATGCTATTGGGGACAAATTGCAAAAACTGTATTAGTAAGCTAGATTCCCAGTTTGAAAAAATGGGAGCTAACAACATGACAAGTGGAAAGTGCAGAATTGCTGTTGCGGCATTAATGATAATCTCGAGGACGCTAGGTGGAGCGCCAGCGAGACGCGTCCAACTTATACCAAATGAGATAAAAAAGACAACTACGGTAACTACGAAGTGGAGAGAAGATATGAAAAGAATGATTAGTGTCTTTCTCATCTCAAAAGTAAGGTATGGGATTACACTGCGTACGACAACCTGACGACCCACTTCACCCACAGATAGTGGTTTTTGGGAATCAACTAATCATCTTAAGACGGTCGGTATGCAAGCGAATGGTTCGGCGATGAGTGTACATATAAGCCTTGCTAATTGTGGCTTGCAGCAAAGACTTAGAATCGATCGATAGCTACTAAAGCTTGCCTTCTACAATTCCGTATAACGTCACTCGCCACCCACCAAGCGCCGTAGTTTCGTAAGGGCACGCGCGATTAAATTGGTTGAATGTGTCTCTCTGACAGCCGCTGGTGCTTGCAGCAAAGCGTCCAGACGATCGTGCACTTCGCGCGTCGCTAGGCGCTCTTGCCACGGCGCAGCATCCAGGGCATGCAGCAAGGTTTTCGCTTCGCGGTAGGTGAGCGGGAGCGCCAGTTGTTCGTCGCCACGTTGTGCCAGGGTTTCCGCCTCGTAATCACAATAAGCTTTGGCGGCTGCGAGTGCCGACGCATATTCTAGAGTGGGCAGTCCGCCGCGTGCCGTAGACTCGCTAAAAGGCTCATAAGTGCAACAGGCGAATTGGCTGGGCAATTCGTAACCATCTACCCTGGCAGTGATGGAAGAAGCAGTTACGACACCCGGCATCGACTGCGTAAAACGATAAATTTCAAGCAACCGCCCGTTGTAGGTTTCTTCGTAAAGCTTGTCGATCATGCCTGTCATAAGCTGTTGGTGCTACTTTGATTAAAAGGCTGTCTGCCTAACATACCCAGACAAAGCTGCCACACACGCTGCACTTAATGACAACGCAAGCAACGGCAAACAGTGACAGGTCGGCGATAGCTCTGTTTGTTCTAAAGTGCCCTTTGATCAGCACGGCTAACCAGGCGATCGCCTTTCCCTTCTAAACTTACTCTCGCCTGGCACAAGTTCTCAAAGCTTTGCACATCAGCCATTACGCCGTCCCACTCCCAAGAACTATTGCCTCATCAAGGTTTTAGTGCTGTGTTCCTTCATGGTCAGGAACGGTGTTATCCCCTTCATACAGTTTTTAGCAAGCTGAGCCAGATGGCAGCACCTCACAAGACCAGGTTTTGGTGTTTGAAGCAGCCTAAGTGTGAATGCTGCCATCTGGCATAATCATCCCCGTAAGGATGGCACCCGTGAATTTGACCATGATGCGCTCAGCAAAGCCAACTTTGGCTCCTCGAAGGTCAGCGCCGCTTAAATCAGCGCCACTTAAGTCAGCCCCAATTAAATTGGCACCCTGAAGATTGGCATGGCGGAGATCAGCTTGCAGCAAATTGGCGCGAAATAAATTGGCACTCGCTAAGTTGGCATTGGAAAGATTAACTTTATGCAAAAAAGCATCGCTGAGATTCGCGTGGCTCAGATTGGCTTGACTCAAGTTGCGACCAGAGAAATCTTTCTCTCGCAAATCGGCTCCTTGCCAATCAGTACCGCTTAAATCGGTTGTAGCCCGACGGCTTGCTGAGGCAGGTCGAGGCGACGGCTGCTGCCAAGACGCAAAATTGGAGGGCTGTTTAGCAGACGATCGCGGTGGAGCAGCTTGAGAAGAAGATTGAGTTTGCGATGGCTCTGGGCGTGGTGGCTGGTGATAGTAAGCACGAGCCTGTCTCCGATCGGCATAGCTTCGGTCTGCTTTTCTGTCGGCATCGCGGTCAGTCTGCGCTTGGCGGTGAAGCGGGCGCGAACGCAACTGATCCCGTGCCTGATTAAGTGCTTTGAGCTTTTCTTGCGCTTCCGCTTGTAGCGTTAGATCGTCTTTAGGCAGGCGATCAGGATGCCACTGAAACGCCAACTGGCGATAAGCCTGATTGACTGCCTCAAGGGACGCTCCAGGTTTTAGTCCTAGCACTCGATAGTAACGATCAAAGTCACTCATGCGATCGAGACAAGTGGGGTTCTTCCTTATGCTACAAGGCAGTGGTCAAGAATGGGGGAAAGGAATCGTCGTACAGCAAAAGGGGTTATAGGTTACTTATTAAGAGGCAACACCACAAGTCTATATTTGTCTTTCTAGAGTTTACTCATGCTTATTAGCTTCTATTCTTTATTTGAGAAATTATTCAAACAAAATCACTGGCTATGTTTTAAGAAGTACGCTAGGGAATAGTTGTACTTCCCAGCTTAATCTGCTGAAGAGCATTAATGCGGCTGCAAGAACCATTACCTCCAGCATCACAGCCTCGCCTTAGAGTGCCGCTTCGTGCTGTCCTGATTATCCCCTTTATTCTGCAAATTTCGATTGCAGTTGGGTTAACCACTTTCTTCTCGTTACGCAATGGTCAGAAGGCAGTCAATGATGTTGCATCACAGTTACGCAATGAAGTAACAGCACACATCTCTCAACACCTGGCAGATTATGTCGCAAAGCCCCAACTTGTGACCCAAATCAATGCAAATGCCGCTCGATTTGGCACGTTAGATTTGCAGAATGCAGCGAGCCTGGAACGACATTTCTGGCAGCAAATGCACGTCTTTAATGCCACACAACCGATCGCCTTTGGCAGTGAACAGGGAACCATCCACTCGATCGATCGTATGCGTGATGGCTCGCTGGTCATTCGGGTGATTGATTCATCTACGAATGGCAAATATCATACCTATAGTATCGACCAACAGGGCAACCGCGATCGCCTGCTTAAGGTCAACACTACCTTTGATCCACGTACCCGCCCTTGGTATGTCGAAGCTGTTCAAGCCAAACAGCCAACATGGACTAACGTTTATCCCTACTTCTCATCGTTGGGGTTGGCAATCAGTGCGACCCGCCCTGTTTATGACGAAAGGGGGCGGTTGTTAGGAGTGACCAATGCCACCCTATCTCTAGTAGAACTAGGCAACTTTCTCAGCAACTTGAAGATTGGACGTTCGGGGCAAACCTTCATTGTGGATCGATCGGGTAACCTGATCGCGAGTTCTACCTCTGAGCAACCGTTTCGCTCACGGCGGGCGGGTGGAGAGGAAAGGAGGGAACGGATACCCGCGATCGCCAGCCGAGATCCAGTCACCCGACAAACTGCCCAATACCTTGAACATTATTTCGACAACTTCAATAATATCCGGGCTAGCCAGCAACTTGCCTACACTATTAATCAGCAACAATACTTGATTCAGGTCGCTCCATTTAGCGATCGCTATGGATTAGATTGGCTGATTGTAGTAGGTGTTCCAGAAGCCGACTTTATGGAACACATTGAGGCGAATACCCGAACTACAATTTTGCTATGTTTGATGGCATTAGTGGTCTCCACCTTGATGGGTATCCTCACATCCCAATGTATTGCCCGTCCCATTGCCCGTGTAATTGCAGCAGCTCAAGAAATTTCACATGGCAAGTTAAATCAAACCATCACGGCTAGAAACATTGAGGAATTGGATAGCCTCACTCAAGCCTTTAACCAGATGTCCATGCAGTTGCAAGCCTCGTTTGCCGCTTTGGAAACTGCTAATGAGGAGCTTGAAGTGCGGGTCGAACAGCGAACAGCAGAGTTACAGGAGCGATCGCTGCAACTGAAGCAAGCATTTGATTTTGAGGCAACGCTCAAACGCATTACCGATCGTGTGCGTGACACCCTGGACGAGTCGCAAATTTTGCAAACTGTTATGCAGGAATTAACCGCCGTACTTAGGGTGGAATGTTGCTCAACAGCTATTTATGACCTGGAGCAAAATGTTTTAAACATCACTTACGAATATGCGAAACCCACTTGGGCTGCTAGTCGAGGGCAGCGGATCCCGCTAGATACTGATCCTTTTGGCATCCATCAATCCCTTATGCGAGGACAGGATCTCCAATTGTGTCAGTTGTTTCCCAATTTTGGTCGCTCCCGCGCCAGCATCCTCGCCTGCCCTATTTTTGACGAACAAAGCATTTTGGCAGATATTTGGTTATTCCAGCAAGCCGATCATATTTATAGCGATCTGGAAATTCGCCTGGTGCAACAGGTCACAAATCAATGTGCGATCGCCATGCGTCAGGCACGACTGTACCAGGCAGCCCAAAGCCAAGTTGAAGAATTGCAGAAATTACATCGTCTTAAAGATGACTTCTTGAGTACGGTGTCTCACGAACTGCGAACCCCCGTTTCTAATATGAAATTAGCTATCTATATGCTGCGATTGGCACCCGATTTAGAGCGGCAACAGAAATATCTCAACATTTTAGAAACAGAGTGTAAGCGAGAAGTTGACCTGATTAACGATCTACTCGACCTACAGCGCTTGGAAGCCAGCGATCAATCAATCGCTCTACAACCCATTGATTTACAGGAGTGGCTGCCTCCCATCATCCAATCGTTTCAATCGCGACTGCACGCTCGTCAGCAAGCCTTCACGTTAAATCTGCCTCCAACAACACACATCCTCCACTCCAGCCCTGACAACTTGGGACGGCTTTTAGCAGAACTACTCAACAATGCTTGCAAATATACTCCGTCTCACGGCGAAATTTGCTTCACGCTTCACCAAGACCTCGATGCCTCTTATTCTAATGAACCTCCTTCGCTGCTCACACAATTTGAAGTTCGTAACCAGGCAGAGATTCCCCAAGCAGAAATCTCCCACATTTTTGAGAAGTTTTACCGCATACCCAATTCGGATTTGTGGAATCAAGGTGGCACTGGTTTGGGGCTGGCTTTAGTAAAGAAGCTGGTTGAGCAACTGGAGGGCGAAATCACAGTCAACAGCGAAGATGGTTGGACAACCTTTAAAGTAAGCCTCCGAAGTGCCTTGCTGTAATTCTTAATGTTAGCTAAGTAGGAGGGCTAAATTAAGCATTACTGAGAGACCGAGTTTCGACTGCGCTCAACCTGCCGTCACACAAGACTGAGAGCATTCCGACTTCGCTCAATGCGTCTTATAGATTTACGCCCAGCTACTTACAAACTTGTGCCGTAGTGCGATCACAACGCTTACAGGCTAAAGTTTCCTAGGGCAGGCTAACACCTCACCTGCACCTGGTTTGTTCAAGAATTGTATAAAAATCAACAAACTCAATTTTCAGTTGGCTACACTTAATAGTATTCAGCTAGTACTTGCAGGGGTGGTTATTTCCCGAAGACTGTTGACTTGCAATGTGTGAGGCTAGTGTTCCTATTAAAGGAGGCACAAAAAATTAGTAAGGTTTTACTCTGAAAATTTGGCGTTTTGAGGAGCGAAAACTAAATCACATCGGCTATTTGGCTATAGGAGCGTAACCTTTGGCAAGCCAACTTGACATTATCCCAGCGAGCTTTGCCGAAGTGCTGTGGTTCTAACAAATTCCAACTGATTTAATTTCTGTTCCTAAAGAGTTATCAACCTTCTTTTTAGCGCTTCATCTAGAGGTTGAACTGTTCATTGCCCATACTGATCTAACTTTAATTGGATGTCTAGCTTCTAGAGTAACTGAAGCGAGTCAGGCGTTCGTTTGCTCATTCTCTCCCTACATGAATGTCTCTTTAATCGCTCGCTACCCTGGAAGATTTGAGCATCCCTCAGTGCAAGAAACAGCGCAGAGAAGGTTTTTGTCTTAAAGATTGATCTTTCATAGCAAGGGCTTTGTGCCCAGTGCGTTGCGTGGAGGAGTAATTAATCTCCACGAAATTGACATCAATACACTTTAGTACTTTAAAGAAATGTCATGCGTTGAAAGAATTTACGCAGCGCCTCCGCACTCGGGGGCGGTCGTTTTGGGTCGAACACTGTCCTCTTTATTGGATGAAGCGTGTAATAACACTCCGAATGAACATGCATTCCATCAATGGACAGAAACAGGCTGGCAACCTTTAGCAAATCAGGCTTTCCGCTCGCTTGCTGAAGCGGTGGCAGTGGGATTGTTAGATTTGGGGCTAGAGAAGGGCGATCGCGTTGCGTTTTTAATGCACAGTGATCTCAATTTTTGCCTGCTTGATATGGCATGTCTTTTAGCAAGTTTAGTTGACGTGCCCATTGATTTAACCCAAACACTGGAACACATTATTTTTGTTCTACAGCACAGTGAAGCGAAAGCACTCATTGTCTCGAATGTGGATCTGCTGACGCAAATTGCGCCCTATCTTGGCAAGACACCTCATTTACAGACGGTGATTGTGGCTGAAGCACCATCCGGCTGGCTGCCAGCGCAGTTGACTTGTGTGATGTCATCAGTCGGTACAACGACGGACGATCGCGCTTTGGCAAGCGGCAGTGCGATTCCTGAATCTGCTTGTCTAGAAATTCCGTTAGTGTCTCATTCGGTTTATGCTGATCAACCGTTAGCAACGGTGCCCCAGTGTATTCAAGTGCTGGTACTTGAAACTGTCAAACAGCAAGGACAGGCTAACGTTTCAGTCGATCGTCTACAACAACTGCGTGCGGCATTAAAGCCCCATGACCTTGCCACCATCATTTATATTCCAGATGAAAGGGGGCAGATACAGGGCGTAATGCTCAGTCACGAAAACCTTTCTGCTAACGCGATCGCGTCATTTTCAGGCATTGAGAACTTAAAGCGTGGCGAACAGGAAGTTGTGCTTTCATTTTTGCCCCTGAATCATGTGCTTGCCAGAGTCATGCTCTATGGGCACATTCACTATGGTCATTGCATCTATTTCTCAAATCCAAAGCGCGTATTTAAACATCTCAAAGATGTTCGACCCACTGTTTTAGTCACTGTGCCACTCTTTCTGGAGAAGATTTACGACAAGATTTTAGAAAGAAGCTACCGATCGCCACAAATCATAGTGAAGGAGCAAACTTACAGCGAAGGGATTATTAACGACAGAACCACATCGTTACTTTTTCCGCTCCTTGTTTCGCTCAAAGCGTACCTTCGTCTTACTCTGTCCTTACTGCAATTGGTACCAGTGCGATGCAATCAGTTGTTACTCCAGGGGGCGCTGAAACTAGCTCAACGCTATGAATTAGGACAGGCACCGACCGGGCTATATGCGCTTTTGTTAAAGGTTGCCGACCGGTTTGTGCTCTCCCAGTGGCGGGCAACCTTTGGCGATCGTCTGAAATATCTCATCTGTGGCGGGGCGTTCCTTAGCGCGGAGATTGTCAATGCCTTTGCAGCCGCAGGCATGATGATCTTTCAAGGCTATGGTTTGACGCAAACAAGTGCTGTCGTTTGCTGCAATCGTGGGCAGTGGAATCGGGCCGGAACAGTGGGTGTTCCCATTGCTGGAGTGGAAGTGGCGATCGCAAATGATAGTGAGATTTTGGTGCGTAGTCCGTATGTCATGCAGGGCTACTACAAGAATTCTGCTATGACACAGGAAGCCATTGACACTGAAGGCTGGTTCCATACGGGTGACTTGGGCACCTTTACCGATGAAGGAATGCTCAAGCTTACAGGTCTCAAGAAGGCATTGTTCAAGCTTTCAACAGGCAAGTATATTGTGCCACAGCCGATCGAGGAGCGCTTGAAACGATCCTCACTGGTGGCACACGCGGTCGTCGTTGGCTCTGAGCAAAAATTCTGTGCCGTGCTGCTTGTACCGAATCTAGAGGCGTTGCATGTGCAGGCCCTGGAAAACGGTATTGATGGGTCGCTGGAAACATTGTTGCAGCATCCAGCCATTCTGGCACTGTATCGAGCCGTCGTTGATGCTGCTAATTGTCATTTGCCGTATTGGGCTACTGTGAAACGGTTTCGGCTCATCAACGCCACAGTCTCTGTGGAAAATGGGCTGCTCACATCAAACGGAAACATTGATCGGGCGCATGCGATCGCCATGTTCGTCACCGACATAGCTGCCCTCTATCAAGATGATTTGGAACGACGAGTCAACGAGCGCGATACCGCAGCCGTGGCGATCGTTTCTGTTTCCACATCGGATTGCCCTGCCTTTGCCCAATCGTTAAATCCACGATTAACCACCTAACAAAAAGGGGTTTTAGAACCATGTTTAAACCGTTCCGAACCGCCGCTGTCCTGGGTGCCGGAGTGATGGGAACCCAAATTGCCGCTCACCTTGCGAATGCGGGTCTTACCGTCCATTTGTTGGATCTTCCTGCTCAAGCGGGCGACAAAAATGCTCTGGTAGAAGCGTCGTTTAAGAAAGCGCTCAAACTTTCACCGCCCATTTTCTTTACTGCCAAGGTTGCCCATCGCGTTATTCTAGGTAACTTTGATGACCACTTCGATCGCTTAGCGACGGTTGATTGGGTCATTGAGGCAGTAGTGGAAAAGCTTGATGTCAAGCAACAGTTGATGGAACGACTGGAAGCAGTAGTCCGTGAAGACACAATCGTATCCACTAATACGAGTGGTTTGCCGATTCACGCGATCGTTCAGGGACGCTCAGAATCATTCCGACAACGCTTTTTAGGTACGCATTTTTTCAATCCACCACGCTATCTTAGGTTGCTGGAACTCATTCCCACGGCGGACACTGATCCACAAGTTTTGGAACGCCTGCGGTGGTTTGGACAGTTGCATCTGGGTAAGGGTGTAGTGGTTGCCAAGGATACGCCCAACTTTATTAGCAACCGGATTGGCACCTATGCCATCCTGCTGGGGCTAAAAGCCTGGACTGAGATGGGCTACACGATTGAGGAAATTGATACGCTCACTGGCACACTTGTGGGTCGCCCAAAATCTGCAACCTTCCGTACTGCCGACTTAGTGGGTCTGGATACTTTGTTGTATGTCATCAAAAACCTGTATCCGGCGATTCCTCATGATGAAAGCCGAGAGCTATTTCGTGTTCCCCCTGTGCTGGAAAAATTGGTGACAACCGGAACCCTGGGCGCTAAGTCAGGACAGGGCTTTTACAAAAAACAGTCGGGTGAACTGCTTTCCTTGAATCTTGAGACGCTGGCATATGAACCCGCAAAACCTATGGCTTTGGGCGCGATCGAGGCGTTGAGCAAATTGCCTTTGAAGGAACGCCTTTGTGCCCTGTACCAGGACACTGGTCGCGCCGGAACCCTCTTCCGCCAGATGACCCTGGACTTGTTGAGTTATAGTGCGCACCGCTTACCTGAAATTGCCGATAGCCCGGTGGCAATCGATCGCGCCATGCGTTGGGGCTTTGGCTGGGAACTGGGACCCTTTGAGCTATGGGATGCTTTAGGCTTTGAGACGGTGCTGGCTGACATGAAAGCGGCAGATATGAGCGTACCCTCACGGGTAGAAACGATGCATCACAACGGTGCCACAAGCTTTTATTGGCATGAGCATCATGTGTATGAGCCTGGACAACACTATGTGCCGATGGAAATGCCAACGGATGAAATCGATTTGCTTGCCCTCAAAGCGAATCCAACCCATACACTCTGGCAAAACTCAGAAGCGGCGCTATTGGATTTGGGCGATGGTGTGGTTTTGTATGAGTTTCGCTCTAAAGGAAATACGCTCAGCTTAAAGGTGGTTGAAGGCTTAGCCGAAGTCCTGGATCTGCTGGAAACTCAACCTTTCAAAGGGCTGGTGATTGGAAACGATAGCGCTCATTTTTCAGGTGGGGCTAATCTCGCCGAGATCGGCATGATGGCGCAGTCTGGTAATTTCGATGCGATCGCAGATCTCATTGTCCAGTTTCAAGCCATTTTGCAGCGCATCCGCTATGCACCTAAACCGATCGTGGCAGCCATTCAAGGGCGAGCGCTGGGCGGAGGCTGTGAATTGGTGATGGCGTGTCCACACGTGGTTGCAGCCGCAGAAACCTACATTGGTTTGGTGGAATTGGGCGTGGGTCTGATTCCAGGTGCCGGTGGCATCATGCGAACGGTTGCGCGTGTGTCTGAACGAACTGCGAGCCTTTCATCTAGCCAAATTCAGCCATTTTTGCAATCAGCGTTTGAAACGATCGCCACAGCGAAAGTTTCTTCGAGTGCCTATGAAGCACAGGAAATGGGCTATCTGCCGTGCGATACCCGGATTTTAATGAATGGCGATCGCCGTCTTTTTGCAGCGAAAGCCGAAGTGCTTCACCTCGATCGTCTGGGCTATACTCCACCCCCCGAACAGACCGCCATTATGGTGCTCGGTCGTCCTGCCAGAGCGGTCTTAGAACACATGGCGTACGTGTTTGAACAAGGTGGGTTTGCCAGTGCTTACGATCGCTACCTCGCCACTGAGTTGGCTTATGTGATGACGGGTGGAGACCTCACAGCTCCTGCGTTGGTTCATGAAGACTACCTGCTGCAACTGGAGCGAGAACACTTCTTGCCCCTTCTCAGCCAGCCCAAAACCCAGGAGCGGATCGCTCATATGTTGAAGACCAAAAAACCATTGCGGAATTAGGAAATGGGGGAGGGGGATAAAGGATGAAGGCTAAAAGCTGACCACTCAACCAACTTAGAACTTCTCATTGCCCTTTCTACCCAACACACATTAGGAGAGCGTCATGAAAGATGCATATATTGTTAGCAGTGTTCGGACGGCAGTTGGTAAAGCCCCTCGTGGGGCACTTCACACTATGCGCCCCGATGATATGGGTGCGATCGCCGTGAAAAGTGCCATCGATCGCGTCAAAGGGCTAGAATCTGGCTTGATTGATGACATCGTGGTGGGTTGTGCCTTCCCTGAAGCTGAACAGGGTTTCAATCTTGGACGAGTTATTGCCCAACGTGCTGGGCTACCCGACAGCGTTGCTGGAGCAACGGTTAATCGTTTCTGTGCGTCTGGGCTGCAAGCGATCGCCCTAGCAGCACAGGCGATTGAAACAGGGCAGGCGGAAGTGATGGTGGCAGGAGGAGCGGAATCCATGAGCTTGATTCCCATGGGGGGACATGGGATGGCTCCAAACCCAGAGCTGTTGGCAGAAACGCCCCAGGTCTATTGCACGATGGGCATCACCGCGGAGAATGTATCGCAGCAATATCACATTTCTCGTGCCGATCAAGATGCTTTTGCATTGCGATCGCATCAACGTGCACTGGCAGCAATTCAAGCCGGGCGCTTTAATGAGGAAGTGATTCCGATCGCGGTAAAGGAAACGCTTTATGTTGATGGCAAACCCCAAACCATTGAAACGGTACTGCGGGTTGATGAGGGTCCTCGCTCTGATACCAGTCTAGAAGCCCTTGCCAAACTGCCTGCCGTTTTCCACAGCAGAGGCTCCGTGACAGCGGGTAACGCTTCTCAAATGTCGGATGGAGCCGCCGCGACTGTCATGATGAATCGGCGAATGGTGGATGAACTAGGTGCAGAGCCAATGGGGCGACTGCTGGGGTTTGCTGTCGCTGGTGTACCACCCGAAATTATGGGCATTGGTCCTGTAGCCGCTATACCAAAAGTGTTGCAGCAGGTCGGCTTAACGCTTGATGACATTGGGTTGATTGAACTGAACGAAGCCTTTGCGGCACAGAGCCTTGCTGTCATTCGTAAGCTGGGTTTGAACGAAGACATCACTAATGTCAATGGTGGCGCGATCGCCCTAGGGCATCCACTGGGTATGACCGGCGCAAAGCTCACCGCTACGTTACTGCATGAGATGAAGCGACGGGGCATTCGCTATGGACTGGTTACCATGTGTGTGGGCGGTGGCATGGGTGCTGCTGGTGTGTTCGAGAATTTGATGGTTTGACGCAGGGGTGGGTTTAATGACTATGACATTGTTTAAAGGCTCAATTTTTGGTTAAAACCCATCTCTACGCAAAGTTGCCTCTTTGACCATAAATCCGTTATTGGTTTGGTGAACGATCATGTCTCTACCATTGGCGATCGCAATTCCAGGTCTATTTTTCTTGCTGCTCCTGTTGGGGTATGTGGGGGTTCCACTTTGGGTGTGGACGTTGTACGGTGCAGCAACCCTCATGGCTTTTCATAGCCCCCTTTGGGGATGGGGTATCTTTGCTGTTTTGGCATTGATGTTAAACGTGCCAATGCTCCGTCGTCGCCTGCTGACGGCACCCATCATGAAGGGCATTCAAACACTCCATCTTCTACCAAACATTTCTGCTACGGAAAAAGCCGCGATCGACGCTGGCACCGTTTGGATTGAAGGTGAGTTTTTCTCAGGTGCACCAAACTTTCAGCGGTTACTCCAGGAACCCTACCCTCAAGTAACGCCCGAAATACAGGCATTTCTAGATGGTCCCGTTGAGCAAGTCTGCCGCATGGCAACGGATTGGGACATTCAGCGTCGCAAAGATCTGCCACCAGAAGTCTGGGCGTACCTGAAACAAGAACGCTTCTTTGGCATGATGATTCCCAAAGAGTATGGCGGGTTAGGTTTTTCTAACTTGACATACAGTGCCGTGATGGTAAAACTAGCGTCACGATCGTTTACCCATACAGCCACCGTTGGCGTGACCAATTCTCTGGGTCCTGCCAAGCTCTTGCTCAGCTACGGCACGCCGCAACAGAAAGCTTACTACCTGCCGCGCTTAGCCAGTGGCGACGAAATTCCGTGCTTTGCCCTTACAGAACCCAACGCTGGCTCCGATGCAGCCAGTATTACATCAAACGGAGTGGTGTTTCGCGGCGACGATGGCAAGCTGTACCTGCGCTTGAATTTCAGCAAACGCTACATTACGCTCGGCGCGATCGCCACTTTAATTGGACTTGCCTTTAAACTGCGCGATCCAGACCATCTTCTGGGTGACACTGAAAATGTTGGCATCACCTGCGCTCTGGTGCCAGCCAAAACCCCCGGTGTTATTTTAGGGAAACGGCATGACCCGATGGGCGTTCCTTTCTACAATTCGCCGATCGAAGGGCGTGATGTGATTATTGCGATCGACCAAATTATTGGTGGTATTGAGCAAGCGGGTCAGGGTTGGAAAATGCTGATGCAGGCACTGGCGGCGGGTCGAGGCATTAGCTTTCCGGCGACCTGTACAGGCGTAGCTAAATTAGTGACGCGAGTGACTGGCGCTCATGCCACCGTACGACGACAATTTGGGCTTTCCATCGGTCGCTTTGAAGGTATTGAAGAACCGCTCGCCCGGATTGGTGGGCTGACCTACCTGATGGAAGCGGCTCGTCTTTACACCGTTGGAGCAGTGGATCAGGGAGAAAAGCCATCAGTGGTATCGGCGATCGCCAAATACCAGTTTACGGAACTCGCCCGCAAAATCACGAATGATGGAATGGATGTTTTGGGTGGGTCGGGTATTTGCCGAGGACCCCGAAACCTGCTGGCGAATATTTACACCGCCATGCCCATTCCCATTACGGTGGAAGGCTCTAACATTCTCACCCGCACGTTAATGATTTTTGGGCAAGGCTCCATTCGGTGCCATCCCTATGTCTATCAAGAAGTGCAAGCGTTAAACAATGGAGACACGATCGCGTTTGATCAGGCTTTGTGGAATCACCTTGGTTTTATGGTACGCAATGGGTTTCGCACCCTGCTGCTCAGCCTCTCGCATGGAGCATTGATTCGTTCTCCTATAAGAGGCGCAACGGCGACCTACTACCGTAAGCTGGCATGGGCATCGGCAACGTTTGCCTTTCTCACTGATCTCGTTCTGCTTGCCTTTGGTGGTTCTTTAAAGCGGCGCGAAAAGCTGGCTGGGCGCTTTGCCGATAGTTTGTCCTGGCTGTATTTGGGCATAGCAACGTTACGCCGTTTTGAGGCAGAGGGTCGCAACCCAGCCGACTTGCCCCTGGTGCATTGGTCAATGCAGTATGCCTTTGCTCAGATGCAACAAGCCTTTGAAGGCATTTTTGCCAACCTGTCCATTCCTATACTGGGCGGTATCTTTCGAGGATTGGTGATGGCATGGTGGCGGCTCAATCCGATCGGTCTTCCACCCTCCGATGACCTGGGGCATGAAATTGCCCACCTGTTGCAGACTCCTGGAGAAACGCGCGATCGTCTGACGGCAAACATCTACATCCCATCTCATCCTGATGAGCCATTAGGACGGTTAGAGCAAGCCTTGCGCCTATCACTGCAAGCCGAAGCAATCCTCAAAACCATCAAAGCAGCTAGTCATACGGGGCAGTTGCCTCCAGGGAAACCAGAAACATTGCTGGATGCTGCCTTGAGTGCGGGTGTGATTACCGAGGCGGAGACACAGTTGGTGCGTGAAGCAGAGACAGCCCGCAATGACGCCATTCAGGTTGATGCCTTTTCGCTAGAGGACTACCAGACGGGTACACAACCCATTCCTGCCACAATGACGTTGGTTTAGTTGTGAGGAGACTGCAACGGGAACGAGCTAGAGTGCTTACTTATCCCGTGCTGACCACGCCCCCGACACCAGCATCACCAGTCCACCCGCAAAAATGGCGATCGCCAAGCCTCCCAACACCATGTCCATGCTATTTAGTGGTTCCATCGGTTCTCTCCGTTGTGCCTTACGTTAACTGTTCTAATCAAATGCGTGAGCGACGTTTTGAGGCTCGTTGGGCGTTGTGCGATCGAGTGGTCTAAAAAATGCGTCACCTGCTTGAGCTTGTCATGAGTCAAAAACGCGTTGCATCCTAATGTAAGGGCGATCGCAAGCGGCACCAAAACGGCAACAGGACAGCCAGCCGAACCGTTATGAGGCGAGCTTGTCAAGGCTCTTCACCTGGCTTTACCGCGCGGCATCAAGCGTGTAGCCCAACGATCATTGAGCATTAACGCTAGCCGTGACTGGTCGGCGATGCTGTCGCTTCATTGTATTGTTTCAGCAGTACCAGTGGATCTTCGTAGCTGTCTACAGCAGTATTCGGGTCTCGACTGCCCGGCACACTCATAGCCCATCAACCAACCCGGACATCAAAGCGTTTGCATAGTTGTCAGTTTGCTACAAATTACGCTCAGACTTGTTTCTCTGAATGCGAAACCTATCTTTTCGAGAGTTGTAGCAGTCGGAGGAAACGTTAGGACAGACATAAACCTTGAAACATCCTTTAAGCAATGGCTTCTATGCATCCCTCATCCTGTTGCTATAGCGTGCCAAAAGGGAATTGGTATAGCAGCGCTTTAGTGTGCAAGGCACATCTTGCTCATGTAGCCCTGATTTCAGTTAATAGACCTCGATGCTTTGTGCAGAAGGTCTCTCGTAGACAAGGTGCTTAGTTAGTCCTACAATACCAAGCAAGACCAAGAAGTAGTTGAGCATGACTTTGACCAACCACCTGCTGAGTGCTTTGCCACCAGCGATCGTGACTAAGTTGGCTCCTGCGATGGAAACAGTCGTGTTGTCAAAAGGCGATCGTCTGCACGAGCCAGGGGACGTCATCGCTGCGCTCTACTTTCCTTTAGATTGTGTGCTGGCGATCACACTGACCATGAGTGATGGTGCTAGCGCCGCTATAGGGATTGTTGGCAGCCGTGAAATGATTGGTCTAAACGCCGTAATGGGGCGTAGCGCAATGACACAAACTGCCTACATGGTGCAGGTCACAGGCAGCGCCATCAAGCTCGAGGCACGGGTCTTACTAGCTGCCTTTGATCGCTATCCTGCCGTGCGTGCGGTGCTGCTGCGTTATACGCAAGCCTTAATTGCGCAAATGGCTCAAAACACTGCCTGTAACAGCCGCCATGCGCTCGAACGGCGCTTAGCTCGCTGGCTTTTGGAAGTGCATGACCGCGTAGCAGGGGATGAAGTCATCCTCACGCAGTCCTTCCTGGCGACCATGTTAGGGGCACCGCGTTCAAGCATCACGCTAGCCGCCCACAGGTTTCAAGAGCACGGTTTGCTGCGTTACCGTCGTGGGCACATTCACATCTTGCAGGCAACAGGGTTAGAAAGCTCAGCCTGTGAGTGTTTTCAAGCGATCAAGGCGGAATACAATCGCTTGCTTGGCACAAAGCCTGGAGCACTCCCGTAACCTCACTCACGTTGGTAGCCAAAGCTAGTCAGGGAAGCACCATCAAGCACTTCCCTTGAGCACAAATGTGGCTCAGTTTGAGCGCTTGCAGCACTACCAACCCTAAATGCACCTACGTTACTTCTATATAGCAGTCCTAAATCAGTTGTGATACCAATTTGATTTGTGAATGCGACAGAGGCGACCCCCCTGCCTTCAGCTCCACCTTATCAAGGGGAACTGAGGGGGATCGGTTGGAGGTATGTTCTGTCGTAGGGTCTGTTTAAGTTGGTATGAGATTGAGGGGCTTTGTGAGCAAGGATTCCACTGGAATCCTTGCTCACAATCCAGATAGGATCGTCATCGTACGAGACCGTACTGAATGCCAGCACCATAACCCTTATGCTGGAGCTTAGTTTGCTAGGACGAAACGCCTTGCCTCTGGCTCCGAGGATAAAGCAAGCAGCTCTGGTTGGCTATCTATTGCCTTACATCCTTCTCTGCTTGCGATGACTGCTATGTTTGATGCTGCCTCCTTAAGGTCAGGCTTACGCGTGCTGGTCGTTGATGGGCATGCCGATTCTCGAGTCTTACTGACAAACTTATTTGAGCTTTATGGGGTTGAAACAACTACCGCTACCTGCGTCCATGAGGCGATCGCCAGCCTGCACCAAGCGTTTCCCGACCTCCTGATTAGCGAGCTGCTGCTGCCAGGTGAAGATGGCTACGCGCTCATAAGCCAGGTAAAAGTTTTGGAAGCAATGTATCAGGTGCAACTGCCAACGATCGCCTTGACCGTCTGCACGACTGAGCATGATCAAATACACGCCCTCACGGCAGGATTTTGTCGGCACTTAGCCAAACCATTAGACATCGACGAGTTAATGGCAACGATGGCGGGTCTTACCGCACAGGCAAAGGTTTAACTGCTTTAAACTGTTGCCGTTGTCAGACCTTGTTCGTTACGCAACACTCTCTACTCAGCGTCCAGTACTTTTAGATACTGTGGTGGAACCTCATCGACCAGCCAAACACCGTTGTCTGAGCAGTAAAAAGTAAAGCCTGCCTGGTGCATTGCCGTGGTGTCGATCGCCAAAATTATAGGACGACCATGCCGCATACCGACCTTGCGAGCTGTTTCCATCTCTCTAGACAAATGTACGTGGTGTCGTGACATTTTGAGTAAGCCCGATCGCAAAATGGCTGACACCGATGGTTTACCTGTACCGTGATACAACACATCTGGAGGTGTTTGTGGTTCTAGCTGCAAATCCACATCAACGCTATGTCCCTGATTCGCTCGGATGCGAGTTTTTGTGTCATCAAAGGAGAACCGCTGCTTATCGCTAGCGGCAACAACTTCCTCTAACTCCGCACGAGCGAAGAAGAACTGATGCGCTGCACAAGCAGACAGCAACTCATCAACGTTGACCCAGCCACCAGGAGCAAGCGTAAGTCCAAGACGTTCTGGCGTATGCCGCAGATGCTTGCTCAAATATTTACTAATTTTGACCAGGCGTGTTTGTTCCATTTGCCATAACCTCCGTCAGCCCTTCGTCTCAATTACGTTTCTCCTATTGACCCACTTGTAGGGTATGGCGCGTTCTCAATTTTCTAGCCACTGCTTTACCAACGTCTGAGAGACATAACCCTTATCACCAAAGCCCCTGCCAATCAGCTGTTTGCGGTCTTTCATTCACAGAGCACTGCTTCGAGAGAGCGCACCTGACTCCGTACTGGAGCGACTTGCTGGATGGGAATCTCAATAATGAACTTCGCTCCCTGTCCGGGTGTGGAGTGGCAAGACAACTGCCCCCCATGCTTCTCTGTAATAATTTGATAACTGATCGAGAGCCCCAAGCCCGTGCCCTTGCCGACTGCCTTCGTGGTAAAAAACGGATTGAACAAGCGGGTACGCACCGTTTCGGCAATGCCTGGACCATTGTCAGCGATGGTGATTTGGACTGTGCCCCGACCGGTCACGGCGGTATGCAGCCACAGCGTATTGGGCTTGGTCGCGATCGCTTCAAAGGACTGCCCCTGATTCGCTTCCTCAAACGCATCGATCGCATTACTGAGAATGTTCATAAAGACTTGATTGAGCTGTCCGGCATAACACTCCACTAGCGGTAAGGGACCGTAGTCTTTCACCACCTGAATCTCGGGTCGTTCGGCCCGTGCCTTGAAGCGGTGCCGCAGAATCACCAGCGTATTCTCAATGCCCTCGTGAATATCCACCGCCTTAAACTCCGCTTCATCCAACCGTGAGAAGTTGCGTAGCGACAGCACAATTTCGCGAATTCGCTCCGTCCCCACCTTCATCGATTGCAGCATTTTGACCAGATCCGTGAGCAAAAACGCTAAGTCAGCGTCCTCCACGGCCGCCTGCAACTCCTGCGGTGGCTGCGGGTAAGCGCTCTGATAGCGTTGCAGCAGACCAACTAGCTCCTGTGTGTACGCCTCGACATGGTTCAAATTGCCATGAATGAAATTGACGGGGTTATTAATTTCGTGTGCGACTCCAGCCACCATTTGTCCTAAAGCGGACATCT
>NZ_JACJOZ010000053.1:0-5439 GCF_014695795.1 Phormidium sp. FACHB-592
GCCAGCTTTTCGATTCGCCAACGGAAGCAGAAATCGATCAGGCGCTGTTGAGTGGGTTCTGGGAGCAGAGCTGACATTTTGGCGTTCCCGTAGCAAGCGGACTAAAAACAACGTAAGCCTGAAAGCACCCCTGAGCTTGGTTTACGCTGTTTAACATCTCGGTTCAATCAAAGTAAGAAACCGAACCACTGATCACCTGACTCAATCCCTTGATGCGGCTCGGTCCGTTGCCCAAGACGCAGAAGGATCACCACAGAACCAGGGTTTCAGCCACCTGCAACCCGTGAGGTGTCGATAGAATAGTGTTTCTAAGAATGCGGATAAGGTTGAGATGAGTGTTGACTATTGGCTATTCCGCGTACCTTTTAAGCGAGATGACCCAAAGGCGGAACTGACACCTTTTGGTAGTCAAGAGGAAGTAGTTAACCGATTATGTTCTCAACCAGGATTTACACTTCACCGTAAGAAAAGAATTGAGAACGATGAACCTTGGGCAGTAATTGTCTACATTACGGCAAATGAGGAAGGTGAGGAGAGCGATGTTGAATTCTCCGTACAAGGTGACCCTGTAACCTGTATCTCAATTCATCGTGCATTTCGAGAAGATTTCCTACCAATTATTACGGTTTTGAGTGAACTTGCTCCATTTGAAATTGTAGATATCAACGGAGAGGCAATCAGTCCTGACGAATTGTTTTGACAACACGCTCAATGAGTTCCAAGAGAGTAACATAACAACCCTGATGCAGTGGACTTCCCGAAGCCGTTTGCTGTGTGGAAAAGACCTCGAAAACCTCTGACCAAGAGGATTACGTTTGAAAATCCTCGTCTCACTGCCATTCATTGGCGCTGGCATGAGCCAAACTTTGGGGTGACTAGCCGAACTTGCGGTTCAGAGGATGAAAAAGAATCCGGTCAGAGCGATCAGGTTAGCTGTGTCTCTGTTGGTTCTAAGGTGCCCATTGATCAGCGTGGCTAAAGAGGAGCCTGCGCTGCTGATGCTGGACTAGCCACCAACTGGCACAAGCTCTAAAAACTTTACACAGTAGCAGTTTTACTTTTTCACCCCCTTGCCCCGTTGCGGACTGAGCAACTAACCAACAAAACTAGCACTATGTTGACCGAGCGCTGAGAACCATACCTAGCAGCGCCTTCGCACCCTTATGATCAACTGTCGCACTCGCTCAGCTCAACCCCACATCAGACTGTGTGAAGGCAGCGGCTGGTTTTCGTTGACAGTGCCACTAGCGGTAAGTGCCTAGAAAAACGGTGGTAACTCTAGCTGCAACTGATTGTAGAGCGGCTTCGAGAGTGGCTCCGTCAGGTTGGACACCGTAAGCCCCAGTAATCTCACTTTGCGGGTGGGGTCAAGGTGTGACCGCAGCAAGTCCCCTGCCAGGCTGTAGAGCGTTGCGGCATTCCGTAGTCGCTCTATCACTGTTTGAGACCGGGTGATCTGCTGGTAATCGGCATACTTGACCTTGAGCGTCAGAGTATGACCATAGCGCTGATGTTTGTCCATACGGGTTGCCACTTCCCTAGCCAGTGTCGCCAGTGCCTCATCCATCGCGTCCAGTGCTGCTAAATCTTCCGCAAAGGACTGCTCGGCTCCAATCGACTTGCGGCTACGGTTTGGATTGACGGGGCGCTCGTCCTCTGCCCTGGCAACACGGTAGTAATAGCTGCCTGTTTTACCAAAGTGTTGCACCAGATCGGCTTCGGACCACTGCTTCAGGTCTGCCCCCTTATGAATGCCGAGCGCCTGCAGCTTTTGAGCCGTCGCTGCTCCTACGCCGTAGAATTTCGCGATCGGCAACGCCTCTACCACTGCCTGCCCTTGCTCAGGCGCAATGAGGTACAGTCCATCCGGCTTGTCTAAACCAGAGGCAAGCTTGGCGAAAAACTTGTTGTACGAGACCCCAGCGGAAGCCGTCAGTTGTGTTTCTGCCCGAATCGCTTGTTTGATGGCACGGGCGATCGCCATCGCGGAGGCAATGCCTGGTTTGTTCAGGGTCACATCCAGGTAGGCTTCATCCAGTGAGAGCGGTTCCACTAAGTCGGTGTAGCGGTCAAAAATAGCGCGGATCTGCTGTGAGACAGCACGGTAGACTTCAAAGCGAGGGTTAACGAAAATGAGTTGAGGACACCGTTGCTGGGCAAGGCGTGAGGGTAAGGCGGAGTGAATACCATAGGCGCGTGCTTCATAGCTGGCAGCAGCCACAACGCCTCGTTGGTCTGGTCTACCGCCGACGACCAGGGGTTTGCCTCGGTACTGCGGGTGGTCACGCTGCTCCACGGAGGCAAAGAAGGCATCCATGTCGATGTGGATAATTTTACGCGGCACCACCATCGTGTTGTCAAAAGGCTTTCTGGCAGGTTGTGCCTCCAGTTTAGCCACTCACATTGACGGCTCTATGAAAGGACAGCGATATAGCGGGTTCGCGACAGCTAGGCATCTTGCCCCAGCAATCGCTCGTAGATGACGCGACAACTATGAGCCAAGTCGAAAGCCCTATGCAGCAAAAAACCAATGTGTCTGACGCTGAAGCATGACGTTTTGCGATCAATTTTTTGGAGCAGGTTTGCTGGCTGTCGTCCCACGATCATCACAGTCATTTAAAGATGGCTTTCCCTCGCTTCGCGGTCAAGGTGCTGCTGCTAGTGCCAAGATCAGCACCTTGAAGTTGATGGAAAGTCTATGCCCTACGGCTCAGAATGGGTCTACCCCCACGCTCAGCTCCCAAAGCTTTGGCAGAAATTTTTTTGGCGATGGGAGGAGGGGCAGCACTGACGCAGCGATTGGCTTCAGCACTTGGAAAACGCTTGTGCTGATTCAAAGGGCTGGGTAGGGTGGCAGGAGGTTGATCCGCATTCCCTAAAGTGCGAACAGCTATGCAAATTAAACAACCAACGCTAGAAAGCGAGGAATTACCATGCTGGACGTAGCTAAAATCGGGCGAATTGCCCAAGACTCTAGCCCTCAAGACCTTCACGCAGCTTGGGTTTGGCAGCAACAGTTTAATGCCTTCAATGGGCAAGAGATTATCACCGATCTCGCCCAGCAGCCTCAGTTATGGAGCAGCTTTTTCTTCACGGCAGCCAGCGATGGTTCTGCTCAGCAGGTTGGGAGCATGGATGAAGTCATCGGGACACTGGTGGCAATGGCAACCCACCGTGCTGCGCCAGCAATCCAGGCTCATGATGCGCCTTACCCAGCCAACACTTTGTATATTTTGGCTCCCAAGCAGGACACAATTGTGGCTCTGGGAGAGCAGTGGCGTGCTAAAGATGTAGCTGTCCATAGCGCCACTCAGTCTAAAGGCGGTTACCCCTGTAGAGACGCTTTACAGTTAGCGCTCAAAGGTGCTGCCTTGAGTGAAAACGGTGAGGCGCGGCAAGAGGCTGTTGTGCTTTCCTACTGCTGGTATCACCACACCTTGTCCCGTCCTGTCGAGTCTAACGCCAAGCGCAAAGCTGTCTCTAGGCTTGCAGCCAACGGCAAGCACACGCAATTGACCTTGATCTAGACACTGCTAGCAGCGAGGAGCGTAGCGATCGCTTGTAAAGGATAATTGGCATCCAAGGGCACGAAGAGTGCTTGACCCAGGGGGCACGGAAGGCTCCTACTCGCCTTTGTATAGCAGCGGGGTCAAAATGGTTGTTAAGGGTAACTGTCCCATTTTCGATGCTTGGATTGTAAACAATAAGCAGGCTATACCAACGTAAAATCAGACTTTTTCGGTATCAACTATCCCGTTTACAGTCCAAGATGGAACAGTTTAAGCCAACAGATACCAAAACGAAGCAACCGCTAAAAGCTTTCATTCATAGGTCTTTCAGCCTTAACGATCACTTTTTGTCCGTTGCTATAACTAAGCCCGGTAGCGCGACCGCCAAAATCCTAGCTTTCAAAAAACTTTTACCAGATTTGTGCATAACGCGGTTAACTTGCCCGCAAGTTTTATTAGAGGAAGCAAATGCCTCCCTTCTACAAACTTGCCCCTACTTAAAGGAGTCACATGAAAACTTGGAACGCATTTCTTTTGGCTACAGCAGTAACCGCACTAGGTTTTGCGATAAAAACAGACCCTGCTCAAGCTTTTTGCGTCTACAACAAAACCGATAAGCCTATTTATAGCGCTGTTCCTACCCTTGAAAACCTCCGGAATTTTTCTGTGGGAATCCCTGTAAATAATTCCTCTTGCTGCAATTGGAAAAATAAAGACTGTAATCCAACAAAGAAACAAAATGGCATTCTAGATGCAGAAGTACGTATAGAGTTTCCAAGAGACGCTCATTACTGTGGGAATCCCCGTAAAGATATGCTCGGTCGTTCAGAACCTAACTATCCAAGAGTCAAAATGCAAGGCGGCGGATACTTAACAGTTGTGAACAATCCTGCTTACAAAGGTGCTCCCCCAAAGACCTATTGGGACGTGAAAATTGGTGACTCAGGTTATCTTGTTCAGTCTTGGACTTATGATCATAAACTTTTGGACACCTACCCTTGTACCCGAATAAGGTAATAGCCTGATTGAAAACTCTTACATCAACAGGTGGCAGTATTCACCCTATTTCCTAACAAACACTCTCCTAGTTTATAGCTTGGGGAGTTTGTTTTTATGGTGTGTGGTGGTAGGGGTTTGAGGTGGTGCGGGGTAGGGTAATAACTGGTTGGCATCCAGGTTTATGTATCCCGGCGCAACCTCGACAATGACATCTAACAGTTTGCTCGTAGGTACCTGGTAGCAGTACGGCAGCTTACCGCCAATGGCAACCAAGTCGTGCGTACTGGTGCTGTGTTTGCCGCTATCAAGGTCAAGGTTGAGTACTGCACTGTTCGGTTGCATGGATGTCACTGCCTGTTTAACGGCTTACTTGACTACAGGGTGCCCCTTGGCAGCAACAGTCAAACGCTGTCGTCTCGCCAACCGCACACACAGTCCCAGTACACTCGTGCTGGCTCGGTTTGCAGCAACGGCACTTCACAGTGCGGACAGCGTCCGGTGAACAGCGGGTGCCAGTCCAAGAGCGCGAGCTTCTGTTCCCTGTTCTAGCGATGCTCTGTGTTGATCACCAACTCATCCCCGTAGTAGCTAGCACCATCGGGTTCCCATAAGCTCTTACCGCCATCGGCAACCCATTCCAGCGCCATGAACTCACGCTGCTGATCAGCCGCAGCGGTATCTTCTTGGAAGTCAGGGCAGCGATCGCTCTGCACACCAGCAGGATGCACACTGCAACAAAGGTAGAGACTGCCCGCATTGAACCAGCAGCGATCGCACTCGGGCAGTTTTTGGAAGGAAGGATCAGTCATCGTCCTTAATTTCAAGCTGGTAGAGGCGCATAAAGGTATCTTCTGGCATCAACCAATTCAGGATGCCCATGCAGACAGAGTAATCCTACCCGTTACGAAAAAGGCGTGTGTCTACCGAGCCT
>NZ_JACJOZ010000054.1:0-60315 GCF_014695795.1 Phormidium sp. FACHB-592
TGCTACCCGTGTCGCATCACTCGCACTCTCAATGCCCTCTAGCAAAATAACAAACTCGTCGCCGCCCAAACGGGCTACCGTGTCTTCTAACCGCACACAGAGTTGTAGCCGCCGCGCGATCGCAATCAAAAGCTGATTACCAATCACGTGACCCAGGCTGTCGTTCACGCGCTTGAAGCGATCTAGATCCAGAAAAAGGACGGCGAACAAGTACTGCTCATGGCGTTTGCCCCGTTCGATCGCCCGTTCTAATCGATCCATAAACAGGGCGCGGTTTGCCAGATCGGTTAGTGCATCATGCAGTGCATCGTGGAGCAGTTGCTTTTCGGTCCGCTTGCGGCTGGTGATATCCGTCAAGGAACCTGCAATGCGCACTGCTTTACCATCGTCGTCGTGTACTGCTAACCCACGACAGAGTACCCATCGGTAAGTATCATCCTGGTGCAGCATCCGGTGCTCACTTTCAAAGTCAGGCGTCTGAGCCGCGAAGTGAGCCAGCAACGCCGCTTGCACGTGCTCAAAATCTTCTGGATGAATCCGGTTAAACCAGTCATCTAGACTACTGCCGATCTGGTCTTCTTCGCAGCCCAACATTGACTTCCATCGGGGCGAAAAATATACC
Source organism: Phormidium sp. FACHB-592 (assembly GCF_014695795.1). NCBI lineage: Bacteria > Bacillati > Cyanobacteriota > Cyanophyceae > Oscillatoriales > Oscillatoriaceae > Phormidium > Phormidium sp. FACHB-592. The sequence goes on from NZ_JACJOZ010000054.1 coordinate 623, forward strand.
TGATTGGTTTTCAAGTTCCAATCCCACAGTCCATCTTTGGCACCTTGCACCGCAATGGCATAGCGCTCCTCGCTCTCCCGCAGCGCCGCTTCTGCCTGTCGCCGATACGTAATGTCCTGAAAGGTCACGACCGTTCCAATTAATGCCCCATGCTCTAAAATCGGTGTGCTGATATATTCCACCAAAAAGCTGGTGCCATCCTTGCGCCAGAACACTTCCTCTCTAACGTGATGGAGAAAACATTGGTCAGCGGCTGAATCGATCGAACCTGGTTGCCAGTGCAGCGTTCCCTTCGGCTGCGACGAATGCACAAAACCAGGGATAAGTTTGCCAATCAGTGCGTCAGCGTCCCAACCCAGCATTTGAGCGGCGACCGGGTTGATAAAGGTGAGCTTTCCCTCTAAATCCAGACCATAAATGCCTTCTCCAGCCGAGTTTAAGACTAACTCGTTCTGGCGACGCAGGCGCTCGAGGGCTGCTTCAGCCTGTTTGCGGGCAGTGACATCCGTTTGCAAGCCCACGAAGTTGATCAGCGTGCCGTCGTCACCAAAGACTGGGTTAAGCGTCAACTCGTTCCAAAACGGAGTGCCATCCTGACGATAGTTGAGCAGCGTGCCTGTAAAGGACTGGCGTTGGGCGATCGCCTGTCGTAGTTTATTGGTCGTGCTAGGGTCTGTCTCTGGACCTTGTAGAAAGCGACAGTTTTTTCCCAGAGCTGATTCGGCTGTATAACCCGTGATGGCTGTAAAGCCAGGGTTCACAAAGATGACCGGGTTGTCGGGTAATGTTGGATCACTCAGCGTCACACCTGTGCCAATATGAGAGATTGCCGCCGCAAGCTGACTATTTTTATGCATAGCCTGCTTCAGGGCGACCTCTGCCTGTTTTCTCTCAGTGATGTCCGTGATGATGCCATTGATGCGTGTTGTCTTCCAACCTGCATCGCAGACTAGATAAGCGCGATCGCGCACCCAACGAAGCGTGCCATCAGGCTGTAGGATGCGATATTCCAGATCTTTAGAACCGCTGTGTAAGAGCGCTTGCGATTCGTGCTCGACCCAAGGGCGATCGTCGGGATGCACCACTTCAAACCAGAGGTTGGGATTAGCCGCAAATTCACCGGACGATCGCCCATAAAGGGTATGCACCGCAGTGCTCATATAGAGCATCTCAAAGTTAGGCGCAGTCGCAGACCAGACCACGTCTTTAAGCGATCCTAAAATGCCATCCAGTTGTGCTTCACTCTTGTGCAACGCTTCTAAGGTGCGGTTGCGTTCAATCGCATAACGAATCGATCGTTCTAGGAGTGAAGCATCAATCTGACCTTTCACCAAATAGTCTGCCGCGCCTGCCTTCATCGCCGCCAAATCGATGTCTTCATTCGACTGCCCCGTCAAGAGAATGATTGGCGCTCTGCAACCATTTGCTAGAGCGGCTTGCAAGAATTCTAGCCCGTCATGCGGTCCCAGACGGTAGTCCACTAGATAAACATCATGTTGATGGTTGGCAATGCTCTCCAAAGCCGCTTCATAGGTGGCTACCCAATCGAGAGCAAACGTTACCTGCTTAATTTGAGAGAGCAAACTGCGGGTGATGAGGTAGTCCTCTTCATCATCCTCAACTAAAAGCACGTTAACGGTACGGGAACACATATAGCAGAGTCTCAGTATAAGGCGTGCGACACAGGATGACAGCGGGAGTCGATAACTAGTGCAGAACGCCTTTGCATTGATGTAGCTCTGCTATTGTACTCGTCTCCCAAACAACCATCCTAAGCAACAAAAGTGACATAGTAAGCTAAGTATTCCCCTGCGATCAATTGGTATACCGCTTTACATTGAGCAAACTCTGGCGTTTCCGTAACAAAGGAACTAAAACCACCGTCTAGAAGTGCTTCTGGGTTGAGTTCGCGCTGTTTTTTGCTGTGCAAGCACAGCAAAAAACAGCGTTATACCAATTCCTTCAATACCCGCTACAGATAGTGCTCGTAGGATGGGACTTTATTCTGCATGTCATACTCCTTTTGCAAGCCGAGAAAGCCTAAAGCCACTTCAGTTGGAATGTCAGTCGGGATATTACCTGTAATATCATCTTCATCATAGAAGCGTTTATCATGCAACTTACCCTTACAGACTTGGCTCAAAATCAAGACTCGTTTGTTCTCATCGACAGCGGCGAGATGTTTACGGGTATGTCGTCTCTTCTTCCCTGAGTCATTCACTTTTTGGGCTTGCGGGTCTTGCGTGCACTGAATCGGTCGTTCTGCCTCATCGGTCATGACTCACTTGACTTCTAGAAAGCGCTCAAAAAAAGCTTCGATGCTATCCGGCTTGCGCTCTGGTAATACCATCTTCTTGCCTAAGGTTTGCTCCAGAAGCAGTTGGAGACCTTAGAGGACAGCAACGCTCGCTAGACTTGCTGTCGGCTGTCATTGATCAGCTGCTACGCTGGCTTGTTTCTGCTGCTATGCTAAGCAGTCAGTCTTTCAAGAGCAGCTAGCAGCGGGAAAGCAGTTCGCTTACAGTGACGGTAAAGTGCAAGAATCACAACTTCAAGCTTCCCTACTGCCATGAGCAAAGGTCTACACCAACTCTCTCGCCCGAAAGGCTCACTGTTCTTCGGCAATACGTTTGACTTTGCCAAAGATCCCCTCAGCTTTTTGACTGCTTGTGCCGCCGACTATGGGGAAATTGTGCCTTTACGGTTTCTCTTCTCTTCCGCCTGTCTGCTGACCCAGGCAGAGCATATTGAGCAAGTTCTGAAGCAACCGGAACTGTTCACTAAACGCACACCCGCCTGGCAAGCGGTGCGTAGTCTGGTGGGCGAGGGACTGCTCACCAGCGAAGGTGCGTTTTGGGCACGTCAGCGTCGGCTCATGCAACCCATGTTCCATCAACAGCGCATCGCTGCCTATGGCGAGACGATGGTGCTCTACGCTGAACGCATGGTGCAGACCTGGCAAGAGGGCGAAGTGCGTGATGTGCATCAAGACATGATGCAGTTGACGTTAAACATTGTCACCAAGACCTTGTTTAATGTGGACATGACAGGCGTAGCTGCACAAACCATTGCTCAGACGTTAGAAGTGGCGATGGAGTGGTTTTTTAGTCGCCGTAAACAAGCGTTTCTGCCCCTCACGGGCTTGCCGACGCCCATCAATCGTCGCTACAAGCAAGCACTCCAGACGATGGATCAAGCCATTGCTGCGCTGATCCAGGAACGCCGTCAGAGTGGCAACGATCCAGGCGATCTATTGTCCCTGCTCCTGCAAGCTCAAGATGAGGACGGCAACCGGATGAGTGATCGCCAGTTGCGTGATGAGCTGACCACATTGATGCTGGCAGGGCATGAAACGACAGCCAATGCGTTGTCCTGGACCTGGATGTTGTTGGCACAGCACCCCGCTGTTGAAAGTAAGTTGGTTAGCGAGTTGCAAGTGGTGTTGGGCGATCGCACCCCCACTCTGGCAGACCTGCCTCAGCTACGCTACACCGAGCAGATTATTAAAGAAGCGCTGCGGTTGTATCCGCCCCTCTTTTCGCTGGCACGTGCTCCCATTCAAGACTGTGAGTTGGCTGGCTATCACATTCCAGCGCGGTACATTCTCATCTTTAGCCCCTGGGTGATGCATCGGAGTGCGCGTTATTTCACCAACCCACTACAATTTCAGCCCGAACGGTGGGAGCATGACCTGGAAAAGCAGTTACCGAAGGGCGTCTACTTTCCCTTTGGCGAAGGACCCCGCGTTTGTATTGGTCGGAGTTTTGCCCTGATGGAAGCGGTTTTGTTACTTGCCACCTTTGCCCAAAAATACCAGTTCAGACTGTTGCCGGATCAACGACTGACACCGCTGCCCTCTATGACCCTTCGCCCGCAAGCAGGCATCCTCATCCAGGTAACGAAGCGTACAAAGGTCAAGCCCAGAGCGGTTGAGGGGCAGTAACGGCTCAGCTAATCATGAGAGCCGCTGTCTAGCGTTCCTGCTGCTTATACACATGAAAACCGTCACTTTCTGCCTGGATGTGCCAGTGGAACTGTTTAAACCACTGGCGCTAATGCTTACCTGGCAACTGGCTTTGCAACTCAAACAGCAAGAGTGACCAGTCGCCTCTTGCCAAGGCCTTGCCTGGCGGCTCAAACAACGCCTGAATGAATTGCTCCAGTTGTTCTGGTTGCCAACCCAACGCTGCTACCTTCTGAGCGATCGCCCCTCAAGCGCTTCTAGCCTTTCATGTCAATGGTGCATCTGTGAATGCCTACTTAGCAGAGCAACTCCTCTTGCCAACTGAGGCTTCTCCAGTTTGTCTTTACTAAGTAGCAAGTGATTGAATAGGCAACCCTGAAGTCAAACGAGGACTGGACCAAGACCGACAGATGGCAAGTAATCCAGGCTCATTGGGATTCAGCAAATTTTGTCTGAGTCGTTACGGTAGGCAGATAGATCTTTAACAACTGGCTGATGGACAAACAGTTAATAGTTGTCTTGGCTAAACCGTTTAAGGTGTTTTGGCAATCAAACGTTGGATCACTATAATCAGAGATTGACAAGGTAGAGCGATCCTGGTCACTTTCCTCTTTGTACAGAGGTAAGAACGGGATAAGGGCGTTGTCTTGCGAGGTTTGTTCTTGCTGCAAAAGGGTTTCTCGCCATTGAGTATATGGAAGCTTTTTGAGGGGATATCCATCTGCCTGGATTTGCTCAAAAAACTCTACTTTACGAATTGGGCTGGGATGTACCAGATGGAAGGCTTTTTTGAGTAACTGCGGCTGTTTGGACAAATGAACGATCGCCTGACTGACATAATCGACAGGCACAAATGACTGTTGTTCAGTGCCCAAATCAGGGAACACTCCCATCTGAATACAGCCCCGAATGAAACTGAATTCAAAATCTTTGCTGTTGCTGAGTGCGGTTTGACTTGATCCTGCGATCGCGCCTGCTCGAAACACCGTTACAGGCAACCCTCTTGATTGAGCCATCCACACTAGCTTTTCGGCAACCCACTTACTTTGAGAATAGCCCAGATCGAGATGGCTTTCATGACCGTCGATCGATTCATCTTCTCGAATAATGGTTGCGTCACTGTAAGTACTGCCAAAAATTGAAATGGTAGAAATGTGATGAACTGGCTTAACTTTAGTTTGGCAGGCTAGCCTGAGAACTTCTTGGGTTCCTAACACGTTCGCTGCTTTGAGCTGTTGGTAGGACTTAAAGAAATTGACATCTGCGCCATTGTGATAAATCGTATCAATCTGGGCTGCTAATCGAGCAAACTCTTGAGGCGCAAGACCAAGTAATGGCTGGGCAAGATTTCCTAAAATGGGAATGATGCGGGAATGATTGAATCCTGGCTGCCATAGTTGGTATTTCTTCAACGTGGTTTGTAAGCGGCTCAACCCTTCAGAATTATCAGCAGCCCGAACGAGACAATAGATATGAGCTTCAGTCTGTTGCAGTAACTCTTTTAGCAAAAACGCGCCTAAAAAACCTGTTGCACCTGTAAGGAAAATGTGTTTGGGATGCGAGATCTGATCCATCTCAAATGCCTGCGCTCTGCCAGGTGAAATCTCAGGAGGCAAGACGGCTTCAGACTTCAAGGTAAGCGTCTGTGTAATAGATATGAGTCCTTCCCGATCGACAGTTTCAATCAGTTGAGCTAACCCTACGATCGTCGGCTGCTCAAACATACACCGCACAGGCAGCTTCACCTGAAAGGTTTCTCGAATCGCAGCAATCAACTGAGCAGCTAGCAGGGAGTTGCCCCCTGACTCAAAGAAGTTGTCCTGAATGCTCACCTGCTCAATGCCGAGAAGCTTGCTCCAGAGGGCGGCTAACTGCTGCTCTATCAAGGTTTGAGGTGGCGCGAGCGCGACTTCTGCCTCATTGCGATCGTACTCGGGTGTTGGCAGGGCACGACGGTCTATTTTACCGTTGGCATTAAGCGGCATCGATTGCAGCAGCACAAAGCGATCAGGCACCATATAATCCGGTAATTTTTGGTTCAAGAAATCTCGTAAGTTGCGCGTCACACGGCGCTGTAGCGTTTTGAGAAAACCTTGAGCTTCAAAAAGGAATTCAACACTGTGTCGCAGTAAGCATTGCTGATCTGGGGTGAGATTGAACTTGATTCCAGCTTGGTTGCCTTGCTGCCACGCGATCGTTCCCTCTAACTGTTGTTCCTCCGTCGTTCCGGGTAGCTGAAGTCGTAACTGAACCGCGTGACCGGGTTTTCCATCTGCCGTAATGCCCATCAAACAGGTGCCATCAAAGGATAAATCTGTTGTGTTCACGCTGACGGGGGGAAGCTCATTCACAATTGCCAGACACTTCAGTTGCACCGGAATGCGATCGGGTAGGAGTGTGGTCACTAGATAAGCAATCAGACGTTTGGTTCCAAAGGATTCTTGAACGACAACAACCGCTTCTTGAATATCGGGATGTTGTGCGAGGACGGCTTCAATTTCACCGAGTTCAATGCGAAAGCCGCGCAACTTCACTTGATGGTCAATGCGACCGAGATAGTCAATGGCACCATCGGGACGGTAGCGGGCAAGGTCTCCAGTTTTGTAGAGGTGGGGAGTAGGGAGTGGGGTGTGGGGTGTGGGGAGGTTTTTCCCAAGTTTGAAGAAGGGATCGGGAAGAAAGCGCTCTGCGGTGAGTGCGGGACGGTTGAGGTAACCTCTAGCCACGTTTACTCCTCCAATGTAGAGTTCACCCGTAATGCCAATGGGCACCAGTTGCAGCTGGGCATCCAAGATATGCATCTGAGTGTTAGCGATCGGTCTGCCGATGGGTACGGAGCGCTGCTGGTCTTCGGGTTGACAGTGCCAGAAAGTGACATCAACAGCCGCTTCAGTGGGTCCATACAGGTTGTGCAACTGAGCGTGGCAGCGCTCAAAGAAGCGGGTTTGTAAGTCCAACGGAAGCGCTTCGCCACTGCACATCACTTGCCGCATCGTGTGACAGCGTTCAACCGCTGGTTCTTCAAGAAACACTCGCAGCATGGAAGGGACAAAGTGCAGAGTGGTGATTTGCTGTTCGGCAATGAGCTGCACGAGATAAGCAGGGTCTTTGTGTCCCTCTGGTCGCGCTACGACTAAGCAAGCACCGCTCATCAGCGTCCAGAAGAATTCCCACACCGAGACATCAAAGCTGAAGGGCGTTTTTTGCAGGACGCGATCGCCCTCCGTTAACTGATACTCCGCCTGCATCCACAGCAAGCGGTTGCAGATGCCCCGATGGGTGTTCATCGCACCTTTGGGTTTGCCCGTGGAACCGGAGGTGTAGATAACATAAGCAAGATGGTCAGCCGTCACGCCACTTTCGGGATTCTCAGTTAAGCTTTGAGCCACCTGGTGCCAATCGATGTCGAGGCAAAGCATCTGTGCTTGATGGGGCGGGAGCCGATCGACTAGATGAGCCTGCGTCAGTAAAAGCGGCACTTGAGCATCATCGAGCATGAACGCCAGTCGCTCGGATGGGTAGCTGGGGTCGAAGGGGACATACGCTCCACCGGCTTTGAGGATGCCGAGGAGTCCGATGACCATCTCCAAGGAGCGATCAACGCAGATGCCGACGAGGACATCGGGTTGCACACCGAGAGTTTGTAGGTAGTGAGCAAGTTGGTTTGCCCGTTGATTCAATGCCTGATAGGTGAGGTGTTGTCCTTCAAAGCTAACGGCGATTGCATCTGGAGTGCGTTCGACCTGAGCTTCGACCCACTGATGCAGACAACGATCCAAAGGATAATCGACCTGGGTTTGGTTCCAGGTTTGCAACTGTTGTTGTTCAGCAAGGGTGAGCAGGGGCAGTTCAGAGAGCAATTGATTGGGATTGGCAATAATCCCTTCAATCAGGGTTTGAAAATGTCCAGCCATACGATCGATTGTCGCGGCATCAAATAAATCTGTGCTGTACTCAATCTCAATGTTGAGAGTGTTGGCGTCTTCCTCAACAGCAAAGGTCAAATCAAATTTGGATGTAGGGCTTTCAATCGGGTCAAAACTGAGCGTCAAATCAGACGTTAGGGTTGAAACCGACGTATTTTGAAAGACGAACATTACCTGAAACAGCGGATTTTGGCTCAGACTCCGTTGTGGATGCAGCGCTTCTACTAATTGCTCGAAGGGCAAGCTCTGATGCTCATAGGCGTTTAAGGTGACTTGCTGGATGCGCTTCAGCAGCGTTTGAAAACTGGGATTACCCGCAAGACTGGTGCGAAGCACAAGGGTATTCACAAAGAAGCCGATGAGATTTTCAATTTCAACCCGATCGCGGTTGGCAATGGGTGAACCGACCAAAATATCGTCTTGTCCCGTATAGCGATACAGCAATGTTTTGAACGCCGCTAGAAGGGTCATAAACAGGGTTGCCCCTTCCCGCTGTGCCACGATTTTTAAGGCAGCGAGTGGGCGATCGCCAATCACGAAGGAATGGGTTGCACCCCGAAAGGTTTGAATTGCGGGGCGAGGGCGATCGGTCGGCAGTTCCAGAATGGGCAAATTGCCGCCAAGCTGTTGCGTCCAGTACTTGAGTAGCTTGTTCTGCACGTCTCCCTGAAGCCAGTCGCATTGCCATTGAGCAAAGTCTGCGTATTGAATCGAGAGTTCTGGCAGCGGTGAGGGTTTGCCTTGAGAAAACGCCGCATAAAGGGTAGACAATTCCTGAAACAGCACGTTGAACGACCACAGATCAGAAACAATGTGGTGCATGGTCAGCAACAGCACATGCTCGGCGGAAGCCAGGCGCACCAGAGTTGTTCGCATCAACGGTCCAGTGCTAAGGTCGAATGGCTGTTGTGCATCTGCGGCAGCGAGGCGTTGTACTTCTGTTTGACGATCGTCCTCCGACAAGTGCTGTAACTCAATCATTGGAAGCTGCCAGGGCACGATCGGCGCAATGACTTGTACAGGTTCACCATCGACTGTGGCAAAGGTTGTTCGCAGGCTTTCGTGTCGCTGCACGATCTCGTCAAAGCTCTTTTCCAGCGCTGCGACATCCAGCGTTCCCTGTAGCCGTACTACCAGCGGCAAGTTGTACAGCGCACTATCAGGAATCAGTTGATCTAAAAACCACAATCGTTGTTGAGCAAACGACATCGGAAAGATGAGAACGTCATCTTCCAATGAATCGTCTTCCAAAGCTTCAATGTGAGAATTGCTGTTCACGTCAACTACCATGCCCATGCTCCATACCACCTAAAACGTTAATTGTTTGCGATCGCCCACCAAGCGCATTCACTAAATGCCCACTAAGACATTTATTGCAAGGAAGACCGTTTGACTCGTCGGGTACTCCGAGAAATTGCGCCGATCGTTGGCACGGGGGAATCACTGCTTTGAAGCTGTTCAATGACCGTGGCAAATGCAGCGATAGTCGGAGATTCAAACAAGTGGCGCAGCGAGACATCGACCTGAAAGAGGCTGCGCGATCGCGAGACGACCTGCGTTGCCAGCAGCGAATGTCCGCCGAGTTCCAGAAAGTTGTCGTGGATGCTGATTTGCTCCAAGCCCAAAACGTCCTGCCAGATGCTCGCTAATGCTTTATCCGTCAGCGTTTGTGGTCCAACAAACGGATGTTCAGATGGCATCTGTTCCGGTGCTGGTAACGCCTTGCGATCAAGCTTCCCATTCGCGTTGACTGGCAGTGCATTCAGCGTGACAACGGCAGTAGGAACCATGTATTCCGGCAGTTGTTGATGGAGAAAGGCTTGCAAGTCGTGGGGCACGATCGTCTGTCCCGGCAGGGCAACCACGTAGGCAACAAGCTGTTTGTCGCCTAAAGCTGCTTCGCGATCAATGACGATCGCCGTTTGCACTGTTGGATGTTGTGCGAGGACGGTTTCAATTTCACCGAGTTCAATGCGAAAGCCGCGCAACTTCACTTGATGGTCAATGCGACCGAGATAGTCAATGGCACCATCGGGACGGTAGCGGGCAAGATCTCCAGTTTTGTAGAGGTGGGGAGTCGGGAGTGGGGAGGGGGGAGTGGGGTGCTTTTTCCCAGGTTTGAAGAAGGGATCAGGAAGAAAGCGCTCTGCTGTAAGTGCAGGACGGTTGAGGTAGCCTCTGGCAACATTAACGCCACCGATATAGAGTTCACCCGTAATGCCAATGGGCACCGGTTGCAGCTGGGCATCCAAGATGTGCATCTCGGTGTTGGCGATCGGTCTGCCGATGGGTACGGAGCGCTGCTGGTCTTCGGGTTGACAGTGCCAGAAAGTGACATCAACAGCCGCTTCGGTAGGACCATACAGGTTGTGCAACTGCGCCTGGCAGCGCTCAAAGAAGCGGGTTTGGAGGTCCACTGGCAGCGCTTCACCACTACAGATGACGTGGCGTAACGAGCCACAGCGAGCCACATCAGGTTCTTCGAGGAAGACTCGCAGCATGGAGGGGACAAAGTGCAGAGTGGTAACTTGCTGTCCGGCAATCAATTGCACCAGATAGGCAGGGTCTTTGTGTCCCTCTGGTCGAGCCACGACTAGACGCGCACCACTTATCAACGTCCAGAAGAATTCCCACACCGAGACATCAAAGCTGAAGGGCGTTTTCTGGAGGACGCGATCATTCCCATCTAACTGATATTCATCCTGCATCCACAGCAAGCGGTTGCAGATGCCCCGATGGGTATTCATCGCTCCTTTGGGTTTGCCCGTGGAACCCGAGGTGTAAATGACATAGGCGAGATGATCAGCGGTCACGTTGCTCTCAGGATTGTGCTTGGAGCCTTGATTAATTTGCTGCCAGTCGGTGTCGAGACAAAGGGTTTGAGCGGAATGGGGCGGGAGCCGATCGACCAGATGCGCTTGCGTCAGTAAAAGCGGCACTTGAGCATCGTCGAGCATGAACGCCAGTCGCTCGGATGGATAGCTGGGGTCGAAGGGGACATAGGCTCCACCGGCTTTAAGGATGGCGAGGAGTCCGATGACCATCTCTAGGGAGCGATCGACACAGATACCGACCAGGACATCGGGTTGCACACCGAGAGTTTGTAGGTAGTGAGCGAGTTGGTTTGCCCGTTCATTCAATTCCTGGTAAGTAAGCTGTTGTCCTTCAAAGCTGACGGCGATCGTGTCTGGAGTAAGTTCGACCTGGGCTTCGACCCACTGATGCAGACAAATGTCGAGCGGATAATCAACCTGGGTTTGGTTCCAGGTTTGTAACTGTTGTTGTTCGTCGATCGTGAGCAACGGTAAGGCTGCAAGCGTCTCATCCGGGTTGGTCACAATGCCTTCTAGCAAGGTTTGAAAGTGTCCGGCCATTCGGGCGATCGTCTCGGCGCTAAACAATTCTGTGCTGTATGACAGTTGACCAGTCAGCCCGTCTGCCCCTTCGCTGAGCGTGATCAACAAATCGCAGGTCACGGTGCCATTATCTACTGGGCTGGGGTACTGCACTGTCCAACCAGCCGTGTCATCTGACAAGGGGGGATCGAGAAGCAACATCACTTGATAGAGAGGATTTTGCCCCAAGCGTCGATCCGATCGCGCCACTTCGACTAGCTTCTGGAAAGGAACATGTTGATGGGTGTAAGCAGCCAGGGCAACTTCGCGCACCCTCACCAAAAGTTCTCGAAAAGTGGGGTTACCAGACAGATCCGAGCGCAACACCAGGAAATTGGCAAAGAAGCCCAACACGTTCTCTAGCTCTGGGCGATCGCGCCCTGCCGTAATAAAGCCAACCGGAATATCGGTTTGCCCGGTATAACGAGCGAGTAACGTTTGAAACGCTGCCTGCAAGGTAATAAACAGCGTCACGCTCTCTTTACGACAGAGCGCTTTCAGCTTGTCAGTTAATGCCTTAGAGAACGCGAGGCTGTGGCTGCCTCCAGCAAAGGTCGGGTTCGCAAGTGATGGGTAATCGGTGGGCAACTGCAATGTGGGCAGATCGGCAAGTTGCTGTTTCCAGTACGCCAAATGAGGTTCCAGAACGTCTGGCTGTAACCAGCGTCGTTGCCAGACAGCATAATCTGCATATTGAATCGGTAGTTCAGGCAGGGGAGAGGGTTTGCCAGCATGAAACGCTGCGTAGAGGGTGTCTAATTCTTGTAGAAAGATATAAAGAGAAAGCCCGTCGTAACTGATGTGATGCAGCGTGATGAAAAGCTGATAGTCGGTTTCGGTGTCTTGCACCAGGGTCGATCGCAGCAGTAAATCTGAGCCGAGATCAAAAGGACGCTGAACCTCTTCTGTCACCTGCCGAATGGCTTCTGACTCTCGCTCTGCCTCTGGTAAATCTTGTAGATCAATGCGATGCATCGTGAATTTTGTTGCTGCCTGCACCACTTGAATGGGTAATCCGTCCACGCTTGTATAAGTCGTGCGCCAAATTTCGTGTCGTCGCACAATTTCTTGCAGCGCTTGCTCTAGCGCTATCTGATTGAGTGACCCAGACCAGCGCAGAGTAAACGTATGGTTGTAGTAAGGCACGTCAGGCTGGAGTTGTGCCAGGACCCACATCATCTCCTGCGAAAACGATAGAGGCAGCGATCGATCACGCTGGACTGGGAGCAATGGGGGAGCCGTTTGTTGGTCATTGCGCGTGCTTTCTGTTTCCAGATATTGAGTAAGGCTGGCGATCGTGGGCGTTTCAAACAAACTGCGTAGGGGCAGATCGACCTGAAAGATCGTGCGTAACCGAGAGATAATCTGCACGCCCAGCAGCGAGTGACCACCCAACTCAAAGAAATTGGCGTGAGTGCTGACCTGCTCTAACCCCAAAACTTCTGCCCAAATCCCTGCCATCACTTCTTCAACGGCTGTACGGGGTGTTACAAAGCCTGTTTCGGCTGCCGTTGTTTGGTTAAAAGCCGGTAGCGCTTTGCGATCGATTTTGCCATTGGGCGTCATGGGCAACGCCATAACCAACATATAGGCAGATGGAATCATGTAGTCCGGCAGCTTTGCCTGCAAAAATTGCCGCACATTTGCAGTTAACGTTCGCTGTAGCGTTCTTAAAAAGCCTTGTGCTTCTAGCAAGTGATGTACGGCTTGTTGCAGCAACGCCTGCTGGTCTGAAGTTAAGTTCAATTGAATGCCCAATCGCTGCTCTCGGTTCCAGGCAATCAGCCCTTCTAAAAACATAGGTTCTGAGGTGCTTGGCAACTGAAGGCATAGCTGCACAGGCTGTCCGTGCTGCCAATCGTCAGGTGCATCCACAAAACAGATCCCTCCTACAGAGAGGTCTTCTGTGCATAGCTCCAGGGTGCGATCGCCACTTTCTACCCGGCAGGGAATCTGCATCGGCACACGATCGGGAATAAGATTGGAAACGACATAGGCAACCAGTCGCTTATTGCCTTGAGCATCATCACTGGCAAGGACAACCGCTTCTTGCACGTCAGGGTGTTGTCCCAAGGCGGATTCAATTTCACCCAACTCCACCCGAAAGCCACGCACTTTTACCTGCTGATCAAGGCGACCAAAGTACTCTAGATTGCCATCGGGACGGAACCGAACAAGATCACCTGTTTTGTAAAGTCGGGGAGTGGGGAGTGGGGAGTGGGGAGTGGAAGATGCGTTTCCAGGCTCTAAGAATGGATTGGGAATAAACTTCTCTGTAGTCAATTCTGGACGGTTGAGATAGCCTCGCGCTAAGCCTGCACCCCCAATGTGAAGTTCACCAGGAACGCCGATTGGCACGGGTTGCAAGTCCTGATCCAACACATAGACTTGAACATTAGATAAAGGGCGACCGATGGGAATAGTTGTTTTGTCAGTAATGGAAAGATGCGAGAGGGAAGCCGCTGTCGCTACGATCGTAGTTTCAGTTGGTCCATAGGTATTCATCAGCTTGGGATAATCACCAACATAGGCATTCCAGGTTGTAACTTGTGCCGGAAGTGCCGCTTCGCCGCCAATAATGACCAACCGCAGAGATTCTGGCAATTTGAGCCGGGCTGATGCCAACTGCGTGGTGAGCTGATGCCAGTAGGCAGTTGGCAGATCCAACACAGTCAGGTTCAACGCCTGACACTGGTGGAGAAAGGTTGCTACTGAACCGAACATCTCATCGGTACGCAGCACCAGCGTTCCACCCGTCGTCAAGCAGGGATAGATCTCTTCAGCCGCCGTATCGAAACTGATGGAAGCAAATTGCAACACGCGATCGCGGGCTGTTATTTCATAGGTTGCGATCGCAGCTTGGGTGAAGTTAACGAGCGATCGGTGCTCAATCATCACTCCTTTGGGCTTGCCTGTAGACCCAGAGGTGTAAATCACATAAGCAAGATGGTTGGGTTGTACGTGATGAATGAGGTTTCCACACGGTTGTTGAGCAATGGTTGTCCAATCTCGATCAAGGCAAACAATAGGTGTGTTGGCTTCTGGCAATGTCGCCAACCACTTTGCCTGGGTTAGCAACACTTCAACTTGAGAATCGTTCACCATCGCGGCGATTCGCTCTTCGGGATAAGTTGGATCAAGCGGCACATACGCTCTGCCCGCTTTGAGGATACCAAGCAAACCCACAATCATCTCAGGCGATCGTTCCACACACAAACCAACCAGACTTTCTGGTTTAACGCCCAACTGCTGGAGGTAATGTGCTAACTGATTGGCGTGATCGTTCAGCTCTTGATACGTCAATTGCGTTTGATGGAACACCACAGCAATCGCGTGTGGAGACTGTTTGACCTGTGCTTCAAATTGCTCATGAATACACAAATCTGTGGTGTAAGCAGCGTTAGCCTTGTTCCATGCTGCCAATAATGTCTGTTCAGTTGTAGTAAGAATTGGCAATTCCGACAAGCGGCGTTCAGGATAAGCAACCATTCCTTCCAACAGGGTTTGATAATGGTCTGCCATTCGAGCGATCGTGTCGGCATGAAACAGTTCAGCATTGTACTCCCAAATGCCCAGCAGTCCGTGTTCGGTGTATTCCAGTGACAACGTTAAATCAAACTGTGCCAATCCCTGTTCCGCATTTTCCACTGCAATCGTCAAATCTAACCGTGCCCCATTCTCAAGCTGAAGGGGATGCAGCGTTACGTCGGCTAATTCGAGTGATGGGGTCGGTGCGTTTTGCAAGACAAACATCACTTGAAACAAGGGCGTATGACTCAGATTTCTAGCGGGCTGAAGTGCGTCAACCAATTGCTCAAAGGGCAAATCTTGATGAGCGTAAGCTTCTAATGCAACTTCCCGCACTCGCTTCAGCAAGTCTAGAACTGTGGGATTGCCCGATAGATCAGTCCGCAGCACTAATGTATTGATGAAGAAGCCAATCAGCGCTTCCACTTCTGCCCGATGACGATTGGCGATCGGCGAACCCACCACTACATCCGGTTGCCGCGTGTAGCGATACAGCAAGAGTTGAAACGCAGCCAGAAGCGTCATAAAGGGCGTGACACCCATCTGCCGACTCAACTGCTCGATCGATTGGTTAAGCGCAGCAGGTAAGAGAAACGACTGAACACCGCCCCGAAACGTCTGCACTGAGGGACGCGGATAGTCAGTGGGCAATTCCATCACCGCAGGAGCACCTGCAAGCTGCTGTTTCCAATAGGCAAGTTGATCCAACCCGTGATGTTGCATCCACTGCCGCTGCCACTGGGCAAAATCAGCATATTGAATTGCGAGTTTAGGTAAGGTCGAGGATCGATCGAGCGCATACGCCTCATAAAGTGCTGCCAACTCTTGAATCAACACCCCAATCGACCATCCATCAGAAATAATGTGATGCATCGTCAGCAGAAGGATGTATTCTGCCTCGTCTACCTGCCAGAGATGACAACGAAACAGCGCTCCTTGAGCCAGATCGAATGGTTGTTGTGCGGCTTCAATGACGTGGTTCTGGGCGATGGCTTTCCGTTCGTGTTGCGGCAGCGATCGCAAATCCATCACGCATAACGGCACTCTTAGCGTTGGCGCAATGACCTGAAACGGTTGCCCTTCTGAGGCAACAAATGTTGTTCTTAAGGATTCATGACGCTGAACAATTTCACTTAAACTTTGCTCAAGCGCTGCCAAATTCAGCGATCCATTTAATCGTAATGCTTGTGGAATATTGTAAAACGCGCTATTCGGCACCAATTGATCCAGAAACCACAATCGCTGTTGGGCAAAGGAAAGCGGTAGGTTTTCGGTGCGGGAAAGGGGATGGATGGTGTTAACGTGCGATCGCTCTATTCCCATAGCGTCTAAATGCTCGGCGAGTGCAGCGATCGTGGGCGCATTGAATAAATGTCGCAGCGGTAATTCCATCTGAAAGACATCTCGAATGCGCGACACAACCTGCGTTCCCAACAGAGAATGTCCGCCCAGTTCAAAGAAGTTATCGGTAATGCTAACCCGCTCTAGCTTCAACACCTCTGCCCAAATGCTCACCAACTGAGTTTCAGTCGTGGTATTGGGAGGAATATATTTGGTGGATTCAATCGTGGTGGGATTGGGTGCGGGCAACGCACGGCGATCGATCTTGCCATTCACTGTCAGCGGCAATGTTTCTAACGGAACAAAAGCAGCAGGCACCATATAAGCAGGCAGTTTCTCCTGCATAAAAACGCGAAGCTGAAGCATCAACGGCTCACAACTTCCTGCCTTAGGCACAACATATGCCACTAACTGTTTATCACCCGGAATATCCTCCCGCGCCATGACCACAGCCGTTTCTACCTGAGGATGTTGTCTTAACAGTGCCTCTAGCTCTCCCAATTCGATCCGAAAGCCTCGAATTTTAACCTGATCATCAATTCGCCCCAGATACTCTAAGTTGCCATCGGGAAGCTGACGGACGAGATCGCCAGTTCTGTAGAAAATGGGAGTGGGGAGTGGGGAGTGGGGAGTGGGGAAACATCCCCCACAATTTAAGAAGGGATTGGGAATAAACTTTTCAGCCGTTAAATCAGGACGATTTAAATAACCTCGCGCAAGACCAGCTCCACCGATGCAGAGTTCGCCAGGATCACCTGGGGGAACAGACTGTAAATATTGATCAAGTACATAAGTTTGAATATTGGCGATCGCTTTCCCAATCGGCAACTCAGCAGTTGGATCAATCGCGACCTCAGACAAATCATACAGCGTGGCAATAATAGTGGATTCGGTTGGACCATAAGTGTTTAACAGACGAATTCGTTTCGCAACCTGTTGTTGCCACAGTGCCAAGCGTGTGGATAACGCCTTCTCTCCACCAATAATGACAAGGCGGAGATTCGCAGGCATGGTTAGCCGATCGTCTAAGCGAGCCGTGACTTCATGCCAGTAAGCGGTTGGCAAACTGAGGACTGACAGCTTCCAGGTTTCACAGGCTTGTAGAAAGGTGGAAACCGATGCCAACATGAACTCAGATCGCAGCACCAGAGTTGCCCCAATGCAGAGACATGGGTAGATTTCTTCGGCACTGGCATCAAAGCTAATCGACGCAAATTGCAGAACCCGATCTCGATCAGTCATTTCATAAGCATCAATCACGGCTTGCGTGTAGTTCACCAGTGATCGATGCTCAATCATCACCCCTTTGGGTTTTCCCGTTGAACCTGATGTATAGATGATGTATGCCAGATTTGCTGCCGTTGCTTGTGATGCTAAATTCTCCACGTCATAGTGAGCGATCGTCTCCCAATCGGCATCAAGGCAAAGCACATGAAGGTGATGATCAGGCAACGATGACAGCGTTCCCGTTTGAGCCAGCAGCACGGATACTTGAGAATCTTCCAACATCCAGGCAAGCCGCTCTTTAGGATATGCCGGGTCTAGCGGCACGTAAGCGCCACCCGCTTTAAGAATGGCAAGGATGCCCACCAGCATTTCCAGAGAGCGATCGACACACAAACCTACCAGCACATCAGGACCAACCCCCAGCGTTTGAAGATGCCGAGCAAGCTGATTAGCGCGGGCGTTTAACGCTTGATACGTTAGCTGCCCTTGTTCGCATGTAACTGCAATTGCGGAGGGCGATCGCTGTACTTGGGCTTCAAACAGGCTGTGAATCAATGCTTCCCTGATGTTACTGGTCATGCAGTTTTTATGATTAGAACAGGTCGATAAATTAAGCCACCGTAGTGTTCCCTATAAACATAAGGACTGACCTACAAAGCCAGATTGATAGAAAGAGTTGCAATAAAACAAGATTTTGGAGCAAAGCTGAGCTTTCCTTTGCAACGTGGGCATTCTACAGAACAATGTGGCAACGTCTCTCTAGGTGTCTGGTGTAATGCTTATGCGTCAACTCTTCCTAAATCACCGTCGAGCGAAGGTTGACCATGAACCGATCGCAGGGCATCTATCGCCGACAGCACTGGTTGCTCATAATCTGTGCAAGTCCTACGGCAATCGCCCAGTTGTACAAGATGTCTCCTTCACGCTGGAAGCTGGAGAAATTTTGGGCTTTCTAGGACCCAATGGTGCTGGCAAAACCACCACGATCGGAATGCTTTACGGTGCGGTAATTCCCGATCGCGGCTTCGTGCAGCTCGACGGCTGGCAGGTGCAAACTCAAGGGCAGCAAGCGCGTTCTCACATGGGCATTGTTACCCAGGAAGACAACCTTGACCCTGAACTAACGGTCTTTGAGAATCTCGTCTTTTTCGCCAATTACTACCGCATCACGGGGCAAGCGGCGCGTCTGCGGGCTGGAGAATTGCTGGCTCAAGTGGGGCTACAAGAGTACGGTAAGTACACGCCTGATGAGCTTTCTGGCGGCTTGAAGCGCCGCGCCGTTTTGGCAAGAGCGTTAATCAACAGACCCCGCATTGTGTTTTTGGATGAACCCACCACCGGGCTTGACCCCGATGCACGACAGGAATTTTGGAAGCTAGTGAGTCAATTGAAGCAAGACGGCTGCGGAGTGCTGTTGACAACCCACTATATGGATGAAGTGCAGCGCTTGTGCGATCGGCTGCTGCTGCTACAGCAAGGTCAGGTTGTTGATCAAGGCACACCAGCAGCATTGATTGAGCGCATTATTGGGTCGGAAGTCGTGGAAATCGCTGGAGTTGCTGAACCGCTGCTGCAACAACTTGCAACACAAACGGGCGTGTGGTGTCGTCCCTTTGGCAGCAGTTACCTATTAACGTTGCCTCGTGAACCCGATGAACTATGGCAACAACTGGTCAGTACACAGCCAACCAGCTTGACTCGCCGCCACGCCAATTTAGAAGATGTCTTTCTCCGGCTTACAGGTCGGTCTTTACAGTGAAAATTCGTTCAACCGTTACGCTTTGGGGTGTTTATTCTGTCTGGCGGCGGCACGTAAAGGTGTTTCAAAATACCTGGATTGTCAACTTTTTGCCGCCAATTCTTGAGCCGATCGTGTACCTAGTTTCATTCGGCATCGGTTTAACTCCACTTATCGGAAACGTTACCTATGAAGGGCAAACCATTAGTTATCTCGCCTTTCTCGCTCCCGGTATGATCGCCGCAGGGGCACTCTACCCATCCTTCTTTGAAGGGTCTTATGGCACCTTCATTCGGTTACGCTTTGAAAAGATTTGGCAGGCAATGTTGACCGCGCCCCTAACCTTTACAGAAGTGTTTTTGGGCGATTGGTTATGGGCAGCAACTCGTGGCACAGTAGTCGGTTTCATGACAGGAATGGTAGCCGTTGTATGGGGACTCTACTCGTTTTGGCATCTACTCCTGTCACTACCACTTATTTTTTTAGGTAGCCTGTTGTTTGCCGCGATCGGACTGTTTACAGCCGGTTGCGTTAAAACGATGGATCAGGTGAATATCCCTGTCTTTCTGCTCATTATCCCGATGTTCACATTTTGCGGTACTTATTTCCCTCGCAATACTCTCCCACCTCTGTTGAAGACTATTACCGGACTTTTCCCGCTTTCTGCCTTTACAGATCTGTTGCGGTGGTCACTGGGTTTACCCAGTTTTTGGCTGTTGGAATTGCTATGGATGTTTCTGTGTACGATAGTCTTTGGTATTTTAGCTTGGCGACGAATTTATCCTCAGTTATTTCGTTAATTTTTTGACACAAAGGCTTGCTTGAAACACTATCTAAACTAGCACCTTGGGCAATAGAGTTCAGTAATTTTGTCGAAGTTGCCCGAGCAAGACGTATCAGACAATAAAAACGTAAAACGCTGTAATAGTGGGATGCTTGCAAGACAGAGCCCTACTAATTGCAGTGTTTCACGTTACATACAAACCTATATCAATTGGCACGATTATGATGAACAGCTCAAATTACAGTATTACAAGCAAAGTTTATGAGAATGTCAACACTGTTATTTATCGTGGTCAAGCGAAAGAGAGCGGCAAACCTGTTGTCATTAAAACCTTAAGATCTGATGATCCGACACATAGAGAAATTGCTAGACTACGGCATGAATATGAGCTTTCAAAAGACCTCAATATCAAAGGTATTGTCCAGCCGTATGCTTTAGATAAGTTTGGCGCAGGAGAAGCATTAATTCTTGAGGATTTTGATGGTGAGTCTTTAAGAGTATTTCTGTCTGCCAGAACGCTCGCTATAAAAGATTTTTTGTCGATCGCCATCCAACTAGCAGAAACACTGGGAGAACTACACCAGAAAAACATTATTCACAAAGATATTAAGCCGCAAAATATTATTATTAATCCTGCTACAGGACAGGTCAAGATTACAGATTTTTCGATCGCTTCTCGCCTATCTAGAGAAAACCAAACCATTAATGATCTCAATTTACTAGAAGGAACGCTGGCTTACATGTCGCCGGAGCAAACTGGGCGCATGAACCGTTCCCTTGACTATCGCACAGACTTCTATTCGCTAGGAGTTACATTCTACGAAATGCTTACAGGGCAGCTTCCCTATGTCGCAACCGACGCAATGGAACTAGTGCACTGCCACATTGCCAAAAATGCTCTTCCACCTCATGGGCTTAGCCCACAAATTCCCAAAATTCTTTCCGCGATCGTTATGAAGCTGTTAGCAAAAACGGCTGAAGATCGCTACCAGAGCGCTTACGGCATTAAGGTAGACTTGGAGACTTGTCTGAAGCAGCTAGAGACTATAGGTGTCGTTGAAGACTTTACACTCGGTTTACAAGACATTTCTGCTAAGTTCCAAATTCCACAGAAGCTCTATGGTCGGGAGCAAGAAGTTGCGGTTCTACTCGCTGCTTTCGATCGCGTAGCAAGTGTCGGGAGTGGGCAGGAATCTCTCCCCACTCCCTCACGTAGTGAACTCATGCTAGTGGCGGGCTATTCTGGCATTGGCAAATCGGCTTTAGTCAATGAAATTCATAAGCCAGTTGTGCGCCAGCGCGGCTATTTTATTGCCGGAAAATTTGATCAGTTTAAGCGAAACATTCCTTATACATCTCTAATTCAGGCATTTCAAGCATTAATTCGTCAAATCCTTACAGAAAGTGAAACTCAAGTTCAGGTTTGGAGAGATCAGCTAATCACGGCTCTTAGCCCAAATGGTCAGGTGATCATTGATGTCATTCCTGAGGTTGAGCTAATCATTGGAGCACAACCAGCAGTACCTCAATTAGGTTCATCTGAAACTCAAAATCGCTTCAATCTAGTTTTTCAACAGTTTCTGAGTATCTTTGTTCAAAAAGAGCACCCTCTGGTTCTCTTTCTTGATGATTTGCAGTGGGCTGATTCTGCTTCTCTCAAACTGCTGCAACTGCTAATGACGGCTTCAGAACAGCAGTGCTTACTGTTAATTGGAGCCTATCGTGATAATGAGGTGAATGCAACGCATCCCTTAATGCTGGCATTAGAAGAAATTCAGAACGCAGGGACAGTTGTTAATACAATTACCTTAGCTCCGTTAGCCGTTAAAAATGTGAATCAATTAGTAGCTGATACGTTGCACTGCAATACAGCTAAGTCTAGACCGCTTGCTAAACTTTTGCTTCGCAAAACTGAGGGGAATCCTTTCTTTTTAACTCAGATGCTCTCCTCGCTGTATCAAGAAAAATTGCTGTCTTATAATGTGAACTCTGGAGATTGGCAGTGGACGCTTGAGCAAATTCAGCAGGTGAAAATTACAGACAATGTTGTGGAGCTGATGGTTAGTAAGTTACAGAAGCTACCCGATGTGACGCAAAACGTACTAAAGTTGGCGGCTTGTATTGGCAGCACGTTTAACCTCAATTTGCTGGCGATCGTTAACGAAAAAGCGTTATCTACGACAGCAGCAGAATTATGGGAAGCCTTACAGACTGGGCTAGTCTTACCGCTCAGCGATACCTACAAATTAGCGCTTATTGATCCTTCAAAGTCTGACCTTTCCACTGGAGAAGATGAACTAGATATCAGCTACCAATTTCTCCATGATCGCGTGCAGCAAGCCGCCTATTTTTTGATTCCTGAGGAACGTAAAAAGGAAACGCACTTAAAAGTGGGGCGATTGCTGCTGAAATCTATAAAACCAGCAGAGCGAGAAGAAAAAATTTTCGATCTGGTCAATCAGCTAAACATCGGCATTGACTTGATGAATCATCAAGCTGAAAGAATCGAATTAGCAGCATTGAATTTGCTGGCTGGTCGCAAAGCAAAAGCAGCAACGGCTTATGAACCCGCGCTAAAGTATCTCATCACAGGTTTAGCTTTATTAGCAGATGATAGTTGGCAGAACCAGTATGAGCTAACTTCTGCTCTATACATCGAGACGGTTGAAGTTGAGTACTTGAATACCCACTTTGAACGAGCAGAGCAGCTTGCTGAAGTCGTTCTAGAACATACTCAAGATCTATTGCAGAAAGTCAAGGTATATCAGACCAAGATTTATTTCAACATTGCTCGGAATCAAATGTTGAACGCGATCGCCACTTCTTTACAAGTGTTGGAGATGTTAGGTGAAAGTTTAACTCAAGAAGCACCAAAGGAAATCGTAGTTGAGGATTTAATTCATCTGCCAGAGATGACTGATCCTTATAAACTAGCAGCAATGGAGATTTTGATTACGCTGTTAACTCCTTGCCTCAATGCTAAACCAGACCTGATTCCAGCAATGTCGTTTACGCTAGTTAGCCTGGCGATGCGTCACGGCAATTCGTCCTCTGCGGCAATGGGTTATTCCTTGTACGGACTAATTCTCTGTGGCGGTTTAAGCCGCATTGAAGAGGGATACCGCTTTGGTCAACTAGGTTTGAAATTGCAGGAGCAGTTTCATGCTAAAGAGTTAGAGGCAAAAGTAATCAACATTTTTAACGTCTTTATCAGACATTGGAAAGAGCCTGCACAAACTACTATTAATCCTTTATTGGCAGGAATACAGGCAGGGCTAAACACGGGTGATATAGAGTATGCCTGCTACAACTCCACATCCTACTGTAACTATCTATTTTTCGTTGGAGAACCGTTAGGTGAGGTTAATCAAAAGCAAGCAAAGTATATCGAGTTGCTGCTGAGCCTCAAGCAGGAGTATCAAATTTACTTTACTCAGATTATCCGGCAGCTTGTTTTAAATCTGCTTGATGAAGTGAATGATCGCACTTGTCTAGTCGGTAAAAGCTTTAACGAATTAGAAATGGTGCCCATTTTTATCGAAACGAAAATGGGTACACTGCTTTTTCTTACCTATCTTGCAAAAACGATTCTGCTTTATATTCTCAAAAATTATGACCAGGCACTTGCCTATGCTCAGAAAGCAGCACCCTACCACGGCAACATGGTAGGTTTTATGCAGTTTGTTGAGTATAACTTCTACTACTCGCTATCACTTCTAGCCGTTTACGAGAGTGTAGGCACAGAGGAAAAGGCACAATATCTGGAAAAAGTTAATAGCAATCAGATTCAACTTAAACAATGGGCTTTTCACGCCCCAGCAAACTATCAGCACAAGTATGAGTTGGTAGAAGCAGAAAAAGCGAGGGTTTTAGGTCAAGCGCTAGAGGCGATGAGCGGCTACGATTGCGCTATCAAAGCGGCAAAAGAACAGGGCTATCTTCACGAAGAGGCGATCGCGAACGAGGCGGCAGAAAATTTCTATCGTTCGCAGGGACGAGAAGAAATTGCCCATCTCTATCTCACAAAGGCATATCACAGCTATGCTCGTTGGGGCGCGATCGCTAAAGTGAAAGCCCTAGAGAAAAAATATTCTAACCTGGCAGCTCGACCCACCTTTGATTCACCAACGATCAGGCTGACCACTTCTAAAACCGCTTCGACCGTAATTACAGGTGGCTTGAGTGCTTTAGATTTAACGACGATTGTAAAAGCATCGCAAGCGATCGCAGGCGAAATCGTGCTTAGTAAACTGCTGGATAAATTGCTAACAATTGTGATGGAAAATGCAGGTGCTCAAGCAAGTTGCCTGATTCTGGAACGAGCGGGTCAGCTCATGGTGGAGGCAACTGGAAGTGTGGAAAAAGATGGCATTACACTGTGGCAACCACAGCTTGTTTCTACCAACCAGCAGCTACCGATAACAGTCATTAATTATGTGGCAAGAACCCAAGAAACGCTGGTGCTTAGCGATGCAACACAAGAAGAAAAGTTCGCACGTGACCCCTATATTTCTAAAACACGCTCGAAGTCAATTCTATGTACCCCCATTGTTAACAAAGGCAAGCTGATTGGTTTGCTTTACCTTGAAAACAACTTAACTACAGGAGCTTTTACGCCTGAACGGTTAGAAGTTTTGAAATTGCTTTCCTCGCAAGCCGCAATCTCATTAGAGAATGCACTACTGTATAGCAATTTAGAAGTAGTGACTCAAGATTTGCAGCAAGCCAACGTGCAGCTAGCAGACCACAGCCGCACACTAGAGCAAAAAGTAGAGCAACGGACATTGGAATTGCAAGTGAAAAACGGACAGCTTGAATCAACCTTAGATGAGCTGAAGCAGACACAGATTCAGTTGATTCAAACAGAAAAGATGTCGAGCTTGGGTCAGTTAGTAGCGGGTGTTGCTCATGAAATTAATAACCCAGTTAACTTTATTCATGGCAATTTGGATCATGCGAGTCGCTATACGCATGATTTGCTAGACCTGATTCAGCGTTATCGGCAGCAATATCCTCATGCGACTCCTGAGCTTCAAAAGTTAGCAGAGGAAATGGATTTAGAGTTTCTTATTCAAGATCTTCCTAAAATTCTGAATTCGATGCATGTTGGGGCTGATCGTATTCGTCAAATTGTTTTATCACTCCGAAATTTCTCGCGTTTGGATGAGTCTGACATGAAGTCAGTCAATATTCATGAAGGGATTGAAAGCACCTTACTCCTACTACAGCACCGACTCCAACGCAAAGGAAGCTCTAGCATTGAAGTTGTGAAAGAGTACGGTAACTTACCCCTCGTTGAGTGCTACGTCGGACAGCTCAATCAAGTGATCATGAACATTCTCAGTAATGCGATCGACGCCCTAGAGATCTACAACCAGCAGCAGACTCATAAACTATTACAGAAGTCCGAGCAGCCTCAGCCCATTTTCGGTGTTGTCCGAATTTGTACAGAAACACTCAATAACGATTGGGTAAGAATCCGCATTATTGACAATGGACCTGGAATGAGTGAGGACGTGCGTAGCAGATTATTTGACCCGTTTTTCACCACAAAGCCTGTCGGTGCTGGTACAGGTATGGGGCTGTCCATTAGTTATCAAATTGTCGCTAACAAGCATAGTGGTCATCTCAGATGTAAGTCAACTCCAGGGCAAGGTGCAGAGTTTATCGTTGAAATTCCTGTTCAGCAGAGACCTAAGTTCTTCTAGAATGTGTATCGCTTGCGAAAGCTTACCAGGAGAAGAATTAGCTTACGCATTGTTGTTCATTGTTTCACAAGAAGAAAGGCTAAGCTGAGGCATAGAAGCGGTTAAGCGGTTTGACAGCAGCAGCTTGCACTTTCCAGCATTGGCACGTTCCTCAAGACACAGGCTGTAGGATGGCTCGTATCCGGTTCAGCAGCAGATCGAAATCAATGGGTTTGCGAACAAAATCATCCGCTCCGGCATCAAAACCATCAGCAGGTTCGGGGTCGCTGTGACCTGTCACCAGAAGCACTGGGATAAACGGCAGCGCAGGATCATGCCGTAGCTGACGAGTCACTTCAAAGCCATCCATGCCAGGCATCATCACGTCCAGCAGTACCAGATCTGGCGGACAAGTTGTAATTTTATGCAGTGCCGCAGGACCGCTATCAGCTACTTCCACCTGATACCCTTCGCTCTTCAACATAGTTTGCAGGAGAAAGCAGTTATCGGGAAGATCATCCACCACCAGAATGCGATCGGCTTTAGGCGGTCTTTCAGACGGGTTACCCTGCATGGCGTGAAGCTTTACTTAGTGAAGTTGCTGAAGAACTCACTCGATTATCTTCATAGAAACGGCTTACAGACTCTAACGGTAGAGCTATCCCTCTTTAAGATTACTTGTGCTTAAGGAGACTAGCGATCGCCTCTACCAAGATCGCTGGCTCTACAGGCTTTGTAACGTGAGTTTGAAACCCTGCTTGTAGTGCTTTTTGCCGATCTACTTCAGCGGCATAGGCTGTCAGCGCGATTGCTGGCACGGTGCCACCCTGAGCGGCTGGGCGTAAGCGAATCTGCTGGATCAGCATATAGCCATCAATGTCTGGCATACCGACATCACTGACGAGCACATCTGGTATAAATTGCTCCAGCGCTTGTAACGCTGCTAAACCAGAATCAACCGCTGTTACGATTGCCCCCTTTTGTTGCAGCAGAAAGGCTTGAAACTGACGGGTATCAGGGTCGTCATCCACAAGTAAAATTTGCAGGTTTTCTAACGGTGTTTCTGTCTCTGTTTGGTCACGGGCTTGCTCAGAGACGATCGACACTGCCTGCTGCATGACTGGTAATTGCACGATGAAGGTGGCACCTTGATTTTCACCCTGGCTTTCTGCCGTTACAGTACCGCCGTGCATTTCCACAATTTGACGGACGATGGCCAGTCCCAGCCCTAACCCACCAAAGCGGCGAGTGGTAGAACCGTCTTCTTGCCGAAAATACTCAAAGACATGGGGCAGAAAGCTGGCATGAATGCCCTTACCTGTATCCATCACCCGCAGTTGAGCGACTTCACCCAGTTGCCGTAGTTCAACCGTCACCTGCCCACCGTTGGGTGTGAACTTGGTTGCATTGGTCAGCAAGTTCCAGACTACTTGCTGTAAGCGGGCACTATCGCCAGAGACAGGTGCAAGCGGGCTGGCAATGTCAAGCGTGATCCGAATGTTCTTCGCTTCTGCTGTCAAGCGCACGGTCTCAACCGCCGCCGCAATCACGTAGGTCAAATTGACAGGAGCCACTGTTAACAACAACTTGCCTTGCATAATGCGGGAAATGTCAAGCAAGTCTTCAATCAGTTGTGATTGCAGTAGAGCATTGCGTTCAATCGTTGCCAGTGCGTCGGCTTGGCGGGCAGCATCGAGCTTGCCTGATTGCAACATCCGTGCCCAGCCTAGAATGGGGTTGAGGGGCGATCGCAGTTCGTGCGACAGCACAGCTAAAAATTCATCCTTAACCTGGTTGGCTCGTTGTAGTTCCTCTGCCTGTTGTTGAATCGACTGGATTAAATTGGCTCGTTCAAGGGCGATCGCCATTTGGTCGCAAGTAGATTGCAACAGGTCGAGTTCTTCAGGGGTAAAGCTAATGCGAGTGCGGCTCGCAAAAGAAAGGGTCCCTAGTAACTGTCCCTGTACAATCAAGGGTTGCCCTGCATAAGCGGTAAAGCCGCCTGAGTAAAGCAACTTGGCATTAGGATGAGTGGCAATTTGCGCTTGATTGAGGACAATTTGCTGCCGCTCTTGGGCGACCTGTCCACAGAGGTACTGACCAAACTCAATCCACTCGATCGAGTACGCCTCTGCATCAGCAATTCCTCCATAGCTCCTCAAATGCAGCATAGGGCGGTTGTCTTTTTCCTCAACCAGGTAGCTGTAGTAGCAATGCAAATCTAGCTGGGCTGAGAGTTTGCTAAACAGGTTGTGCATCAGCATGAGCGGTTGCTCGGTCGCGAGTAAATCGCTGGTAGTGTTATAAAGCAACCGGAAGCGTTCGTCTGCTTGCCGTTGTGCCGTTTTGTCCTGCATGATTTTAACCAACCCTTGCAGATCGCCTGTTTCCGATTGCAAGGGCATCATTAAGCCACTGCCCCAAAAGCGGCTGCCGTCTTTTCGCACATGCCAGCGTTCATTGATTGCCTGTCCTTCCGCCAGGGCAGTTTTCATTTCCAGGTCGGCTTTTCCCTGTTCAATGTCTTCTGGCGTGAAAATAATGCTGCCGTGACAACCAATGATTTCGGCTTCTTGATACCCTACTAGGCGTTCAGCACCAGCGTTCCAGCTTGTAATCATGCCATTGAGATCGAGGGTGAAAATGGCATATTCTTTGGCACTGTCAACCACTAACCGAAAGCGGGCTTCACTCTCGCGCAGGTCAGCTTCGGTTTGCTTGCGATCGCTGATATCGTAGGAGACTACTAGCGCTGCGTCAATTTCACCCCGATTGTTGCGTAACGGTGCACCATGTGAGACGTAATAGCGATCGTGGCTATAATGCTCCACGGTGAATGATTCGCCACCAAGAGCCTGGCGGTAGGAGGGTTCATACCGCTTAGCGAGGATAGGGTCGAGGGCTTCCCAAAGTGTTTTACCCACAAAGGCTCCAGCCGTCAGGCCTGCCTCTTGGAGCGCTTTGCCCTCTGCCAGCAGATAGCGCAACTCGTGATCCACAATAAAGACAGCCGCATTCGGCAAGTTAGCAGCCACTGTGCGAAAGCGGGCTTCGTTCTGGCGCACAGCAAGACTGGCGCGATCGCGCTCAAACGCAATGCTGGCAATTTGAGTGCCAAAGTTTGCCAATTGATTTTCCCAGGGGGTTGGCAGCCGCGCCTCATCAAACGCTAGCATCAGCGAACCGAGAGGTAGACCGTCTGCGCCCAGCACAGGTGTACAATGACACGCTAGAGTACCGTGAGCCTCGCACAAATCTTGTTGGACATCCGGCTGCAAGAAGCAGGCGTACGTGCGGGGACTCAGCCGAGACACAGAGGCACATACCGCTGCAAGACAGACCTCTAAAGGTTGCCCTGAGGCAATGAGTTCCAGCAGTTGTTTCTGCTCGACCAGCATCTGTTCTGCCTGTTTGCGTTCGCGTCGTTCCTGGGCTTCCTGCAAGGCTCGCTGCACGCAGAGCACCAACCGCCCCAGCCGTTGTTTAAGCACATAATCGGTTGCTCCGCGTTTGAGGGTTTCGATCGCCACTTCCTCGCCCAAACTGGCAGAGACGAAAATAAAGGGCACATCAGGACATAGATTATTGGCAATTTCTAGTGCCGTAATGCCATCAAACCCAGGCAGGGCATAAGCCGCCAGAATCAAGTCAAACACCTGGTTTTTAAGCGCTGTTACAAAGTCGGCACGAGTGTCTACCCGCAGCAGCTCATGGTTAATCCCGCCGTCCGTCAGCATACTTTGGATAGCTTTTGTATCCTGTAGCTTGTCTTCGAGCAGGAGAAACTGGAGTGCTGACATTTGTGTGTCTTTTGCGGGAGTGGGGAAAGGAAGGTTTTGGGTTATCCCATTTAATCCAGGTTGTAGAAAAAAGAGTGAAAGGGAAGGCAGTAGCGTGATTACTTAACGTGTGGCTCGATGACAATACTGCTGTTAAGGTGCCCGGTTTTTAGCTCAAACGGCATCAATCAAGACGGCACCACCCGTCATCGCCATCAGAACAGCAAGCACTTTGATTGTAGCCGACAGCTTGTGAAACACCCGAAGCCACAGCGCATCAGTGATACACAACCCATTATTGATTGGCGGCGGCAAAAGATGCCACTGGTAAGGATTGCCCGCAGCTTGCAGTTAAGGGAAAGCTGGCTACGGCATCCGTGCATGACTATTACTTAACTGTACCGTAGCGCGTGCACGCGCTACTTAAAGTATCGCAGCGATCGAGTATACAGCGGCATTCAATCTGTTTTATCCGTTGCAATGATGTGAACGTCAATGTTTTTGAGCAATCGCAGCAGCTTATGGGTGAGTGAGCCATGCAGCACTAACTTCTATCGTGAGCGTTGGCTTTCACCAATCACAATTTGACTAATGTGATAGTTTCTAGCAACCGCTGCGATTGCCATTGCTTTGTCATCGTTTCTCACTCGAATAAACTTGCCACCAAACTCTTTACAGAGTCTTTTATACGTTTCAATATGCAACCTCTCTACTTTAGTGAGGAAGCGATCGAAGCTAGCGACAAACAGGCAATAAAAAGGGGCGGGCATATCATATACTTGGCAGTCCGAGCACCCCGTCAAATCAGTTGAATCGCATTTGAATAGGTTGAAACGCAGACTAAAACTCGTTCATAAATGTTGCAATAAGAAGCATCAAGCTTTGTTCCATTTGAGGCGCGTTCAAGTGCCTCTTTTTCAATGTTGTCAGCAACTTCTCGCAGTGCCAATTTTCTCAAGGCAATCAAATTACGCTGTTGGAAAAAGCTTTGCAAGGACTGATCAACTTTTCAAGGGCATAAATTTTACCGTCCTTCAACCGTTCTTCTAACGTCTCTGGTGTGACATCAATGAGTACTACCTGATCGGCAGCTTCCAACAGACGATTGGGAATTCGCTCTCGTACCACAACACCTGTAATCCGAGCAACGAGATCATTCAGGCTCTCTAGATGTTAAATGTTGACCGTTGAATAAACATCAATTCCTGCTGCCAAAACAACTTCCACATCCTGATAGCGTTTTTCTCGCTGAGAGCCAGGGACATTGGTATGCGCCAGTTCATCAATTAGAACCAGTTGTGGGTGACGAGCAACAATTGCCTCCGTATCCATCTCAGACAAAAGCGTTCCAGAGCAGTTAATTTGTTACCGGGGCAGCACTTCCAACCCGTCTGCCCGTTGTGCCGTCTCCTGCCGATTATGGGTTTCGAGTAAACCAATCACCACATCAATGCCTTCTTGCCACCGATTGCCCTCCTCCGGCGTTTATCAGGGTAGACCAAATCGCTCTACCTGCCTCGCGTACCAAACTCATTAGAACTTCTCTGGTACGAACATAATCAACCTAACAGTTACCCAATGGTCTGCCGCGCATATTGCCACCTGCAACAGTACGAGTTTATGTTCATGCCATTTTGCAAAAGCTAGATGTGCGCGATCGCACCCAAGCCACGGTTATCGCTATTCAAAAGCATTTCATTAACCAGCAGTTACTATCTTACCCAGGACTTCGAGCATTTTAGGTTCCCATGAATGCCTTGAAGAAACCCAAACACTGATACCACCGCATCCTTGAAATTGCTTCCAAGAGTGCAGTGGCATCGGTATTTGACAAGCTTTGATACTGTGCCCAGAAGATTAGTTACTCACCCATCCAACCTTAGCCTTCTACCGTTTACAACACGGACAAAACACGTTGGCTGTGACGTACTAGCTGTGACGCTAGTAAGGAGAACCAGCAACACCCCTTGTAGACTGTACAGCAGCAGGTTCACCAGCATGAACGTCAGTTGGATCTTTGATGAAGCCAGCATAGGCTTCCATGCCATGTTCGCCAATGTCCAAACCTAGCACTTCTTCCTCTGGCGAAACTCGGATGCCCAAAGTTGACTTTAGCGCGACCCAGAAGAGGGTTGACAACACAACTGTGATGAGACCAACTAAAGCTGCACCAATGAATTGAGTCCAAAGCTGTGCAATGCCACCGCCTAAGAATAGACCCGCTTTAGGACCGAACCCTTCTGCGTATAGCTCGGTGCCAAATTTCGTGACACCAGGACCAGTGGCAAAAAGACCAACGGCTAGCGTACCCCAAAGACCATTAACCAGGTGCACAGGAATAGCTCCAACTGGATCATCAATCTTGAGCTTGTCAAGCAATAAGACAGCGTAGACAACGATAACACCGCCGATCGCTCCGATGACAGCCGCAGCCCAAACTGGAATGAAAGCACAACTAGCAGTAACGGCAACCAAACCTGCCAGAATACCGTTGATCACCATGGATAGATCGGGCTTACCCAAGACAATCCATGCCGTAATGGTTGCTGCTGCGCCACCAAACGCTGCCCCAAGGTTTGTGGTCATGGCAATGTGTGCAATCAAAGGATTAACACTCATTGTCGAGCCAGGGTTGAACCCAAACCAACCGAGCCAAAGAATCAAGCAGCCCAACGTGGCGATCGACAAATTGTGTCCAGGAAACGCATTTGACGAACCATCGCTGTTGTACTTGCCAATCCGGGGACCAAGCAGCGCCGCGCCCATCAAAGCAGCCCAACCGCCTACTGAGTGAACGACTGTAGAGCCTGCAAAATCCCAGAATCCAGAGGTAGCTAGTAAACCACCGCCCCAGACCATGTGCCCTGTGATGGGGTAAGCAATACCAACCAGCAGCACGCTGAAAATTAGAAAGTCAATAAACTTGATCCGCTCTGCTACTGCCCCAGAGACGATTGTGGCAGCCGTGCCAGCGAAGACAAGCTGAAAGAAAAACTTAGCTAGCAGTGGTACTCCCGCCCAAGCAATGGACTTATAGGCACCCTGGTAAGCATCACCCGTCAGAGGGCTGTTGTCAGCACCAGACAGAAAAAGTAAACCCTCTGTGCCAAAGAAGGGGTTGCCGTTGCCAAACATGAGACCCCAGCCTACAACCCAGAAGGCAATGCTGGAGAAGGCAAACACAATGAGGTTCTTTGCCAGCACGTTCACTGCATTTTTCTGACGGCAAAAACCAGTTTCCAACATACAGAAACCAGCGTTCATGAAAAATACCAGCATGGCAGCCACCATAACCCACATGGTGTCAAGTCCAACTTTCAAGCCGCCAACACTTTCAGCGACACTTTCCACTGTCGGCGGCGTCGGCGCTTGAGCAGAGGCAGCAACACTCCAGCCGACGACAATAAGCAATGCCAAAGGAATACAGGCTTGCCAGCTTGGAGAAAGCCGTTTGCTATACCACTCAGGCGACAGCCATTCGCGATGGATCCGGAGGGTTTTTAAATTGAAAGGCAACCTACGCCTTCTTTGCCTCGATCGCGACTTAGGCAAAAGTTTATACATGCTTCTAAGCTTCCTTGGTTGAACTGAATGAAAACAGGAATTGGTGGTGAAGATAGCTCAAGCAAACCCCAATCGGATAAGTACCCATAGATGCCTGGTTTACCCTGGACTCATGAGCTTCACTAGCGAGGAGAAAATCTACCGACGCTGAACCCCCTTGAATACTCCCCTTAACCGAAGTGCAGATTCTTGAGGAACAACTGATGGGTACATTTCATCAATTCTGCTAACCGTAATTCTGTATCGCAAATCACATTAAGCGTTTGCAGCAACTATCTCTCAAGAGAGAAATTTATGGGGTGTAAAGCGGCACCAGAGCAAACTCAGATCAACAAATGGTTGCCTCTTTGAGATAGCACTCCGTTTGGGTCGCAGTTCAATACTGGCAATACTGCATCAGAGCAGTGACAGCAAAATCATTTACCTCCAAAGTCCTCTGGGAGCTATTCTCAACCGTTGTCAAAAGAGGCACGATCGCACGGGTCATATTGCGAGGCAGTTAACTCATTGGTTATTGAGCAGCAATGAGCTGAGATGAGTAACTCTAAATCGTTGCAAGTGTTTGTTGGATTCAACCTTTGCCCGACTTTGCCAGAGCCGCGTTTGCACAAAAGCGATGCCCGATGGAAGGATTGCAGTCAAGAGACGCAATTGGCACCATGACAGGAGGAGTGCATGATACCCCTGCTTAGAACAAGTGCATATTGACATAGCAATGGGAACCGAAACTGGTGTGGCGAGAGAAACCATCAATATGCTGCTAACAAACAAAAATTTTGCCTCGATCGAAATTGACTTGCTCCAACTAATAAATAGGCAAAAAGGAAAGAAGGGAAAGAGTTTATTGCAACTCCCCATTCTCAACGTTCGCTAGAAAGACTGTTATTAAATGTTTGAAATTAGCTAAAGCATCGTTAAAGACTTTTCTTAAGTGGGAGGTTTCACCGCTCCTTCTGGGGCATCCTTCACTTGAAGACGCTGAAAAACTTGCTTAGGATCGTGAATTTAATCAAGCCGCAAACTATACGGGCGGCTTAGCAGACCAAACGGCATCCTGCAATGGCTTTGACAACAAAACCCGCCCGTACCAAATATCGAACTTATTTAATTCCCATTCTTTAAGGAAATCATACTATGCTACTTTCTTCTTCAAGATCATTAACAAAAACCTTTCCATGGGCTGCGCTAATCCTGCTGTTTTCTGCCTACAGTACGGTAGGGATGTTCCTGGCAGAATTTCCCTTTATCTGGGTTAACTGGACACTAGCGATCGCTGGAGTCTTTTTAGTAACAATGGTTTTTACCTTTCCCCAGTTTCAGTCTAAACAGTGGTTTTCGCATTGGTTACGGTCAGATACCAGCGCTTTTATATTGCTAGTTGTTGCAGCGGCGTTACTGTCTGTCATGCTGTTATGGATCCACATTTTTCTGAAGCTGGTTACTATTCTTGCAGCCGAAACGTTAACCAGATTAGAGTTAAGCTCCGGCGGCTTCAGTGTGGTTAAATCATTTTGGCTCTTGATGATCACTGCCTTGCTAGGGTTAACTCTAGGATGGTCGGTTAGTAGCATCATTTAAGCCCAACGTTTGTCTTCAGAACCGATCTTTAGATCAGCATCATCGCTGATTAGCTTGCAAAGCTGTAAGGATGAGAATGATTCTGAGAACTTGCTCTTGGAGCGATTGCTGCCGCTGTTGTGGCTGGTTATGCCTGTGAACTGGAAACGCCTCTTTCAACTGGTTACTGTTCTCCTGGGAATAGGGCTACTACTTGATTTAGTTTGCCGTTTAGGAGCCGAGTTCCTCTGGTTTCAGGAGGTCGCTTACCTTTCTGTCTTCCTACTCAAATCTCAGGTGCAACTGGTTCTTTTAGTCGTGGTGACGGGGTTCACAGCCGTTTACTTGCTGGGTAATCTGGTCTTAGCCCAGCGATTACGGACTGCTCCTGCGCCGACAGCTCGTGACGGTGATGGGCTTAGAAGTGAGGCACACAAACCGTCGCTTTTTGCTCCTTATGTCCTGCGATCGCGCGTCTCCCCATCATCTTTTCCGTCAAGTGCTGCTTTAGGGCTGCGATCGCTCCTGCCCCTTGTCTTGGGGCTTAGCGTGTTGGTGGGGTTGTTGCTGCTGTATTACGGTCAGCTTGCCATCCACTACTGGCAGGATGGTGCCACGCTTTCTAGCACCTTTGCGTCTCGCCTTAACCCCAGCCATCTCTGGCAGACGATCGCCCCGTTGCTTGGTCAAAGCTGGCTGCTAGGTGGAGTATTGGGATTGGCGATCGTGCTGCTCCTTTATCCTCGCTTTTGTTTGGGGGCGCTCGCGGTCATCTTCACTCTGTTGCTTGGGTGGTTGTTGTCAAAACAGTGGGCGATCGTTTTGCAAGCCTGGCATCCTACTGCATTCAACACATCAGAACCGCTGTTTGGGCGGGATATTAGTTTTTACATCTTTGCCCTACCGCTATGGGAATTAATTGAACTGTGGCTGTTTGGGCTGTTTCTGTATACCTTTCTTGCGGTCACACTGACTTACTTGTTGTCAGGCGGCAGCTTGAGTCAAGGTTACTTTGCTGGGTTTTCGTCCATGCAGCAGCGGCACCTATGTGGGGTTGGCAGCGGTTTGCTGGGTGCCATTGCGTTGAGCTATTGGTTGAGTCGGTATGAATTGTTGTATTCGCCCCGTGGCGTGGCATTTGGTGCAAGTTATACCGATGTGGTGGCGCAACTTCCCATCTATACGGGGCTGAGTCTGAGCGCTCTGGCGATCGCGCTCTATCTATTGTGGCGTACCGTTCTCTGGCAACCTAAGTCGTCTCGCAGGTTACCCCATTGGTTCGGGCTGAACGTAGGCTTAGGTTTGCTGGGCTTGCTGGTTGTTGCCGGGGTCGTTGTGCCTGAAGCCGTGCAGTATTTGATTGTGCAGCCGAATGAACTGGCGCGTGAGCGTCCCTTTATTGAACGCACGATCGCGCTCACCCGTCAGGCGTTTGGCTTGGAAGTAATCGACGCTGAGAACTTTGACCCCCAGGGAAACCTGACCGAGGCAGACCTAGCTGCCAATGAGCTGACCATTCGCAACATTCGCTTGTGGGATCAACGACCGCTGCTGGAAACGAATCGTCAATTGCAACAGATTCGTCCCTACTACCGTTTTCCTGCCGCAGATATCGATCGCTACACCCTGCAAACTGATGTGCCTGCTCGTCCGCCTACAACGCCCCGCGATCGCCCAATCCCCGATGCTGGTAAGGCTCCAACAGAACAACGGCAGGTGCTCATCGCTGCACGGGAACTTGACTACAGCGCCGTTCCTCAAGAAGCACAGACCTGGGTCAACCGTCATCTCATTTACACACACGGTT
Organism: Phormidium sp. FACHB-592; assembly: GCF_014695795.1. Taxonomy (NCBI): domain Bacteria; kingdom Bacillati; phylum Cyanobacteriota; class Cyanophyceae; order Oscillatoriales; family Oscillatoriaceae; genus Phormidium; species Phormidium sp. FACHB-592. Next base: position 36,920 of record NZ_JACJOZ010000054.1, read on the forward strand.
ATGGCTTTACCCTTAGCCCAGTGAATACTGTTGGGGCTGGCGGTCTGCCGGAGTATTTTGTGAAGGATATTACGGGGGGCAAAGCGGAAGCACTAACAACCTCTAGCCCTGCGGTTCGTGCCAGTATTCCCATTGGTCAACCCCGCATTTATTACGGTGAAATTGCCAACACCTACGTTATGACTCAAACGCTAACGCGGGAGTTAGATTATCCCAGCGGCAGCGACAATGCCTACACTGTCTACAGTGGTCGGGGTGGCATCAACATTGGTTCCTGGTGGCGGCAGGGCTTATTTGCTGGTTATCTGCGCGACTGGCGAATCTTGTTTACCCGCAACTTTTTGTCCGAAACGAAGGTATTGTTCCGGCGTAACATCAAACATCGGGTTCAGGCGATCGCTCCCTTTCTACGCTATGACAGCGATCCCTATCTGGTAACAGCCGACGCTTCTGAAGCTGGGGCGACGGATCAAAATTATCTTTACTGGATTGTGGATGCTTATACGACGAGCGATCGCTATCCCTACTCTGACTTAGGGAGCGAAGGCATTAACTACATCCGCAACTCTGTCAAAGCCGTCATCGATGCCTATCACGGCTCTGTAACTTTTTATGTTGCTGATCCCACTGACCCAATCATTACCACTTGGTCAAGCATCTTTCCCAGTCTCTTCAAACCACTCACGGCGATGCCCGCAAGTTTGCAGAGCCATCTTCGCTACCCGGTGGACTTTTTTAAGCTGCAATCAGAGCGGCTACTGGTTTATCACATGACTGATCCACAGGTGTTTTACAACCGGGAAGACCAGTGGCAGATTCCCAATGAAGTTTATGGTAACAAAGCTCGTCCCGTTGAACCTTATTACCTCATTACCAGTTTGCCGGGTGTGCCGTTTGAAGAGTTCATTCTGCTGCTGCCTTACACGCCGCGCCAACGTACCAACTTGATTGCTTGGTTAGCTGCGCGATCGGACGGGGAGAACTACGGCAAATTATTGTTATATACCTTTCCAAAAGAACGCCTGGTTTATGGGACTGAGCAAATCGAGGCGCGTATTAACCAGGACCCAGTGATTTCGCAACAAATTTCCCTCTGGAATCGCCAGGGTTCACAGGCAATTCAGGGCAATTTACTCATTGTGCCGATCGAACAATCGCTGCTGTATGTAGAACCCTTGTATCTGGAAGCCGCTCAAAATAGTCTGCCAACCCTGGTACGAGTCATTGTTGCCTACGAAAACCGGATTGTAATGGCTCCCACCCTAGAAGAATCGCTGCAAGCCATCTTTAGACCCCAGGTTACTCCAGACTCAACGATCGTTCGTCCTGTAGAAGAACCTGCGGTTCAGTAGTCTTAAGCAGCGTCCCAACAGACCTTTCAAACTGACCCTGAAGCGATTAGAAAGCGGGTTTCGACTGCGCTCAACCTGCTCATACACAGGACTGAGAGCATTGAGCGAAGTCGAAATGCGTCTTACCAATAACTACACCTAGCTGCTTACCCACGCAGCTTAAGAATTTTGGCAACGACTGCCAAACTTTCTTCGTACAGTACATCATGTCCCCAGCGCTGCAATTGCTGACTCAACAGAAACTCAGCCTTTTGATCAGACAGTGATGAAACAACTTCTGTTTGGCACGCTTGGGCACTACCGCCCGCTTCCATCCGCATACAGCCTGTAGTTTCGGAACAGAGGATTGTGCAGCAGTCTGCTTGCAGATTGGTAGACGTAATACGAATACCCACCAGATCACCCAGAATTTCGCCCCAATCGGCTGTGGGAATCGCGGCTAGCTCTGCGGTGATCTCGCGCTGATTGGCTCCTTTGAAGGTGACGTGTTTGAGGTCATAGTCACCGCCCGTCTCTTCAAAGGCGATCGGTTGCCAATCAAGCCGACTAGCGATCCATCCCAGATACAGGAGCGCCTGGGCTGCGTTGCCTTTTTCGTAGTCGATCGCAAGCTGGTCTGCTTCGATCAAAGAAGCGCGGCGCTCAGGCGGATCAAACGCGGCTGCCATGAGTTCCTGCCAGGGTTGCAGGCGATGCCAGTTTAGATCAGCAATGTAGGTGCCTTCATCAATCAACTCGTGAATCTTGAGAAACTCCGATTCTGGATCACTAAAGTAACAGGAATCCAAAATCAAGCAGTTGCACGAGTCGGCAAGCGTTTTGAAAAGGACTTGATCGGGGTTGGGGGTTGCCTTCCACCAGACAAATTTGGGCAGGTCTGGCATCATTAGCGACGCGACTAACCCCCCGACTCGTTCTAAAGCAGCTTTGGTGCCTCGTAAGGTGATGTACTCACAGCAAATGAGGTGATTACTACTGCCTTGCTGCACCGGGCAGTAAGCAGATACTTGAGCCGTTACGCCCTGATCTTCGCCCAAAATAGGACACAGGGTAATAATGCGACCGGGATTTTGCACAGCGATCGCATCGCTAATGCTAAAGCCCCGTGTATTGGGGTTGTCAAATTTGATGCGATCGATCGGGTTTTTAGCAAACTCCTCTCGCAGTTTGGCAAGTGTGCCAGGATCAACCCGTCCTGTAATGGAGCGTCCGTAGGATTTTTGAGCATCCTGCACTGCCGCTTTGGTCATTGGTCCATGAATGCCATCAATCGGACCTTCATAAAACCCCAACGCTGCCAACAGTTGCTGAAACTCCTCTGGCTCATAGATCACCATACTGAAAGTCGAGGCTCTGGTAGGACCCTGATTCAGCGAATCAGCACTCTGGCTATGCCAGATCGCACTTAGCTCTGCCTCGATTTCGTCGAGAGAAATGTCTTTGGGTCTTTGTAGGGCAACAAGTGGAGTAGTCGTCATAGTCAGTGGTTGGTGATTAATTATTAGTGGTTAGAGAAAGGCAGAAGGCAGAGGGCAGGAGGCAGAGGGTTGAACTTAGAACGGTTCCTCATGTCTGTTCTCTCAACTCAAAACTCGAAATTTAAAGCTTTCAGCCTTCATCCTTTAGCCTTCATCCCTCATCCCTTCTTTAAAGTCGTCTCCAGTTTCGCCCATCGGCATTAAGCAACAGTTCTGATTCAACGGGTCCCCAGGTACCAGCTTCGTAGAGAGGAATACTTTCGGGCGGAGCGGGAGCATCCCAGACATTGAGAAGGGGAGTCAGAATGCGCCAGGAGGCTTCAACCTCATCGCCACGAGTGAAGAGGGTTTGGTCGCCGAGCATACAGTCCACAAGCAAACGGCTGTAGGCATCAGTATTTGCCTGTCCAAACGCAGTGTCGTAGCGAAAATCCATATCAACCGATCGCGTTCGCAGCGAGGTTCCAGGCGTTTTCACCTCAAAACGAAGCGCAATCCCCTCATTCGGCTGAATTCGCATCGTGAGGACATTCGGATTTGCTTGCTTTGCTGCCGACTGAAACATCAAAAACGGCACTTCTTTAAACTGAATGGCAATTTCGGAGATCTTTTTAGGCATACGTTTGCCCGTCCGCAGGTAGAACGGTACGCCTTTCCAGCGCCAGTTATCGATCGTCAGCTTGAGTGCCGCATAGGTAGGCGTAGTAGACTCGGCGGCTGCCCCTTCTTCTTGCCGATACGCTGGTACTTGTTTACCCTTCATCCAGCCTTCTGTGTACTGACCCCGAACGGCAGAATTACCGAGCGTCTCCAGATCAGCCAGGTGGGTAGCTTGCAGCACTTTCACCTTTTCGTTGCGAATGCTGTTTGCCTCTAACGAGTTGGGTGCTTCCATTGCAGTCAGACAAAACAACTGCATCAGGTGGTTTTGCACCATGTCGCGCAGCGCACCAGCCGTTTCGTAGTAGCCTGCACGACCCTCTAGCCCAACGGTTTCTGCAACTGTGATTTGAATGTGATCAACAAATTGGCGGTTCCACAGCGGCTCAAAAATAGCGTTTGCGAAGCGGAACACCATGAGGTTTTGTACCGTCTCCTTGCCCAGGTAGTGGTCGATGCGGTAAACCTGCTGCTCATCACAGACTTTTTGAACCACCCGGTTGAGCGTCTGAGCCGAATTCAAATCGCGACCAAAGGGTTTTTCGATGACAAGGCGCTGCTTTTTAGGGTCTTCAATCATCCCGGCTGCACCAAGCTGCTGAATGGCTTCGGCAAAGAATTTGGGCGCAACGGAGAGGTAAAAGACACGGTTGCCGCGTGTGCCACGCTGTTGGTCAAGTTCTGCCAGAAAGGTTTTGAGCTTTTGGTAATCGTCCTGGTTGTCAATATCGCCGGGCTGATAAAACAAACCTTTGGCAAAGTCATCCCAGATTGACTGCGAACCCAACCCGCCCCCAAATTCCTCAACCCCTTCGCGCAGATGCTCACGGAAATAGTCATGGCTCCAATCGCGACGAGCGACCCCAACGATCGTCAGCTCTGGAGGTAACCGCCGCTCTCGCTTCATTTGGTAGATGGCGGGTACGAGCTTGCGCTGGGTGAGATCACCAGAGGCACCAAAGATGATCAGAATCTGCGGTTCGGGAATGCGGTCTTGTTGGAGACCAATGCGAAGGGGATTTTCGAGCAGAGTAACCATAAATGAGCGCAGGTAAGTTGGAGTTGAGAAGTTGACTTAAGGAGGGGTTGGTAGTTGTTAGTTGTTAGACAGAAACCCTAACAACTAACAACCAAAAACCAACAACTATACAGTTGCCAGTCGATTCACTTTGTCTTCGAGGGACTTCATCAACGACTGGAAAGGTTTGACAAACTTATCGATGCCATCAACAAGGAGTTCGTCCATGACTTCATCAAGGTTGATGTTGATATCAGGATCTTTGAGGCTTTCGATCAGGTTATACGCTTCCTCAATGTCAGTTTCGATACGGTCAGCGACATTACAGTGATCGGCGCAGGCTTCGATCGTAGCTGGTGGCAACGTGTTGACTGTATCAGAACCAATCAGTTCATCGACGTACATCACATCACTGTAGTCAGGGTTTTTGGTGCCTGTGCTTGCCCAGAGGAGGCGTTGCACGTTTGCGCCTTTGGCGCTAAGGGCTTGCCAGCGATCGCTCTGGATGATCTTCTTATACTCCTGGTAAGCAATCTTTGCGTTAGCAATCGCTACTTTTCCTTTAATTGTCAACAGGCGCTCACGGCTACCGGGTTCAGATGCCCCTTGCTTCAGCTTTGCGTCGATTTTTTCATCAATGTTGGAATCAATGCGGCTCAGGAAGAAGCTAGCAACAGACGCAATCTTGCTGATGTCCTCGCCTTTCTCTACACGCTTTTCTAACCCCCGGATGTATGCCCAGAAGGTTTCCACGTAGCTGTTGACGGAGAATAGCAGCGTAACGTTAACGTTGATCCCTTCGCTGATCACCTGCTCCACGGCTGGAATCCCTTTCGAGGTGCCGGGGATCTTGATCATGACGTTTTCTTTGCCGATCGCGGCGTAGTAGCGACGGGCTTCCGAAATCGTTTTCTCGGTATCGTGTGCGATGTCGGGTGGTACTTCAATACTGACATAGCCGTCTAACCCACCCGATTCATCGTAAATCGGTTTGAGAATATCGCAGGCATTGCGAATGTCTTCAAAAACTAGAGACTCATAGATCTCCAGCAGTGGCTTCTTCGCGTTGATCCCGGCTTCGATGTCGGCATCATACATGGCGTTACCCGCAATTGCCTTCTCAAAAATAGCGGGATTAGAAGTAATGCCCCGCAGTCCACGGGTTTCAATTAGCTTCTTCAGGTCGCCAGATTTGATGAGATCCCGCGCCAGATTATCCATCCAGATGCTCTGACCCAACTCTTTAATCTCTAACAGATGATTCGTTGTCATCGTCTCTACTCCTAATATCAAAGTTCCTAGTGATCAGCGTCAAATTCTGGTCTAACAACTAACAACCAAAAACCAACAACTCTTTCGTCAATGAGCGGCGATCGCTTGTCGCGATCGCTCGTGAATAAACGACTCCACTAACGCCACATCCTCTTTACTGCCAATGATGAGTGGTGTTCGGGCATGGAGTTTGTCAGGCACTGCATCCAGAATGTCCTGAGTGCCAGTGCTGGCTCTGCCGCCTGCTTGCTCTGCCAAAAATGCCAGTGGAGCTGTCTCATAAAGCAGCCGCAGCTTGCCCTCTGGCTTTTTGACTGTACCGGGATAGAGAAAGACACCACCCTGGAACAGAATGCGATGGAAGTCTCCTACCAACGCACCGCTATAGCGAGCGGTATAACCCTCATGACGATGAACGTAACGAATGTAATCACGAATTGACTCATCCCATTGCCAGAAGTTGCCCTCATTTGCGCTATAAATGGGACCGTGATCGGGCATCCGAATATTCTCGCTAGACAGTATAAACTCGCCCAGGCTGGGATCAAGGGTGAACGCATGAACCCCTTTACCGATCGAGTAAATTAGCATCGTGCTGGGACCATAGAGAATGTAGCCTGCTGCAAGCAGCTTGCGTCCACTCTGCAGCAGATCACTTGCGGTACCGTCGAGGTCTTCTCCTTCCTGCTGGCAAACGGCAAAAATGGAGCCAACGTTAATGTTGATATCGACATTGGAGGAGCCGTCGATCGGATCGTAAAGCAGCGTATAGCGTCCTAACGGACAGTTTTCAGGAATGTAGTACGGCTTCTCCATCTCTTCGGATGCCAGACGGCACACCAAGCCGCTTTGCTTAAAGACGGAGATAAACACCTCGTTAGCGTAGACATCCATCTTCTTCACAGACTCGCCCTGCACATTCTCGCTGCCCGTAAAGCCTAGGGCACCTTCCATCAATCCTGCACGGCTGAGACGACGGGCAATGAGTTTGCCTGCCAGCGCAATGCGACTCATGAGCGCACTTAAATCCTGTGCATCAGCGGAAAAACTCTGAAGTTGCTGAAAAACGTGACGTGACAGGGTTGTGCAGTCGTGATCGAGCGCGTACTCATAATCTAGCGATTCGTGGGCTTCGACCATTGGTTAACCTCCTGATAGCCGAGCTTGGTCGGAACAACTCTGCCTTAGTATGCATCGTGGTTCCACCTTCTATCTTAGGAAGGCATGAGAAGAATGGCACTTCCTTTAGAACAACTACAGAAAGCGATCGCAGTTCTGGTAGTGCAGCGCACATGCTTTGTAGCGTGCAGCACTTAGCTTGCAGCGTGAGCTTAAAAATGGCAGCTAAACTCTGATCTGAGAAAGCCAACTGACCTGACCATTGCCTCGTGACCATCGTATTGTCAGCACGATCGGGGCTCTGGCATTTAGTAAGTGATTGTAGTGAGCTAGGGTCAGCAATTTGATTGCGATTGAGTGTCAGGTTTGTCAAATTGATGAGCGATCGCTTCTTTCCAATTATCTGAGCATGATTTTGAATCTAGAAGCAGTTATCTAGATCGCCCTTTTCTAGCGCTGGACAAGCATTTTGGGCGCGATCGTGACACTCTTGGCAATAACACACACCAGTACAATGAGGCTTTAGCGTTGCTCGTTTTAGCCTTGCTCGATCGTCTGTCGCCATCGCCTTTATGGAATCATCGCTAGATATCACGCTGCAAATCATTCTGACCGTCATTGCGGGCATTGGGGCGCAGGTGCTGGCGGAGTTTCTCAAGCTTCCTGGCATTGTTTTTTTACTGCTGTTTGGCATCTTGCTGGGTCCAAGTGCCTTGGGGCTACTGTATCCCGATCGCCTCGGCGTGGGGCTGGATGTAATTGTCTCGCTTTTAGTGGCAGTGATTTTGTTTGAAGGCGGCTTCAATCTAGAGTTGCGAGATCTGGGAAGGGTTTCTGGCAGTTTGCGGAATCTGGTCACCATTGGAACACTGATAACACTGATAGGTGCCGGTATAACGGCGCACTATTTAAGCGAATTTCCCTGGGCGATCGCGTTTCTTTATGGGTCGCTGGTTGTGGTCACGGGTCCCACCGTCATTAACCCCTTGCTGCGGCAGGTAAAGGTCGATCGACGGGTTTCGGCGTTGCTTGAAGGCGAGGGCGTGCTCATCGATCCGGTCGGCGCGATTTTAGCAGTGGTAGTGCTAAACATTCTGCTGAACGGCAATGCCGATCCGCTTAGTGTGGCAAGTGGGCTGATGCTACGGTTAGGCACGGGTAGCAGCCTCGGCATTGTGGGAGGCTGGCTACTCGGCTTCATCCTTAAACAGTCACGGTTCCTGTCTGACGATTTAAAGGCGCTTTTAGTGCTGGCAGGCTTGTGGGGACTGTTTGGGTTAGCACAAAGCATTCAAAGTGAGGCGGGGTTAATGGCAACGGTGGCGGCAGGCATTGTCTTGAGAGCGTCGTCGGTGCCAGAAGAGCGGCTGCTGAAGCGGTTTAAGGGTCAACTCACTATTTTGGCTGTGTCAGTATTATTCATTCTCCTGGCAGCCGATCTGTCGATCGCCGGTGTCATCGCCTTGGGCTGGGGTGGGGTGATCACTGTCCTGAGCCTGATGTTCATCGTGCGTCCGTTGAATGTCTGGTGTTGCACCTGGAAGAGCGGCTTAAACTGGCGACAAAAAATGTTTGTCAGCTGGATTGCGCCTAGAGGCATCGTCTCAGCCTCGATCGCGTCACTCTTTGCCCTTTCGCTGACCCAAAATGGTATTAATGGCGGCGACTCGATCAAAGCGCTAGTCTTTCTGACCATTATTCTGACCGTTTTTGTGCAGGCGCTGACTGCTCAGTGGGCTGCCAATCTGCTGCAAATCACCTCAAGCGAAGTCACTGGAGCCGTGATCGTCGGCTGTAATCCACTCAGTTTGCTAATTGCTCGCCTTTTTGATGAACGGGATGAACCAGTTACCTTAATTGACACCGCACCGGAAGCAAGACAACAAGCAGAACGAGAGCAGCGACGCATTTTTATTAGCAGTGCCCTGGATGCCGAAGTACTGGAAGAAGCGGGTCTGGGTCAGGTTGGCACCTTTCTCGCCATGACGAACAATGGCGCAGTGAATCTCGTGATTGCGTGTCAAGCGGCTGAAGAATTTCGTCCGCCTCGCGTGCTGGCAGTCTTTCCCCGCGATCCACAGATTAGTACGGGGACTGGTGTAACTAGCGAACCGAAGATTCAGCAGGCATTTGCACCACATACTATGCTGAGAACCTGGAATGAGTACATTAGCGATGGTGCCGTGAAGTTGGGTGAGACCGTCCTGCGGGAGACAGACACGGAGGTACAACAGGCATATTTACGATCGCTCATCATGGGTGGCACGCTGTTACCATTGCTCCTCGAACGGCAGGGTTGCTTACAGATTGTTCCGGCTGAAGAAGTTTTGCAGACGGACGATCGCCTCATTTACCTACTACATGACCCCAAGCCAAAGCTGCTGAAGCTACTGTCTGGTTCTAGCCAGCCCCGCCTCATGCTTGAAACACTGCCCGAAGTTGAGAGTATTTCCGTCACCGCTAGCAGCATCGCTACTGAAATACCGCCGCAGCAGGAAGCCTTAGCAACCGTGAGCGTTCTGCCATCCAATACACTGCCACCTGATGCACCCCTAGTAGAAGCAGCGCTGGAGCGAGCTAAACCAGAGTAACGCAGTTGCACTTGGGTTGAGAGTTGATACAATTGCGTTCAACGTGTGTGTTGATGAAGCAGTAGGCAAGAGCGATGACCAGATCGGCGCTCTCCCCGTATTTAAGTAGTGTTGAGGGCATAACAACAAAAGAATGAGCAGAATCACTGCGTTTCTCTACAATAAATTGTCGCTTGCTTTGATTACCGCTTGCTCTGAAATTGCCCTGGTCATCGTTTGATCAGAGTTGAGGCGCTAAAGTTTGCCACTCTGTTTCTATCTGCAACCCATGTCACCATCCCCAGCCCCCGACCAATCGCTGTACGAGTTAGCGCTTGCTACTGATCCGGCGCTCCCACTCCTTCAAGTTAGCCCGACCACGCTCAAAGCCGCCTTCAGCGCCGTACTAGAACTTCTGATCGATCGCGAACTGCCAGCCGTTGTGTGGGCAAAGCTACCTAGGGGCGCAGTCTGGCAAACGGAACTGGCACAGTACAGCGCCTTAGCAGGCGTGGCTAAAGCACTATACGTCTTTAAGAACCCGCGAGAAGAAGGCACAGACGATACTTTAGTCAGCGCGATCGCCGATCCTGCTGCTGACCCTGATTCACTTTTAGCGGGTGTGGCAGAGACTCCACCCGCTGCATGGCAGGAACTGTTGCTGGCACCCGAAAGCCAACTTCGACGAGAGTACTTTCTGCTGGTATGGGCAGAAAACTTTCAGGGCTGCATTCTCGCGCACCGTCCACGCTCTGCCCAGCCTGCAAAAGCACCTGTTAACGCTATAGAAGCTGGTGTCGGGTTGGCAGAGGCAATGGCTGCTGGTGCGATCGGCGATAGTCAGGAGCGACGACAGCATCTACTGGTACTCTCGTCGTTTGACGCAGGCTTAATTGCACAGGTAATTGGTGGCTTGGCGCACGCAGAAACTATGACTGTTCCTACATCATCGATCGCCTCTGCTAGCGGAGGCGAGATACAGCCTAAGCTGGCACTGGCTGATGCGGTTGCACAATGGCAGAAGCTAACGGGTGAAATGGCTATCACTCCAAGTAATCCAGCCACGCTGGGGCAGTTGTTTATGAAGCAGGTGCAGCGGCAGGAAGAGGTTTGGCAACGCAATGCCGCCTACCGACGGCAAGCAGATCTGGTAGAAATACTCCAAATCCAAAAAGAGGAATTGAGCAACGCACTGCGAGCGAAAGCAGATTTTATCAACACGGTGGGGCAAGAACTGCGAACACCGCTGACTACAATCAAAACGGCTCTCACGCTGCTCAATTCGCCTAGCTTAAAGCCACCACAGCGTCAGCGCTACATGGAACTTATTGAAAAAGAGTGCGATCGCCAGAGTTCCTTGATTACTAGCCTGCTCGATTTAGTGCAGCTTGACCAGGCTGTTAGCCCTACTGCGCTTGAGTCGATCCGCATGGCAGACATCGTTCCCGGTGTAGTTAGCACTTATCAACCACTGGCAGAAGAAAAGGGTGTGCGGTTAGCATACACAGTGCCAGAAGACCTACCATCGATCGCTTGCATGGCTAACTGGCTCAAGCAAATTGTGATCAATTTGCTGCATAACGGCATTAAATTTACACCTACTGGGGGAAATGTATGGGTACGCGCTAAAAAACAGGGTAGTTATGTCAACCTGGAAGTGCGCGATACAGGCATTGGCATGGCTCCTAACGATCTGCCCAAAATCTTCGATCGCTTCTACCGCGTTCGGCAGGCATCCTTAGAAGAGACGAGCGGGGCTGGCTTGGGTTTGACGATCGTTCAGCAACTCCTAGTTCATTGTGGTGGCTCTATTTCGGTAAAAAGCAAACCGGGCGAAGGGTCTACCTTTACCGTACTCCTGCCCATTCATCCCAAACAACCGTTGCCACCCTCAGGGTGAGGGGTTCCATCTACCGAAAGGGGAAGGGTGACAGTAAACGTTGTCCCGATGCCGATAGCGCTTTGGACTGTAATGTTGCCGTAGTGAGCATCGACGCATTGTTTGGCGATCGACAGCCCTAGCCCAGTACCGGGAATAGTTTTGGCATTGCTGGCGCGATAAAAGCGATTGAACAGTTGGTCACAGTCGCCTTTGGGAATACCAATACCGCAATCACGAATTTGAAACGTAATTGACTCGGCTTCATGGATCAGCTTGAAAGTGACGCTGCCGCCGTGAGGAGAGTATTTAATCGCGTTTGAAAGTAGGTTGGTCAAAATATGGTGCAGCAGTTTTTCATCCAGGTTGTAGAGCGTTGGGTGATCGACCGCATTACTAATCTGCGTGAAAGTGATAGTGTGCTTGGGAGCAGCTTTAGTATCAATAGCAAGCTGGAAATCGGCAACTAATTGACGGCAAAACGCTTCTACCAGCAGCGGTTCTGGGTTATACGTGAGCTTGCCTGCATCGATCTGACTCGACACTAGCACTTCTTCTAATAGTTGCATCATACGACTAACCGCAACTCTGGCTCGCTGTAAGTAGACCTGTTTTTTTTCGATCGTTAACTGTCTATCGTGACGCTCTAACAGATCCAGCGCTAACAGGATTGCACTTAAAGGGTTACGAAATTCGTGAGAAACAACCTCAATAAAATTAGACTTCAAGCGATTGAGTTCTTTCTCTTTTTCAAGCGCCGCCTGCGTAACTTTTTCTGCCTCATGCTTGGTCAGTGCAATTTCAATGGCAGTTGAGAGATTATGAATTTCAAACGGTTTAACAATGTAACCATACGGTTGTACCGCTTTCACTTGCTGGATGGTAGCAGCATCTGCGTGGGCAGTGAGAAAAACGATCGGTATGCTGTGCCGTTCATTTAGAAGGGCGGCTGTTTCAATGCCATCTTTGTCGCCTCGAATGCGAATATCCATTAGTGCAAGATGCGGCTGATAGCGTGCTGCGGCTGCCAGCGCTTGCTCAGCACAGTCGGCGATCGCCACCACTGTATACCCCAGTTTGGTTAGCTGTTGCTGAAGGTCTAGCGCGATGATGGGTTCATCTTCAACAACAAGAATTTTGGCACTCATCTTTGTTAGCCTGCGGGGGGGAACAAAATTTCAAAGCGGCTACCGCCAGTGCAATCGAGCGTGATGGTGCCTTGCAACTGACGCACAAACGCATGGACAAGCTGAAGACCAAGTGTGTTTAAACTAGATATATCGTGAGAAAACACAATGTCTTCTGGAAGACCCACCCCATCGTCAGCAATGACTAGCCGATACTGCTGGGGGGTTGGTGCAGCAAAGCTAATTTGAATCGTGCCGCCGCGATCGCATGGAAACGCATACTTCAGTGCATTAGAAATTAATTCATTGATCATCAAGCCGCACGGCAAGACGATATCTACTGCCAGCTCACACTGAGCAATCTCGATCGCGACATGAATCGCAGGATTAGTGCTATAAGACCGCACCAGATCTGCAACCAAACGCTGCACATACTCATTGAAATTAATGTTAGCTAAATTCTCGGATTGATAAAGCTTTTCGTGAATCAACGCCATCGCTTTCACTCGATACTGGCTATCTTTAAATGGTGAGACTAGCTGAGGATCTTGGAGCGCGTTGGCTTGCAAACTCAATAGGCTATAAACTGTTTGCAAATTATTTTTGACACGATGATGAATCTCTTTTAACAAAATTTCTTTTTCTTTTAAAGATGCCTTTAGCTGCTCTTCAGCTTGTTTTTGAGCCGTAATATTTCGCACAAACGAACAGTAGTATTCCTTGTTGTTCATGGCAACATAATTAGCTGTTGCTTCGATCGGAAAAGGCATTCCATCTTTGCCTTGAAGTCGTGTCTCAAACGTTAAGGAACCCTGTTTTTTAACGTCGCGCCAGTGCTGTTGCCAGTCTTGAATTGACCAATCTGGATTAAAGTCAGATACCTGCTTGCCAATGATTGCCTCACGGGGATAGCCTAAATCCCGACAGGCAGAATCATTGACGTAATAGATGGAACCGTCTGGTTGCACCCACCAGACTGGGTCAGCCGCTCGATCGATCGAGAATTGCGTCAATTGTAGTGCGGCTTCGGTTTGCTTACGCGCCGTAATGTCTTCAATCATGCCCATGCTGTAGAGGCTACCATCGGGATTTCGTAGGAGGGTGACTGTCAAATTTGCCCAGATCCAAGTCCCATCCTTTTTACAAAACCGCTTTTCGATTTGGAACCGGGGAATCGAGCCGTCTAGCAGCTGTTGAATCAGGTCGAGGCACAGGGCAACGTCATCCGGGTGGGTGTACTCCATATACGTCATGGTTGCAAGATCCGCATCGCTGTAACCGAACAGGGCATGATGAGCTTGATTAATCTTCAAAACGTGGTAGGTGTAGACATCGGCAAGGCTGATGGCGATCGGCGCATTGTCAAACATAGTGCGGAACCACTCTTCACTCTTACGCAATGCAGCTTCAGTTTGCTTATGCCCAGCGATCTCAGCCTGCAACTGTTGATTCGACACCTCAAGTTGAGCAGTACGGCTTTGCACCCGTTCTTCTAGCTCTTGATTGAGTGTCTGGAGCGCCAGTTCTGCCTGTTTGCGATCGGTAATATCCTGCACCTGGACAACAAAATACAAGGGTTGCTGTGCTTCGCACACCAGCGAAAGGCACATCAAACCCCAGACAATGTGCCCTTTTTTATGCAAGTAGCGCTTTTCTATGTGGTAAGCCGAAAGCTCTCCTGTCAGCACTTTTTTGGTTTGCGCTATGTTATGACCCAAGTCATCAGGGTGAGCAACGGCGTGAAACGTCCGCGTCAGCAGTTCTGCCTCGGTATAGCCCAGCATTTGACAGTACGCAGCGTTGACCTGCATAAAGGCACCGTCAAGGGAAGCAACGACCATACCAACCGCAGTCGTGTTAAACACACTCCGAAAGCGTTGCTCGCTCTCACGTAAGTCGGCTTCGGCTTGCTTGCGATCCGTAATGTCCTGGATCTGATACACCACGTAGAGGACTTGCTGCTGCTCATCGCGTACGGCTGAGACGCTCAGTAAGCCCCAGACAATGTGCCCGTGCTTATGGAAGTAGCGCCGCTCTTGGTGGTACGCAGTCACGTCTCCCGCCAGGAGTTGTTGCAGTTGCACCTGCCCCTGCTCAAAATCATCGGGATAAACAATCTGCTGACAGGTTTTGGTTAAAAGTTCAGTGCGGGTATAGCCGATCATGCGGCAGTAAGCGGCATTTGCCTGCAACATCACACCCTCAGGTGACATCACCACCATACCAACGGCTGTGGTGTTAAACACATTACGAAACCATAGCTCGCTCTTACGCAGGGCAGCTTCGGCTTGTTGACGCTCAGACTCCAGGCGTTGACGATCGCTGAAGTCTCGAAAGTACACTGCCAGTCCTTGAGCGATCGGGTAAGCGCGCGTTTCAAACCAGGCATTAAGCGGCGGATAAAAGACCTCAAAGGTAACACTGCACTGCTCGGTTACAGCCTGGTGATATTTGCTGTCGAGGATGGTGTTTACAGCTTGAGGAAAGCTTGCCCAAATGTTTTTGCCCAGCAAGTCTACTCGCGATCGTTGCAAGATCTGTTCCGCCTGATGATTGAGGTAAGTAAAGCACCAGTTTTCATCCAGGGTGTAAAAACCATCAGTTATGCTTTCGAGAATATTGATCATCCGCCGGTTGATTCTGCTTAACTCGGCAGTGCGGCTACGAACCGCTTCCTCTAGCTCCAGAGCCGTTTTTTGCAGCGATCGGTGGAGGAGAAGCTGCATCATGATGTCGCGGATCACCACCATCACGCCTTTGCTGCTACCAGTTTCACCAGAGTCAGTCTCACCAAATTCCTCACCCTCTACATCTGGTAAGGGGGTAACGGTAAGGGTCAGCCTAAAGCTGCGATCGTGCCGAGAAAAGCCATACTGCCCGTTTAGCTCCTGGTTGGTTGCTAGACAGTGGCTTACTGGATGCAACGCTGAAGAGAGCCGCTCACTCTTGACCGTCAGAGGCAACACCTGCACGAGCGGTTGTCCGGCTAAAGCACTGGTGGCACCAACAAGCTGCTCAAAGGCTGCATTACACCACTGAATTCGCCCATGTGCGTCTGTCCAGACAACGGCTTCTTCAATACGATCCAGCGCTAGTGCTAGTTGGCTCAGGGTTGCCTGCATAGGGCTACTGTCAACTGATGAAACAGACTTAGGCATATCAGCCATCCTCAGGCGTTTGTAAGCGGTCAGGGGCAGAAAAGGCAGTTCGCTCTACAAGCGCAGCAGGAGTTAAGACGGTAGAGGGGGCAGAACTTCAACGTCAGCGCTTAGCCAAAGGCAGCCAGTGGTTAGCCAGAGAATTTTGCTGACTGACGATGCTGATGCTGACACGTTGATTGCGATCGTCAGGAGGATGGTCTAGTAGTCGAAGAGAACGTTAGAACAGATATAAACCCTGAAGCTTCCGTATCCTTCATCCTTTTGCTATGTGACAGATTTTTGCATCAGCTAGCGATCGCTTCAATTGTGGCAAATTTGCAGAAGTTTTTTGCCTGATCGCCGCAAAACAAGTTGTAGCTAATACAATATCGGCACGGTCTACAGTGGCATCGCTCCCATCAACATCGTTCACTCAACCTGTAAGAGAGCGGCAAGCTGCTTACAGGTTTGATAGCTATGTTCTCGATGAACGGTCACTTGATAAACAGTCAGTAGAGACACTAAAGCAACGGCAAATGGCTAAAAGCTGGTAGCTGCAAACCATCCGCCTATCTGACTTCAGTGTGACCATTTGCTTCTGGCTGTCTTAAGATGTGGGATCGCGTTGGTTCTAGTAGGGGTGCTGAGCTAACCGCTAGATTTTTAGAGTGCGGAAGCTGGTGTTATGGCAGGAAAAACAGTCAAGCGATCGCGGGTACAAGCCGTTAAATTTCGTCTTCAAAAAGCAGGCAAGTCCAAAGTGGAAAAGCAGACTGCTGACACGGTTGCTAAACCAGCACCAACGGCAGCGAGCAAGGAGCGCGATCGCACCGCCAGGAAACAACGTGGCACAAACGTCGTGCAGCCGTTGCGTCGCCCTCGCTTCCCGGCTCAGGTCACCAAAGGCTTACGGTTTTTGGCAGCACCGCTCGTTTGGCTATGTCTTTTGGCGTTTTGTGGTGGCACGGGTGTGGCAGCCTTTTTGTGGCTGACGACACTGCCACCTGTGCCCAATTGCCAAACAATGCCATCGCCTGCTTCTGATAGTGAGCAGCTTTACTGCGCTGAGCAAGCCTCGCGATCGGGCAAGGTAGAAGCCCTGCTGGCAGGACTGGCACTGGTCAAAAACTGGTCGCCTGATCATCCCCTCCGCCATCGCGCCAACCGTGATGTTACAGAATGGTCAAAGTCGTTGCTAGCGATCGCAGACACCAAAGCGGGTCAAGGCGATCTGGCAGGGGCGATCGCCCTGGCAAAAAAAATTCCGGCTAGCAGCCCCCTTCATGCCGATGCGCAAACAGCACTGCTGGGCTGGCAAAAAGCGCAAAATCTTGGGCAGACGATCAATGCTGCGATTCAAAGGGCTTTGAAGCAACAAGACTGGCAAACAGCGACGCTACAGATGCAGGCTTTGACCCGGCTAGATGACGAGTATGCGCGACAAAATCTTAATCGCTTGCGTCAGCAGTTGGTCACCGAACGCACGACCTACCAGCAATTGCAGCAAGCGCGCCAAATCGCAGCCAGTGCACCCGAAGATGTAGTCGTGATTGGCAAGGCGATTGCCCTAGCAGAGCGTCTTCCTGCCAGCTATGCCCGTAGCGCTGCTCAGTTGGATATTCAGACCTGGGGACAGTTTTTACTTAATCGCCTGACAGCCCAGTTAGGGCAGGCTGATATGGCAGGGGCGATCGTCAGTGCTCAGTCATTGCCCTTTAGTTTGCCGTTGCCGCCCGTTGCTCGCGATCTGCTCTGGATTGGTCGTGCCCAGCCGTTAGCAACCAGTAACCTGATGACCACGCCCCTATTGGAGCAGTTCTGGCAGCTTTGGCTACCACTCTCTCAAGTACGGCAAATTCGGGCAGATAGCCCCCTTGCTGCCCAAACGAAAGTCCTTATACCTCGGCTAGAGCAGCAGACGCAAGATTTGCTCCAGCTTCAACTGGCCCAGACAGTTGGCAGGTTAAAGCAGCTTCCAACGCTCCAGAGCGCGATCGCATTAGTACAACCCATTACGCCTGGTCGTCCTCGGCGGCTCTATGCTCAAACGCTCATCGCTCAGTGGCGCAAAGAAATTCAGCAGCTTGAAGATCGCCCTTACGTCACTCAGGCGCAGCAGTTAGCAGCGGCGGGCACACTGCCGAAGCTTAATGCCGCGATCGCTCAAGCACGGCAAGTTGCACCGGGACGAGCGCTACGGTTAGAAGCTCAAAACTTGATCGCTAAATGGACGCGCCAGATTCAAACCCTTGAAGACCAACCCATTCTGAACCAGGCACGAGCACTGGCAAAGCAGAACAAGTTGACAGAAGCCATCCAAACAGCCAACAAAATTCGCGCCGATCGAGCGCTTTACAAAGACGCGCAAGCCGCTGCCAACGACTGGATTGCTCAGATTCAAATTGCCGAAGACCAATCCCTGCTTGATGAAGCGAGAGCGCTAGCCGACCGAGGTCGTCTCACCCGAGCCATCAGCCTTGCCTCTGAAATTAGCTACGGACGAGCTTTGTATGACGATGCCCAAAGCGCGATCGCTCGCTGGTCTGACCAACGCGACACCATCCTAAGGGAACGTCGCTCCCGCCGCGATGAGCCATCCTCATTACCAGAACCTAGTCGCCCCTCTTCAGGCTATAACTCTCCAGTTGAAGCGCCCGACTCGCAAGATCTACCGCCGCCGTAGGAGTGTAGAAGGGTGAACAAGTGGAAGAGTAAAAGAGTAATGAGGTGAGGGGGACAAGAGGTGGAGAAGGGAAAGGGTCAAGCGGAAAGAGGATGGTAACGTCTAGCGCAGCTAGTCCTTTTGTCCTCTGCCTTCTGCCTTTAGTCCCGCTGCCTTTTGAATCACTGACGACTGCCCACTGAACTTATACAGTATCCTTGTTGGAGCGGATTCTTTGTCTTCTGCTGTTTGCTGTTTGCTCTTTACCGCAGGGTGGGCGACCGTATGAGCCATTCACGCGATGCCGATCGTCAGCAGAACCGTGTGTGCAGGCTCATGCTGATTGAGGATGATCCAGTGTTTCGGTTGGGGCTAGCTGCCTGTCTACAGTCGTTTGACGATTTGCAGGTTGTACTAGAGGCAGATTCGCCTGCAAGGGCGCTGCAACTGCTGCGAGAGTTGCCGGATGAAATGGAGACAGCCGATCGCTCTGTTGCCCCCGCACGATCGCTCGATTTAATCATCCTTAACCTTGACCTGGGGCAGACAACAGCCAGCCAGGGTCTTGGGCTGGCACTGTGTCAGCAGCTTAGGACGCAGTATGCCGATACACCTTTGCTCTTGTTAGGAGCAACGCTAGAACTGACGCGGTTAGCGACTGCGTTTCAGTCGGGTGCGGGTGGCTACTGCTTGAAAGGAACGAGCGTGACGGAACTGGTGACAGCCATCCGTCAAGTCGCGTCTGGGCAACCTTACTGGACAGAAGGCATCCAGGCAATCGCCCAGTCTCTCAATACACCAGCTCCGAATACCACTTCACTAACAGCGCAAACGGCTCGACCACTCACTGATCGCGCTCCCCAAAACACGCTCCCGGCAATCTCAGGAAGCCAAAATCTGCTGACGGTCTGGCGGCGCAACTTGCGGGAGTCAGGCGTGCGGCAAATTGAGCGGGCGATCGCCGAACTGGATGACCAGTTGCAAACAGCTAATCGGTCAGTCCTGGATCAGTTGGTTTTAGAAGGGCAACGACGTGAACTGCGTACGGCTCGTTGGCTGGTCAAGCGGTTGTTAAAGACATCAGATGAGTCAGCACCAGAACTCGGCTCACAAGTGCCACCGCCAACTGACGCAAGTCGATCGCTACCGCCCGACCGCCGTAGCCAAGCCATAGCCAACCCTTCCGAACCCTTAGCAGACGAGCGTTCTACTGCACTCGCGGAGACGATCGTCAACGACATTCAATCACCAATGGCAGCCCTGTTTCAGGCAACAGTTGCCAAGCTACAAAACAGGTTACCAAACCTTACTGCTACGGCTCTGGAAATTGATGTTTTGAAAGACGAAAAAAAGCGCGAATTGCTTTATACCGTGCTGCGATCGCTGCAAGCCAGCCTGGAAGCATTGCGTCTTTCAAACCTGCCGCCAGAACAGCTTGAAATAAGGCACCGCGTTATTTTGCAAGATATCTGGCAAGCAACGGTAATTGATTTTTTTGGCAAATACTATACGGTGCAGATGGGGACACAGCCGATCGATGTCGTCACTGTTTTGCTGCAAGATCTAGATATTGTGCAGACTGCAATTCTCGACAAAATGCCGCTGTTTCCAGAGTTTTTAGCTCACTTACTGTTTCAAACGCCACTTACGATCGATGATGCAAACTACGCGGCTGGCACTGTAGAAGCAATGGCACGTATGGAACTGCTGCTACAAAATGTAATGCTGCAAATTGCCAATGCAGTGATGCAGCCGTTACTTAATCGCTTTGGTGATCTTGTAGCGATCAAGCAAACGTTTTATGACAAACGGCTGCTTTCCAGTCGTGATGTTGAACGTTTTCGCAATGACTTATCCTGGAAATATCGGACCGATCGCCTATTTGCAGAACCAACAGCTATTTTTGAAAGCCAGTTCAATTTGCTTGTCTTGACAGACAACGGTATTAGTAAAACCGCCATTTATGCACCGCGTAGCGACGAGTTAGCGCAACTAGCTGGTCTACCGTTTCTCGTGACCTTAGCGCTTGAAGCCCGCGATGCGATCGCGCCTCGACTACGCATTGCGATTTCGTTTTTAGGTAGAGGTGTGGTCTATGTGCTGACTGAAGTCATTGGGCGCGGCATTGGTCTCATTGGGCGCGGCATGATCAAAGGGATTGGCAACGCCCTGCAGGATACAAAGCCCAACCGCAACAGCGAACGCTGGCGGTAATTTGGGCTGATAGCTGATGGCTGTCCGCCTACGGTTTCTGTAGCCATAGTGTGACACCATCGGCGATCGCCGTTGCCAGTCGTTGTTGCTCTCTTGGATTGGTGATCCACTCAAACTCATCTGGGTTGATCATAAAACCGAGTTCTAGCAGCACCGCTGGAGTTGTTGCGGGACGAGTCAGCGCCAAATTATTCCAAAACACGCCATAGGACGATCGCTTCAAGGTTTTAGTCAGGTGATTGTGCAAAAACACTGCCAGACTATGGGCTTGAGTGTTGTACCAGAACATAGAGATGCCCTTCGTTTTCACCGCATCACCATTATCAGGCAGTGCATTGTAATGCAAACTAAGAGCCACCGTTGGCTGCACTTTCTCAATCATTGCCACCCGGTCCTGCAACGGCACATCGACATCTGTTTCGCGAGTCAGATACACCGTTGCACCCCGCTGCTGTAGACGCTCTCGCACCAGCTTCGCCATCAGCAGCGCTACCGTTTTTTCAGGATAGCCCGTGGGTCCTCTGGAACCCAAATCCTCCGCGCCACCGTGCCCTGGATCGAGCAGGATTTTGGTGCCAGAGAGCGTTTTGAATTGCTCCCCTGCTCCTCTGCTCCCGGCTCCCGGCTCCCGACTCCCGACAGTGGGCGGATGCTTCAGCGACAGCACTAATGTCGTGCCTTCGTACCGCAGTTTGTAACCCCACTGCTGGCTCGACTTGAGGTTAAAAGTGTACTGGATTTGCCCTGGAGCGCTTTGCTGCCAGTCGAGACGGGCAATGAGTGGATCGTCATCCAGCCGGATAATATCGGTTTGCGCCGTGGTGTTGTAAAGAATGAGCGTGAAGGTACGATCGCCCTGCTGCACGCTTACGGGCACGGGTACTTGCAGCGGAAACATGACTTCTGTCCAGCCGCCTGTCTGCCTCGCCTTAATGCTGCGAATAAGCGATGTTGGCAGTGCGCCAGTAGATAAAATTTGCACCTCACTACGTCGTATCCACGCGCCATAGTCTAACCGCACCCAGTCGCCTTCAGAGCCTGTTACGAGGGCTTGCGTCCCTTTTGGTAAAGGTGTTAAACGAGAGTAATCTGTGCCTGCCCCCGTACGAGCCGTACCAGCTTCTGCTGTGACAACGGCAGTTTCTAACCGAGTAGGCGACAAAATTTTGATGCTGCCAAAGCCAGTTTGCTTGATCGTCTGTCCATTCTGCGTCAGTTGCCATTCGGGTTTACCCAGGTCGCCCAACAAAACGGTGCGTGTACAGCCCTCAAAGCGTCCAGCCGCGATCGTGGGCTGGTTTTGCTGAGTTAGAACGGCAGCGTTGTCGGGCAAGGCGATCGACTGTGGGCGGGGCACAAGGGGAATCGTCTGGTCGGCGAGTTTGACTGCCACGGTGGCGGTAGGCGGTGCGATCGCCGTAAAGCAAAGCAATTCATTGGGCAAGCGAGCCACATCGACAGCAGGGCTAAGAGTGCCAAACGTTAATCCTTGTGGCGGCTCTGATGCAGCAGCTAACCGCGTTACCGTCAGCTTGACGGCTTGCTTGCCGTAGCGCAGATCAAACTGATTGACGCCAACTTGCAGCGGAAAGGTTGGCGCAAAATGCCCGGCTGTGTTGCGAACGATCGCCGTGCCGTTCACCAAAACGGTTCCTCCGGGTGGTGCCGTACCAATCAGAAAAATGCGATCGGACGTAGTCTCATGGTTAGCCGGTGGATAAGCAACATAGAGCGGTTGAGCAGCATGGATGGGGGCTGCGACGATGCTGCTAGCGATCGTCAAACAAAAGGAGAGTGGGACAAAGAATTGTTTCATCAACTGCGTAGAACGGCGTATCAAAGTTTGAGGCAGCAACTTTCTGCAAGGCTAACCGTATGCAGTGCCACCGTCGGCAATGACAAGGTACTGAGTTGCAGTCGCATTGTATCGGATTGCGATCGCAAACGCGCATGCATTCCACGATAGAGAACGCTGTTCAAACGCACTTAAATAGCGCATGGCTGACTCTGGCTTGCCAGCAGTTGTTGCGTGGCCAAATGTTTTTCGCTGAAGAAGCAGTTCGGTATGCTGTACGTAAGTACGCAAAAACTGACTGATTATGAATATTACTCGCTGTCTGCACGTGGCACTGCTGGTTTCAGACCTGGAGCGATCGCAGCACTTTTACGAATCAGTACTGGGGCTAGAGAAAATCGATCGTGACCTACGCTTCCCTGGAGCCTGGTACGAAGTGGCTGGCTTTCAGATTCATTTGATGGTTGCTAGTAACAGCCAGGGAGGCTTAGATAATCCCGAAAAGTGGGGACGGAACCGACACATTGCCTTTTCGGTCGCCAGCCTGGAAGCAGCAAAAGAGCGGTTGTTGGCTCAGAACTGCCCGCTGCAAATGAGTGCCTCTGGACGCGCAGCACTGTTCACCCAAGATCCAGACGGCAATGTGATTGAGCTGGGGGAACTATGAATCAAAGCTTTTGCTTGAGACAGTTCCAGTTGCGATCGTCTAAGCTCTTTTCCTTGATGACTGTGCTGGGGTTGATTGGCATCTTTAGCGACCCTGCCTTTGCGGTTTGTCCTACACCCAACCAGAAACCGACAGCGGCTGAATGTATTGCTATTTTCAAAGACATCACTCGTTGGCTAGACCCTTCGCTAAAAAATTGTCTTGCTGTCACCGAAGCTCGCTACATTTCTTCAAAGGCAATGTTGCCAACGCTGCAAGTGAACGATCGCCTCATTATTGATAAAACAGCTTACTGTTCCCATGCTCCTAAACGGGGCGATTTAATCATTTGGTAGTGCTGAATAGTAATGGTCAAGAACGAAGAGAGGCATTGTAATGATGCACAAAATACCAAATTGCTCCAATGTGGTTACTCAACTTCTTGGAGAATGACAAGGTTTTAC